>NZ_JBPJUQ010000004.1:0-340766 GCF_051192615.1 Streptosporangium sp. G11
GTCACCAGACACGTGCCCTGATCAGCCATTATCGGAGGCGCGGTGATCCACTCCCAGTGAATCTACGAATGTAGTACAGGGCGCGCGCCCCGACGGCGGCGGTGACCGTCCACTGGTACGGCGCGGTCGAGTCCTTGCCCAGATACACGTTGTTCAGCAGGAACTTGACCCCGTCGTCGACGGTTCCCTCGCCGGTCAGCGTCACCGTGAACGGCGACCCCACCGAGGTCCCGGCCAGATCCGCACCGTTCACCGCCAGATAGGGGCCCACGGCCCACGCCGCGGAAAGCTGGGCGGGCACCCCTGTCGTGACCGTGAGAACGATCGCCAACAGGATTGCGACAGCACGGCGCACAGACACGGCGGAGCCCCTCGCCAGCTCCGCTGGTGCGAAGCGTTCAGCCGCCCGTCAAGACGATCAAGCGACAGGAGCAGTGTCAGCGCCGATGGTTAAAGTTCAAGATCCGCAAAATTGTCCATAAGATTTTCGGTCGCCAATTCTGGTGGCGCGCAAATACCCCAACAGCGACAACATGATCTCGCCAATATGAAACGTGATTATTAACACAACAAAAGGAAGCCGCAGATCCAAAAGTTCCATGTGACAAAGGTCGGGGCGGGAGGCCCCGCTCAGCGCCCGCAGGTGTTCGGCGGGGGCGGTCATCTCCGGAATGACCGATTGCGGATCGCCGCCGGCCTCGCGGGCTCGGGCACACCGAGCGCGGGCGCGGCACCCCTCTGCTCCAGGAGGGAGCCTGCGGCAGGCGGGATTCCACGATGACGCCGGCGTGCGCGGTCAGCACCTCCTTGAGGCTCAGCGCGACACCGCCGGCGAGGACGCGCCCCGCGCCAGGAGAGCCGGGGTGCCGGAGCCATCGGCGGGGACCGACCAGACGTCCGGCCCCTTGGCGTACATGACCGTGTGCCCGTCGAGCCAGGCGACCTGGTCGTCGACACTGGCGGGCTCGGCCAGGGGCGTCTCCCGCATGGTCGCCAGGTCCAGCAGGTGGAGCCGCCACATCCGGTCAGGATCGGCGGAGACGCGCTTCTTGAACACCAGGCGGGTCCCGTCGGGGGACAGCGACGGGCACTCGGCGTTCTCCCTGAGCGTGCGGGCCTGCCACCTGCCGTAGTCGCCCTCGACGAGATACGTCTTCCCCTTGGTGGACACGGTCGCGTAGAACCGGTTGTCGTCGGCGGCGAAGGTGACCCCCCAGTAGTTCACGTCGGCGGCGTGGTAGCGGCGGCCGTTCAGGGTCAGCGGGATGTCCTCGATGTTGGTCACCGCGTAGCCGGTGCGGGTGTCCAGGATCCCGGTCCAGGTGGAGAAGCCGCCCTCGCTGTAGGACTCACCGGTGACGAACACCGTCCACGACGCCATCCGGCCGCTCCGCGACATCCCGGCCCGATTCGGGATGCCGGCCAGCTTGACCCGGCGGGTCTCCCGCATCGAGCGGTCGAGGATCACGGCGTGCGTGGTGGCCACCGGTCCCGGCCGGGCCACCAGGCAGATCGAGGTCCCGCCGCCCGTGGAGAAGCGGTCACAGGCCAGGCCGCCGCCGGCGGGCGCGGCGGAGGTGTCCCGCAGCGGAACCCCGGCGACCCGGCCGGTCGCCGTGCGGAACATCAGCTGCCCGGGACGGAGCACGCCGTCCTGTCCCGCCTGCGCCGGGGCGGGGTCGCGGCGCGCGGCCCAGGCGGCGTAGCCGGCCGCCGCGCCGCCGAGGACGGCGAGGGCGGCCAGCAGCACCAGCAGGCGACGTACCGGGGTCATGGACGCCTCCCCCTCACCGGGCGGACGCCGGGCGCCCACGTCAACGGCGGTGTCACACGTGCCTCCTCACGACGGACCAGGCGCCGAGCACGCACACCGCGAGCCCGGCGGCCATGACGGCGAGCCCCTGCGTGCTCCCCCACACCGTCCAGACGGCGCCGAACAGGACCGAGGAGAACAGCCGGGCGGTCGCCTGGCCGGTCTGGAGCAGGGCCAGGCCGCTGGTACGCAGGTGGGCGGGGAGCATCGGCCCGGCCACGGCCATCAGCACGCCGTCGGTGGCGGCGTAGAAGACCCCGTGCAGAGCCAGCACCGCGACGAGCCATCCCGGTCCGATCAGCAGGAGGTAGGCGGCGATCAGCGCCACGTGCCCGGCCAGGAAGACCGGGACCCGGCCCAGCCTGTCGGCGAGGCGGCCGACGGGCACGGCCAGCAGGAGGTAGACGGCGGCCGTGCCGATCGGCAGCAGCGGGAAGTACTCGGCGCCGAACCCGCCGCGCTTCTGCAGCAGCAGGTAGACGAACGCGTCGCTGAGCGTGACCAGGCCCAGGGCCGCGGCCACCACGCACACCCGCCGGAACGCCGCATCGCGCAGCAGCCCGAACGCCGCGCGCGGCGAGGTCGCCGACCGCGGGCCCGGCAGCGGCATACGCTGGTCGCGGACATACATGACCATCAGCAACACGCCGAGCACGGCCACGCAGAAGCTGACCACGAACACCGCGTCGTAGGCCCCGCCGGTGGCCGTCAGGACGGCGAACGCCACCAGCGGGCCGAGCAGCGCGCCGAAGGTGTCCATGGCGCGGTGCACGCCGAACGCCTGCCCGAGCCCGTCCGGCGGGACGCTCAGCGAGATCAGCGCGTCACGCGGAGCCGTCCGCAGCCCCTTGCCGGTCCGGTCCACGGCGATCACCGCGCCCAGCGCCGCGACGGAGCCGCCGGCGGCGAGCAGGGCCGGTTTGCAGAGCGCCGACAGCCCGTATCCGATGCCGGCGACCAGCTTGCGCCGCTGCCACCGGTCGGCGAGGTTGCCGCCGGCCAGCCGGACCAGCGCCGTCACCCCGAAGGAGAGCCCGTCCAGCAGGCCGAACTGCAGCAGGTTGAGCCCGAGGGAGAGCGTCAGGTAGAGCGGCAGCACGGCCGTGACCATCTCCGAGGAGATGTCGGTGACCAGGCTGACCGCCCCGAGCGCGAGCACGTTCCCGGGGACCGCCCAGGAGAGCCGGGACCGCGGACGTGCTCCGTCCGCGGTCCGGCTTGCCGAGATGTACATCTAGTGGCAGGCGTAGGTGGGGCCGGTGTCCTTCACCGCGCCGTCGGTCCCGATGAGCTGCCAGGAGAACGCGGCGGGGGCGAAGGTCAGCTTGAGCACGCCGTAGACGTCCTGCAGCCGCCTCTGGCTGTTGGGCTGGACGTTCTCGATGTCGTACGGCGAGGCGCCGCCCATGCCGCCGAGGATCTCCACGATGCCGTCGGGGTCGGCCTGGGCGTCGGGGTCCTGCGGGGCGAACCGCTCGTAGTGGTGGTCGTGGCCGTTGAGCACCAGGTCGGCCCGGGCGTCGTGGAGTATCTTCCAGACCGGCCTGCTCACCGGGTCGTTGCCGTGCTCACCGGAGCTGAACAGCGGGTGGTGCCAGTAGGCGGCGATGCAGCCCCTGGTGTTCGCGGCCAGGTCGGCCTTGAGCCAGTTGATCTGGGCCGCCTGGTCGAAGTAGTTGGAGTCGAGGGCGATGAAGTGCCAGTTGCCCCGGTCGTAGCTGTAGTAGGTCTTGCCCTGCGGGGTGGCGACGGAGCCGAAGTAGCCCTTGTATCCGGCGTAGGTGCCGGCCGGGTCGTAGGTCTCGTGGTTGCCGACGGCCGGGCGCGTCTTGCTCTTGAACCTGCCCCAGGTCTTGTCGTAGTAGTTCTTGAAGTCCGACAGCCGGGCGTCGTCGTACTGGTTGTCGCCCATGGTGATGACGAACTCGGGGTTCATCGCCTGGACCTGCGCCGCCGTCTTGGGGTGGGCGCAGGAACTGGAGCTCGCGGTGCACTGGGCGGCGATGTCACCGGCCGCCGCGACGACGAAGGTGTCGCCCGGGGTCACCGTCGGGGTCGGGCTGGGCGTGGCGGTGCCGCCGCCGAAGACCTGGAACTCGTACAGGGAGTAGCCGTACTCGGTGCCCCGGGCCGTGCCGTACATGCGGACGTAGCGCCCGGAGCCCGACAGGCCCGTCAGGTCGTCCTCGCCGCCGTCGCCGCCGCTGGTGGAGTGGATGGTCGTCCAGGTGGCGGCGTCGGCGGAGACCTGGATCTGGTAGGCCTCGCCGTAGGCGGCCTCCCAGAACAGCTTGACCCGGGAGATCGGGGAGACCGCGCCCAGGTCGACGCGGATCCACTGCGGGTCGCTGCCCTCCAGGGAGGCCCAGCGGGTCGAGGTGAGGTCGCCGTCGACCGCCTTGCCCGAGCTGTAGGAGGAGCCCTCCTTGGACGAGGAGGCGGCGGGCCTGCCCTGCGACAGCAGGGTCTCGGCCGCTTCGGCGCGGCCGGTGGCGACGAGGACGCCGGCGAGGAGGGTGGCGAACGCCACAAGGACCAGCAGGAGGCGGTGGGGGACGGATCGGGACGTCGTTGAAGACACGTGCTGTCTCCTGAGGGGACGAGAGGGAGGCCACGGCACCGACCGCGGTGCCGTGCGAAACGCGGCCGGGGCAGCACATCTCTCGTAATGAGCGCGTCACGTCCCCGTGGGGACGCCGCGCCAAGCCGCTCACCGGAATACTCGCAAGCGGCCGGGGTGGTGTCAACGGAAGTTAGGAAGGTTTCCTAACTTGCCCCCGATTCTCAGGCTCCGAGGCAGGCGGGACCGAGAAGCTGCTTCAGGTCGCCCATCAGGGCCGGGGACGGTGACACGCGCAGGCGGTCGTCGAGACGCACGATGGTGGTCTTCGGACCGTTGTGGACCTGCAGGTGCACCTCGGTGGTGCCGGGGTGCGCGGTCAGCACCTCCTTGAGGCGGCCGACCACCGGCGGGGTGCACCGGGCCAGGGCCAGGCTGACGGCCAGGGGGCCGCCCGCCTCGCGGGTCAGGTCGGGGGCCGTCACCTCCATGGCGATGATCTTCCCGACGTCCTCGCGCTTGTCCAGGCGGCCCTTGACGAACACGATGGCGTCCTCGGCGAGCACCGTCGCGCAGAGCTGGTACGCCGAAGGGAAGATCATCACTTCGATGGCGCCCTCCAGGTCCTCCAGCTGGGTCAGGACCCAGGTGTCGCCCTTCTTGGTGACCTTGCGCTGCAGGCCGCTCAGGATGCCGCCGACGGTGACGACCTGGCCGTCGGGACGGTGCTCGTCCTGCAGCGCGGCGATCGAGCAGTCGGCGCCGGAGGCGAGGATGTGCTCCACGCCGAAGAGCGGGTGGTCGGAGACGTACAGGCCGAGCATCTCCCGCTCGAACTGCAGCAGGGTGTTCTTGTCCCACTCGCCCAGCGGGATCTGCACGTCGAAGGTCTCGTCCTCGGCGCCCTCGACGGCGCCGAACAGGGAGTCCTGGCCCTGGGCCTCGTTCTTCTTGATCCCGATGATGCTGTCGACGGCCTGCTCGTGGATCATCACCAGGCCCTTGCGCACGTGCCCGAAGGAGTCGAAGGCACCGGCCTTGACCAGCGACTCGATGACCCGCTTGTTGCAGACCACCATGGGGACCTTGCGCAGGAAGTCCTTGAAGTCGGCGAAGCGGCTCTTCTCCCTGCGCGCGGCGATGATCCCGTCGACCACGTTGCCGCCGACGTTGCGGATGGCCGACAGGCCGAACCGGACGTCGGTGCCGCGCGGGGTGAAGTCGAAGTCGGAGTCGTTGACGTCCGGCGGCAGCACCTTGATGCCCATGCGACGGCACTCGTTCAGGTAGAGAGCCGACTTGTCCTTGTCGTCCTTGACCGAGGTCAGCAGCCCGGCCATGTACTCGGCCGGGTAGTTGGCCTTGAGGTAGGCGGTCCAGTAGGAGACCAGACCGTAGGCGGCGCTGTGCGCCTTGTTGAAGGCGTAGTCGGAGAAGGGCAGCAGGATGTCCCAGAGCGTCTTGACCGCGCTCGCGGAGTAGCCGTTGTCCTTCATGCCCTGCTCGAAGGACTCGAACTGCTTGTCCAGCTCCGACTTCTTCTTCTTGCCCATCGCGCGGCGCAGCAGGTCGGCCTTGCCGAGCGAGAACCCGGCGACCTTCTGCGCGATGGCCATGACCTGCTCCTGATAGACGATCAGGCCGTACGTCGTGCCGAGGATCTCCCGGAGAGACTCCTCGAACTCCGGGTGGATCGGGACGATCTCCTGCTGGCCGTTCTTGCGCAGCGCGTAGTTGGTGTGGGAGTTGGCGCCCATCGGACCCGGGCGGTACAGGGCGCCGACGGCGGAGATGTCCTCGAAGTTGTCGGGCTTCATCAGCCGCAGCAGCGACCGCATGCCGCCGCCGTCCAGCTGGAACACGCCCAGGGTGTCGCCCCTGCCGAGCAACTCGTACGTCTTGCGGTCGTCCAGCGGCAGCTTGAGCAAGTCGATGGCCTCGCCGGTGTTGGCCTCGATCATCTTCAGGCAGTCGTCGATGATCGTGAGGTTGCGCAGGCCCAGGAAGTCCATCTTCAGCAGGCCGAGCGTCTCGCAGGTCGGATAGTCGAACTGCGTGATGATCACACCGTCGGAGTCGCGGCGCATGATCGGGATGTAGTCGGTCAGCACCTCCGCCGACATGATGACCCCGGCGGCGTGCACGCCGGTCTGCCGGATCAGGCCCTCCAGGCCCCTGCCGAGGTCCATCGCCGACTTGACGTCGACGTCCTCCTCGTACAGCCTGCGCAGCTCGCCCGCCTCGTTGTAGCGCGGGTGCTCGGAGTCGAAGATGCCCGACAGCGGGATGTCCTTGCCCATCACCGCGGGCGGGAACGCCTTGGAGACCTTGTCGCCCAGCGCGTACGGGTGCCCGAGGACGCGGGCCGCGTCCTTGATGGCGGCCTTCGCCTTGATGGTGCCGAAGGTGGCGATCATGGCGACCTTGTCGGCGCCGTACTTCTCCGTCACGTAGCGGATCACGTCGCCGCGCCTGCGCTCGTCGAAGTCGATGTCGACGTCGGGCATGGAGACGCGGTCGGGGTTGAGGAACCGCTCGAAGATCAGCCCGTGCGGCAGCGGGTCGAGGTCGGTGATGCCCAGCGCGTACGCCGCCAGCGAGCCCGCGGCCGAGCCTCGCCCGGGGCCGACCCGGATGCCGTTGTTCTTGGCCCACATGATGAAGTCGGCGACCACGAGGAAGTAGGAGGGGAACCCCATCTGCAGGATGACGTTCATCTCGAACTCGATCTGCGCGCGGTGCTCCTCGTCGACGCCCTCGGGGAAGCGCCGCTCCATGCCCGACCAGATCTCCTTGCGGAACCAGCTCTCCTCGGTCTCCCCCTCGGGCAGGGGGAAGGTGGGCATCAGGTTCTTGAAGCCGAACATGCCGCTCGGGTCGACCTTCTCGGCGACCAGCAGGGTGTTGCGGCAGCCCTCGGCCCACAGGTCGGAGGAGTCGACGGCGCGCATCTCGTCGGCGTTCTTGATGTAGTAACCGCTGCCGTCGAAGCGGAAGCGGTCGGGGTCGGACAGCTGCTTGCCGGTCTGGATGCACAGGAGCGCGTCGTGCGAGGTCGCGTCCGACTCGTAGGTGTAGTGGGAGTCGTTGGTGACCAGCGGCGGGATGTCCAGCTCACGCGAGATGCGGGTCAGGCCCTCGCGGACCCGGCGCTCGATGTCGAGCCCGTGGTCCATGATCTCCAGGTAGTAGTTGTCCTTGCCGAACAGGTCCTGGAACCTGGCCGCCGCCGCGACCGCCTCGTCGTACTGGCCCAGGCGCAGGCGGGTCTGCACCTCGCCCGACGGGCAGCCGGTGGTGGCCATCAGGCCCTCGGAGTGCTCGGCGAGGATCTCGGCGTCCATCCGGGCCCACTTGCGGACGAAGCCCTCGGTGTAGGCGCGCGAGGAGAGCTTCATCAGGTTGCCCAGGCCCGTGGCGTTCTTCGCCCAGATGGTCATGTGGGTGTAGTAGCCGCCCGCCGAGACGTCATCGCGCTTCTGGTGCGGCTCGCCCCACAGCACCGGCTTCTTCTGGCGCCGGGAGGCCGGGGCGACGTAGGCCTCGATGCCGATGATCGGCTTGATCCCGGCCCCGGTCGCCTGCCGGTAGAAGTCGTAGGCGCCGTGCATGTTGCCGTGGTCGGTGATCGCGATGGCAGGCATGCCCAGGTCACCGACCTGCTTGAACATCTGCTTCAAACGGGCGGCTCCATCCAGCATGGAGTATTCCGTGTGAACGTGCAGATGCACAAACGAGTCTGACATGCGGCCCCGTCCTCCCCTAGTCGCACCGTCGGCGGGGAAAGCGTATCCAAATCTGAGTTTCGAAAGTGACTCATGCGCTCCGGGTCGCCTCTTCCCGCGGCGCCCCGGACCTCCCCGCGCGAGGTCCGCCCCTGACCGATGGTACGGGTGGCCGCACCGCCCGGCCCCCGGCCGGCCCCTGGTCAGTCCCGTGTCAGTCCTGTGTCGGCCCCGGGTCAGTCCCTGGGCGCCGACCGGCGTTCCTCGGCGAGGTGGAGGCCCGCCTCGATGACGGCGTTCATGATGGGGGCGAGCCTGGCCTCGCCCAGGACGGGGGCGCGGCGGGCCATCTCGGCGACCAGGCGGCGCTCGCGGTCGGCGTCGCGACCGGCGAAACCCCCGACGGGCTTGAGGCGCTGGATGGTCCCGGCCAGTTCGGCGCGGCGTTCCAGGAGGACGGCGAGGGCGGCGTCGACGCGGTCGATGGCCTCGCGGGCGGCGATCACCGAGTCGGGGGTCTCCCTGCGGGTGAGGGCACCGACGATCTTCACGGCCTCGCGCGCGGCCAGCACGTCCCTCTCGGTGGAGGAGGGGTCCAGAAGCAGGCCGTCGGCACCGGCGGCGATCGCGGCGGCGGCCAGCGCGGGGTCGGCGCCGAGACCGGCCAGGACGGGGCGGCCCGACCTCTCGCGCGCGGCGCGCATCAGCGCCAGATCGGGAGTGGCGCCGCCCGGGAGGGTACGGCCGCCGCTCTCGCAGAGCACGACCCCGTCGTTGCCCTCCGCCACGCAGTGACCGGCGACCTCCAGCCACTCCTCCAGCGTCGCGGAGGGATCGCGCTGGACGAGCACCGGCAGGCCGAGCCTCGCGGCGGCGCGCACCAGCCCGGAGTCCCGCATCCAGGCCGCGCCGACCACCGTGCCGTCGGCCCTCTCGGCGATCAGCGGCAGATCCTCCGCCGAGAACGGCTCCACCAGGACCGGCCCCGCGCCCTGAGCTCGGGCCGCCGCCACGGACTCGGCCGGGGAGACTCCTTCGCGGCGGTCTCGCAGGCTGATCCAGTGGGCGTCCGCGCCGGACCCGCCGATCACCACGGCCGGTCCGGTACCCACCGTGAGCGCGCCCAGCCGTATCGCTGCGCGTTTCGTGTGTACCCTGCACCGTGCGGTGGACGACATGAGGCTCCCCAGGTTCGGCCGACGCGCGTGCCGCGAGCCGGCGGCCGTTCGGAAAGGGACTTCGGAAAGAGAAAAAGGCAGAGACTTCGCGTCTCCGCCTCGTTCCGACTCCGGCTGGTCGCTAGTTCACACTCTCACGACCGGCTCTCCGGAGCCGGCTTAATAAACACGAAGTGGCAGGTCATGGGGTCAACCTTAGGTCACCTTCCCGACATCCGCCACGTACTGGACACCACATCTCAAGATGTGGACCCTCTCCTCGGCGTGTGAGTCGATCACTTTACCGGGCTATGAGAGTATTCGGGGGTTCAGAAGGAGGTAAGCCGGTTGATGGCCGAAGCACAGCCCGAGGGGCGCCGTATCGCCTCCCGCTACCACCTGCTCGAAGCCATCGGCCGGGGTGGCATGGGCATCGTGTGGCGGGCCCACGACGAGCTCCTCGACCGTGAGGTCGCGATCAAGGAGGTCCGCTACGCCGACATGCTCGGCGAGGACAACCAAGAGGACTTCAACCGGCGCACCAAGCGCGAGGCACGTGCCGCCGGGCGCCTGACGCACCCCAACGTGGTGGTCGTCCACGACGTCGTCGAGGAGGACGGGCGTCCCTGGATCGTCATGCAGCTGGTGGAGTCGCGCTCCCTCGGCAAGGTGCTGCGCCAGGACGGGCCGCTGCCTCCGCAGCGGGTCGCGGAGATCGGCCTCAAGCTGCTGGAGGCGCTGGGCGCCGCCCACGCCCAGGGAGTGCTGCACCGCGACGTCAAGCCGGAGAACGTGCTGCTGGCCGACGACGGCCGGGTGGTGCTGACCGACTTCGGCATCGCCACGCTCGAGGCCGAGACCGCGCTGACCATGACCGGCATCGCGGGCACGCCCGCCTTCATCCCGCCGGAGCGCATCAAGGGCGGCAGCGCGCAGCGCGAGTCCGACCTGTGGTCGCTCGGCGCGACCCTGTACGCCGCCGTCGAGGGCAAGCCCCCGCACGACCGGGGCGGGGCGCTGCCGACCATGCACGCCATCCTGAACGACGAGCCCGAGACCCCGGTCCACGCCGGAGCGCTGGCCCCGGTCCTCGAAGGGCTGCTCCGCAAGGATCCGGCGCTGCGCATGCCCTACAAGGAGGCCCACCGGCTGCTGCGCAGGGTGTCCGAGGGCGAGGGCGAGGGCGACCGGGACCGGCCCGCCAGGACCGCCGTCATGCCGGCCGTGGACCCGTCGGACGACACCGACCCCGGGATCCGCTTCCGGCCCGGCGCCGTCCCCGAGACGGGCGCGAAGCTGGACTCCGTACCCCCGCCGGATTCCGAGGACGAGGCCTCTCCCCCGCCCGCGCGCCGCGAGGAGCCCCGGAAGGCCGCCGCGAAGGCGCCCTCCTCCGAAGCCGCACGGCGGAAGCCCGCTCCCGCGGTCCCCTCCCCCGCGGTGCCCGATCCCGCCGGGAAGGCGAAGACTGAGAAGGCCGCGCCCGCCGCGAAGGGCGGCGAGGCCGCCTCGTCCGGAGCGGACGCACCCGCCCAGGACGCCGAAGCGGGTTCACCGGCTCCCGAGGCCGGAGCGGGCTCGAAGGCGAGCCGTCCCACCGGCAAGGCCACGCCCGTTCCCACGGCGACCCCCGCCGAGGCCGCGCCCCCGGTCCTGTCCAGGTTCGCCCCCAAGCCGAGACCCGCCGCCGACCCGAAGCCCACGCCCGCCCCGAGACCCGAGCCCGCCGCCGGAGCCGCCGCGCCGCCGCTCCTGCCCAGGTTCGCCCCCAAGCCGAGACCCGCCGCCGACCCGGAGCCCGGCTCCAAGTCCGCCGCCGGCACCGCACCGGCCCGCGAGACGACGCGGGGCACGGCACCCTCCGCGTCTCCCGGCCCCGCCGGCAGGAAGCCCGCCGCCCCCGAGGCGGGCCGCGCGGGCGCTCCGCCGGCCCCGGAGCCGGAAACCGCGCGCCAGAAGCCCGTCTCGCGCCCCAACCCCTTCCCGCCCGTGGGACGCGAGCCCGCGCCGAGGCCGGAGCCCGCCCGGGAGCCCGTCTCCGCCTCCCGGGCCGAGCCCGCCCCGCGAGAAGAGCCCTCGGCCCCTTCCTATTCGGGCCACGACCACGGGGCCGACACGCTCGCCGCTCAGGGATCGGGTGCCTCCCCGATGAAGCGGGGGCTGCTGGTGCTCCTGCCCGCGCTGCTGATCGTCGGCGGGATCGCCGGCTGGCTCGGCATGCGCAGCGGCGATGAGGGCGAGACCCCGCAGGCCAAGCCGGGCGATCCGGGCGCGTCCAGCGTGTCGAACGCCCCGAGCGACAGCACCGAGACGACCTCGGACAGCTCGCCGGGCCCGGAGGGCTCGCCGTCCTCCTCCGCGTCCCCTTCCGAGTCCTCCTCGGCGTCGCCCTCCTCCAGCCCGAGCCCCACCAAGAAGGAGGAGGAGAAGTCGCCCCTCCCCTCCGGCTGGCGGATGCACAAGGACGGCAACGGCTTCTCGATCGGCCTGCCCAAGGGGTGGGCCGTGGAGAAACGGCCCGGCCAGCAGGTGTGGTTCCGCGGCCCCGACCGGACGAGCTTCGTCTTCGTCGAGTACGTCGACAAGGCGGGCCCCGATCCGAAGAAGGACTGGGAGAACCAGGAGAGAGTCGTCCGGGGCAACTTCTCCGGCTACGACCGGATCCGGATCGCGAACGTCAAGTACATGGTGAAGGCCGCCGACTGGGAGTTCACCTGGAACACCAGCTCGGGCAAGGCTCGCGTGATCAACCGGGGGTTCGTCACCAAGGGCGGCCGGGGGTACGCGATTTACTGGCATACCCTGGCCAAGGACTGGAAGAAGAACATGCACCTCTTCGAAGGGTTCACCGCTACCTTCTCCTCGAAAAAGTGAGCGGGAGCCCTACCGCCTGCGGTCAGTGAGTTTGGGAGGGCGGGGGATGGCGGAAAGGAAGGTGGCGGGCCGCTACCGGCTGCTCGAACACATCGGCGAGGGCGGCATGGGCATCGTCTGGCGAGCCCACGACGAGCTCCTCGACCGGGTGGTGGCCGTCAAGGAGGTCCGCTACCGGGGGGTCGACGAGAGCGCGCGCACCGACCTGAACCGGCGCACCGTCCGCGAGGCCAGGACCGCCGGGCGCCTCGACCACCCCTCCGTGATCATCGTGCACGACGTGGTCGAGGAGGACGGGCGGCCCTGGATCGTCATGCAGCTGGTCCGGTCCCGGTCGCTGGGTGAGATCGTCCGCTCGGACGGGCCGCTTTCGCCCGAGCGGGTCGCCTCGGTGGGGCTGCACGTGCTGGGCGCGCTGCGGGCCGCGCACGCCGCGGGAGTGCTGCACCGCGACGTCAAGCCGGAGAACGTGCTGCTGGCCGACGACGGCCGGGTGGTGCTGACCGACTTCGGCATCGCCTCCATGACGCAGGAGACCGGCATCACCCGTACGGGCGCGATGGTCGGCACCCCCGCGTTCCTGCCTCCCGAGCGGCTGCACGGCCTGCCCGCCACCCCCGAGTCGGACCTGTGGTCGCTCGGGGCGACGCTGTACGCGGCCCTGGAGGGCCGTCCCCCGTTCGAGCGGGCCACGGCCGCCGCCACCATGATGGCGGTCCTGCACGGCGAGCCGAGCCCCATGACCCATTCGGGTCCCCTGTCGATGGCGATCCTCGGCCTGATGGCCAGGGACCCCGCCGCCCGGATGGTCCCCGACCAGGTCGAGGCCCTGCTCGGCCGCGCCTCCTCGGCCGGCCCGGTCCCCGGGCGGGCACCGCGTCCCGGGCAGCAGGCCTACGACTCCCCCGCGTTCCAGACCGGCCCGCCGCGTCAGGACACGGCGCGGGACGCGTGGCAGCCGGGGTACGGGGATCCCCTGGGCGGTCCCGGGCAGCCCCGGCACCCGGCCGCGCACACGCACCCCGGGCAGTCCCCGTACGCGGCCGGGCACACGCATCCCGAGCAGCCCCGCCACCCGGCCGCGCGCACGCGGCCCGAGCAGCCTCCGCACACGCCCCCTCAGCCGTACACGCATCCCGGGCAGCAGGCGCACGCGCACCCCGGGCAGCCTCCGTACACGCCCCCCGAGCCGTACGTGCACCCCGGACAGCCCCTCGCGCACCCCGGGCAGTCTCCGTACGCGCATCCCGAGCCGTACGCGCACCCCGGACAGCCCCTCGCGCACCCCGGGCAGTCTCCGTACGCGCATCCCGGGCAGCAGGTGTACGGCTCCGAACCCCCGCTTCCGGGTTCCTGGCCGGGTCGGGAGCACCCCACGGACACGGGGGTCGAGCCCGCGCGGCGGGCGAGGGCGAGACGGCTGGCGCTCCTGGCCGGGGTGCCCGCGCTCGCGGTGGTGATCGGGGTCGGCGGGTGGCTGGTCCTGCAGGGCAGGGACACCCCCGCGGACACCGGTGACGACCGGGCCGACGTCACGACCCCGGCCACCGACCCGGCCTCCACCACACCGCCGGAGACGACCCCCACCCCGGAGGCGACCCCGACGCCGACGCCGCGCCCGTCCAGGACCATCCCCGCGGGCTGGCGGCTGCACCGCGACCCGATGGGCTTCTCCGTCGCGGTGCCCAGGAACTGGCAGGTCAAGCGGTTCTCCGGCCGCGACAGGGTGGAGTTCCGCGCCCCCGGCGCGAGCGGCGTCCTGTGGATCGAGTCGACCGACGACCCGGAGAAGAACCCGGTCAGGCACTGGCAGAAGGTGGAGAAGGCCGGGACCGCCGACAACGTCTGGCCCGGCTACCGGCGGATCGGCATCACCCCGCTGGTGTACCGGGGGGTGCCTGCCGCCGACTGGGAGTTCACCTACCTCAAGAACGGGGTCCGCACGCGCGTCCTGGACCGGGGCTTCCGCACCCTCGCCGACAAGCCGTACGCGATCTACTGGGAGAGCCCGGCGTCCGAGTGGGACCGCTCGTTCTTCGACACCTTCACCAGGACCTTCCGATCATGAGCGGCCCGGAGAGGGCGCGTTTCTGGCGTACCCCGGCTCTGCCTGGGGTGGACCTCCTCAAGGCCAGATACGTGACCCACCGCTTCCCGCCGCACGCGCACGACAGCTACGCGATCGCGATGGTCCTGTCGGGGGTGGAGGAGTTCGCCTACCGGGGCACCCTGCACCGCGCGGGGCCCGGCAGCCTGAGCACGCTCAACCCCGAGGAGGTGCACGACGGCTACGCGGGCATCCCCGACGGGTGGTCCTACCGGGTGCTGTACCCCTCGGTCGAGTTCGTCTCCGGGATCGCCGCCGAGCTGATGGCCGGGCACGGCACCCCCTGCTTCCCCGAGACCATCACCTACCACCGGCCCACCGTCGCGCTGCTGCGGGCCGCGCACGACGCCGCGGAGGGGGGCGACCACCTAGCCTCCTCGACGCTGGCCCGCACGGCCTTCGCCGCCCTGCTCAGCCGCCACGCCTCCCGCCACCCCGCGGGCGCGCCGCGCTGGGACAGCGACCCGGCGGTGCGGCGCGCCCGGGAGATCCTGCACGAGCGGCTCGTCGACCCGCCCACGATCGAGGACCTGGCGCGGGCGGTGGACCTGGGGCCGTTCGCCCTGATCCGGGCCTTCAAGGCGGCCACCGGACTGCCTCCGCACGCCTACCTGAACACGCTGCGGATCATCCGGGCCCGGCGGCTGCTCCAGGGCGGCACGCCTCCCGCGCAGGTCGCCGGGGACGTGGGGTTCACCGACCAGGCTCACCTGAGCAGGCACTTCAAGCGGACGGTGGGCGTGCCACCGGCCGCCTACCAGCGCGCAGGAACGTACAAGACCGGCGCTTAAAGGCGGACATAAGCTCCCCTCCCATGGAAGCAACCACTCGTTCCTCCGCGGTCAGGGACGGACTGGGCGTGGGGATCGCCGTCGGGCTGTCGGGGGTGGCCTTCGGCGCCGCGGCGGTCACCGCGGGGCTCAGCGTCGCGCAGGCGTGCGTGCTGAGCCTGTTCGCCTTCACCGGCGCCTCGCAGTTCGCCCTGGTCGGCGTCATCGCCGGCGGCGGCAGCCTGGTCGCGGGCACGGCCGGCGCGATGCTGCTGGGCGCCCGCAACAGCCTGTACGGCCTCCGCATGGCCGGAATGCTCGACATCCGGGGATGGCGCAGGCCGCTGACGGCCCACGGGGTGATCGACGAGACGACGGCGGTCGCCCTGGCCCAGCCGGACGAGGAATCGGCCAGGACCGCGTTCCTGGTCACCTTCGCCAGCCTCTATCTGACCTGGAACGCCACCACCCTGGTCGGCGCGCTGGGCGCCTCCCGGGTGACCGACCCCGCGGTGTTCGGCCTGGACGCGGTCGGCCCCGCGGCGTTCCTGGCCATCCTGTGGCCTCGGCTCACCGGGAGCGGTTCCGAGGCCCGCGCGCTGCGCCTGATCGCGGGCTGCGGCGCGGCGGTCGCGCTGGCCGCGACCCCGTTCACCCCACCGGGCGTGCCCGTGCTGCTCGCGTCCGTGGCCGTGCTCGCGGTGATCCTGAGGAGTCCCAAGTGACCATCTGGTGGGCCATTGTCGCCACCTGCGCCGCCTGTTACGCGCTGAAGCTCGCCGGGCTGTCGGCACCGCGCCGCGTCCTCGACCATCCGGGGGTGCAGCGCTTCGCGACGCTCGTCCCGGTGGCCCTGCTGGCGGCGCTGATCGCGGTGCAGACCTTCGGCGAGGGGCAGGCGCTGCACCTCGACTGGCCGCGCACCGCGGGAATGGGCGCCGCCGTCGTGGCACTGCTGCTGCGCGCCCCGTTCCTGGTGGTCCTCGCGGCGGCGGCCGTCGTCACCGCCGCGCTGCGCCACGTCCTGAGCTGAGTCCGCCACGCCCCTGACGCGAGGTCACCGCGTCCTGAGCCGAGGCCGCCACACCCTGGTGCAAGGTCACCGGCCCCGAGCCGAGGCCGCCGCGTCCCTGGTGGGGCCGCCGCGTCCCGGGCCGAGGGCGTCACCGCCGCGCGCCGAGCCGGGGGTGTCAGTGCCCCGCGCTCCGGGCCTGGCCGGGGTCGTCGCCTCGCGCCGCGTCCGGGGCCGGGCCGTGGCCACCGGTGGCGCGCGGGAACCGTACGCGGAAGGTGGCGCCGGCCCCGGGGCGGGAGCTCACCGTGGCGTCGCCGCCGTGCGCGGTGGCGACGGCGGCGACGATGGACAGCCCGAGGCCCGCGCCCCCATGGCGGGCGCCGTCGCGAGGGTGACCGGCCCGGTGGAAGCGCTCGAAGACCAGGGCGCCCTGTTCCTCGGTGAGGCCGGGCCCCTCGTCGGCCACCTCGACCACGGCGTGCTCGTCGTCCACCCGGATCCTGACGACCGCCGCGGTCCCCTCGGGGGTGTGGCTGAGCACGTTGGCCAGCAGGTTTCCGACGATCTGGCGGATCCTGGCGGCGTCGCCCGGCACCTCGACGGGACCCTCGCACTCCAGCGACAGCGGCCTGAGCGGCTCGATGGCGAGGGTGTCGGCCACCGCGTCGGCGGCGAGCGCGGTCAGCTCCACCGGGGCGCGCTCCAGCGGACGGCCCTGGTCGAGGCGGGCCAGCAGCAGCATCTCGTCGACCAGGGAGCCCATCCGGGTGGCCTCGGCCTCGATCCTGCGCATGGCCTTGGCCAGGTCCTCCGGCCGGGTGTCCGCGCCGCGCCGGAACAGCTCGGCGTAGCCGCGGATGGAGGCGATCGGGGTGCGCAGCTCGTGGGAGGCGTCGGCGACGAAGCGGCGCAGCCGGTCTTCCGACGCCTCCCGCTCGCGGAACGCCTCCTCGATCTGGGCGAGCATCTGGTTGAGGGCGTGGCCGAGCCGTCCCACCTCCCCGGTGGCGGGCGCGGCCTCGATGCGGCGCTCCAGGTTGCCCTCGCCGATGGCCGCCGCGGTCTCGACGATGCGGTCCAGCGGGCGCAGCCCCCGGCGGATCAGGTGGGTGGCGAGCAGGGTCAGGCAGACGAGCGCGAACGCCGAGGAGCCGATCATGACCAGGGCGACGCGTTCGGTCAGCTCGTCGGAGGCGGCCACGAGGGCCTCGGGGGTGGTCAGGGCGAGCAGCCGGGCGCTGCCGTGGCCGCGCCAGTCCTGCAGCGCGCCGAACGTCGCCCCCGCCGCCGTCCCGAGCGCCAGGGCGACCAGGCCCACGACGGTCAGCACGAGGCGGGTGCGCAACGACATCAGTCTTCCCTCGGCAGGCGCAGGACGTATCCCACCCTGGGCACGGTGTGGATGAGCGGCGGGTGTGACGCGTCGACCTTGCGGCGCAGGTAACTGATGTAGGTCTGCACGACGCCGTCGTTGCCGCCGAAGTCGTACTCCCACACGTAGTCGAGGATCTGCCGTTTGGAGACGACCTTGCCCGCGTTGGCCGCCAGGAAGCGCAGCAGCTTGAACTCCGTCGGGGTGAGGTCGACGCGCCGGCCGTTGCGCCACACCTCGTGGGCGTCCTCCTCGATGACCAGGTCGGCGAAGGTCACCCTGCCGTCCTCGGCGCCGGTCCGCCGGGTGCGGCGCAGCACGGCGCGGATCCTGGCGATGAGCTCCTCCAGGCTGAACGGCTTGGTGACGTAGTCGTCACCTCCCACGGTCAGCCCGCCGATCTTGTCTTCGGTGGCGTCGAGGGCGGTGAGGAAGACCACGGGCACCTCCGAACCCGTCGACCTGATCCGGTGGCAGACCTCCGTGCCGAGCACGTCGGGCAGCATCACGTCCAGGACGATCAGGTCGGGGCCGAAGGTCTCGGCCAGCGACACCGCCGCGGCCCCCGTCCCGGCGATCGCCGTCTCGAACCCCTCGTAGCGAAGCGCGGTCGCGACAAGGTCGGCGAGATAGGGCTCGTCATCTACGACCAGTATTCGGCTCACCCGACAAGTCTCACCCGGAAGATCTTAAAAAGACCATAGAAAACTCTGTGAAGAGCGATTCACATGCCGCTCTAAGGACGGGCACACAACGATCGAAGATCGTTTTGTTGCACTGTAGCCATGGAGAGAATCTCGGTTTTCGTACTGCGGCGCAAGGGCCTGGTCGCCCTGCTGGCCGTGCTGGGGTTCCTGGTGGGCATGGGCGCGACGCCGATCGCGATCCAACGGCTCTCCGAGGAATACTCACATCCTGGAATGCCCGCTTTCGATGCCAATCAGGAAATCGTCAAAATCTACGGAAATGGTGGCTATCAGCGGCCATTCGTCCCAGTTGTCGTGCTTCCCGAGGGAATGCGCGCCCAGGAGAGCAAGGAGATCCTCGGTCGCGCCTTCGCCGCCGTCTCCGCCAAACTTCCCAAGGCCCGCGTGGTCTCCTACGCGAGCACCGGCGACCCCCGGCTGATCGGCACCGACGGCCGGACCACGTTCGGCCTCGTCTTCCCCGGCACCTACTCCGACGGCAGCCCGCCGGGCGGCGGCCTCGGGGAGACACCCGACGAGAGCCCGATCATCACCGAGGCGATGACCCCGGCGCTGCCCCCGGGCACGACCGTCCACGTGACGGGCCTGGACACCCTCGCGCCGAGCGTGGACGCGGGCGGCGTGGACGTGCCCGCCAAGATCGGTATCGGCGTGATCGCCGCGGTGGCCGTCCTGCTGCTGGTGTTCCGCTCGGCGCTGGCGTTCGTGCCGCTCCTCATCTCGGTCCTGTCCATCTTCCTGTCGTTCGTCGTGATCCTGCTGCTGACGCTGGTGATGACCGTGCACGACGTGGCCCTCACCACGATGCCCCTGCTGGGCCTGGGCATCGCGGTCGACTACTCGCTGCTGCTGGTGGCCCGCTGGCGAGAGGAGCAGGCGGGCGGGCACCGCGGCGACGAGGCCGTGCACCGGGCCATGGCGGGCGCCGGGCGGGCGGTGCTGTTCAGCGGCGTGGCGGTCGCGGTCGGCCTGGTGACCATGGTGGTGCTGCCGGTGCCGTTCCTGCGCAGCCTCGGCATCGCCGGGATGATCATCGCGGCGGTGAGCGTGGCCACGACGCTGACCGTGCTGCCGGTGCTGCTCGCCCTGACCGGACGGCGGCTCGACCGCAGGCGCGCCCGCGAGGGCCGCGACGAGGCTCCCTTCCGGCGCGAGGCGCGGGCCGGGCGGGCCTGGTCGGCGTGGGCCCGCGGCGTGGTGAGGATGCGCCTGCTCGCCACCCTGCTCACCGGCGGGCTGCTGGTGGCGCTGACGGTGACCGCCCTGAACGTCAACCTCGGCCTGCCGGAGAGCGGAAACCTGCTGACCACCGGCCCCGGCCACGAGGGGCTGTCCGCGCTGCGCCAGGCGGGCGTCCCCGAGGGCTCGATCACCCCGTTCGACGTCCTGGTGACCGGCGACCCCGGCCAGGCCGCCGAGCGGCTGAAGGGCGTGAAGGGAGTATTCACGGTGCTCGCCCCCGACGACCCGTCCTGGCGCCGCGAGGGCACCGCCGTCATCACGGTGCTTCCGATCTCGGAGAACGGCACCGAGGCCGGCGAGGCGACCATCACCCGGGTGCGCGAGGCGGCGCCGGCCACCGCGCGCGTCGGCGGCAACGCGGCGCAGAGCATGGACTTCCAGGAGCGCGCCTACGGGGCGTTCCCCTGGATGCTCGGCCTGATCGCGCTGGTCACGTTCGTCATGCTGGCGCGGGCGTTCCGCTCGCTGCTGCTGCCGCTGAAGGCGATCGTCCTCAACCTGCTCTCGCTGGGCGCGGTGATCGGCGCGATGGTGCTGCTGTGGCAGTTCGGCTGGGGGACCAGGGAGCTGCTGGGCATCCAGCCGACCGGCTCGATCGGCGAGTTCGTGCCGCTCACCATCTTCGCCTTCCTGTACGGCCTGAGCATGGACTACGAGGTGTTCATCCTGGCCAGGATGCGAGAGGAGTACGACAGGTCGGGCAGCACGGAGCACGCGGTGGTCGAGGGCGTGGGGCGCACCGGGCGTCTGGTCACCTCGGCGGCGCTGATCCTGTTCATCTCCTTCGCGGCGCTGGCCATGACCCCCGAGCTGGACGTGAAGGTGTTCGCCAGCGGCCTGGCCCTGGGCATCTTCCTGGACGCCACTCTCGTCCGCGGCGTCCTGGTCCCGGCCGTGGTCGCGATGATGGGCCGTTGGAACTGGTGGCTGCCCGCCTGGGCCGCGCGGCTCCTGCGGGTGGAGCCCTCACCCCTGCGGAGGGAGAACCCCGAGCCCGTCCGCGTCCCGGAGCCGGTCTAGGCCCCGCCAGGCCACCGGCCTGGAGTCCACCGGACAACGTAACGGCCATCGCCCGCGAACGGCGATGGCCGTTCACCCCCATCCCCTCCCCGGCCACCGGCGGGACGACACCGGCGCGAAGAACGACCACCCGACAGCGGAACGGCCACCGCCCGCGAACGGCGATGGCCATTCACCCCTCTCCCCTCCCCGGCCACCGGCGCGAAGAACGAGGAACGGCCACCGCCCCGGGGAGGCGGTGGCCGTTCACGTGTTTCCTTCTTCCGGGCCGTCGGACGGCTTCCCCCGGACCGTCAGACGGCGGTCAGGACCGCCGCGGAGTTGAAGCCGCCGGAGCCTCGGGCCACGACCAGCGCGGACGAGAGCCCCTTCACCCTCCTGGGCTCGGTGACCAGGTCCATGCCCTCGGGGGCGACGGTGCCGACGGTCGGCGGGATCATCCCTTCGGTCAGGGTCAGGGCCGCCCAGGCGAGGTCGAGGGCCGCGCCGCCGGAGCACAGGCGGCCGGTCATCGTCTTGGGCACCGTCACCGGCACGCGGCGGTCCCCGAACACCTCCCGCAGCGCCGCCACCTCGAGGGAGTCCCTGACCACGTCTCCCGCCCCGTCGGCGAAGACCACACCGACGTCGTCCGGCCCGAGCCCGGCGCGGGCGATCGCCTCGCGCATGGCCCTGGCGTACTGGCGGTGGTCGGGGGCCGGGTCGCTCACGTGGTGGGCGTCGTGGGTGGAGGCGGTCCCGGCGATCTCGGCGTACACCGTCGGGGTGCCCCTGCCGAGGGCGCTGTGCCGGTCCTCCACGATGAGGATCACGCCCCCCTCGCCGGGAACGTGGCCGCCCGCGTCGGGGGCGAAGGGCCGGTAGGCGCGGGCGGGGTCGGTCGCGCGGCTCACCGCCGGCTCACCGGCCTGGCAGGCCAGCGCGTACGGCGACAGCGGCGCCTCGGTGCCCCCGGTCACGACGACCTCGGTCCCTGCGCGGATCAGCCGTGCCGCCTCGGCCAGCGCATCAATCGCCCCGGCCGCGTCCGCCACCAGCACCCCGCAGGCGCCCTTGAGCTGGTGCCTGATGGACAGCTGGCCGCTGCTCGCGGCGTAGAACCAGCCGATGGACTGGTAGGCGCTCACCGACCGGGGCCCCTCCCTCCACAGCGCCTGGATCTCCCGCTGGCCGAAGGCGTTCCCGCCCGAGGCGGCGGCGGTCACCACCGACAGGTCGAACGGGTCCTCCCTGGCGGGATCGAGGGCGGCGTCGGCCAGGGCGAGCTCGGTGGCGGCGACGGCGAACCAGGTCCACCGGTCGGTCTGCACCAGCAGCCTGCTGTCGACGAACTCGCGCTCGTCGAAGCCGGTGACCTCCCCCGCCAGACCGATCGGCGACCCGGTGGCGTCGAACGACGTCACCGGGCCGATCCGGCTTCGTCCGGACAGGGATCCCTCCCAGTGCCCGGCCACGCCGACACCCGTCGGGGCGATCACGCCGAGCCCGGTGATCACCGCTCTGCGGTCGCTCATCGGACCGCCCCCGGTTCGGAGAAGATCATCGCGGACTGGAACCCGCCGAAGCCACTGCCCGCGGAGAGGGCGTGGCCGGCGGTCACCTCGCGCGCGACCAGGGGCGTGTAGTCCAGGTCGCACTCGGGGTCGGGAGTGGTCAGGTTGGCCGTGGGCGGGACCACGCCCCGCTGCAGGACCAGGGCGCAGGCGGCCATCTCGATCGCGCCGATCGCGCCGAGCGAGTGGCCGATCACCGACTTGATCGAGCTGATCGGCACCCTGCGGGCGTGGTCGCCGAGGCTCCGCTTGTAGGCGGCCGTCTCGTGCCGGTCGTTCTGCTTGGTCCCCGACCCGTGGGCGCTGATATAGCCGATGTCCTCGGGATTGAGCGCGGCCTGGTCGAGCGCGTGGCCGATGGCCCTGCCGAGTTCCAGCCCGTCGGGCCGCAGCCCGGTCATGTGGAAGCCGTTGGCCCGCGCGGCGTAGCCGGTGACCTCGCAGTAGACGCGGGCGCCGCGTCGCCGGGCGTGCCCCAGTTCCTCCACCACCAGCACCGCCGCGCCCTCGCCCAGGACGAAGCCTTTGCGCCCGGCGTCGAAGGGCCGCGAGGCCGTCTCGGGCTCGGCGTTGCTCGGGCTGGTGGCACGGATGGCGTCGAAGCACGCCACGGTGATCGGGGAGATCGGCGCGTCCGACGCCCCGGCGAGCATCATGTCCGCCTCGCCGTCCTGGATGAGCCGGTACGCCCGGCCGATGGCGTCGATGCCGGAGGTGCAGCCGGTCGAGACGACGGCGGCCGGGCCGTTCAGGCCGAACCGGACCGCCAGCTCGGCCGCCGCGCTGGAGGGCACCAGCGACTGGTAGAGGAACGGCTTGAGGTGGCGGTGGTCCACCTCCCAGTCCGTACCCCGGTCGCTGGCGACCACGTACTCCTCCTCCAGGGTGATGGTGGCCCCGACCGCCGAGCCGAGGCTGACACCGGCCCGCTCGGGGTCGGCCGCGCCGAGGTCGAGGCCGGAGTCGGCCACGGCCTCGTCGGCGCAGGCGACGGCCAGCTGGACGAAGCGGTCCATGCGCCGGACCTCGCGCGGGGTGAGCCCGTGGCCGGCCGGGTCGAAGTCGACCTCGGCCGCGACCTGGGAGCGGAACGGGGACGGGTCGAAGGCGGTGACCCGGCGGACGGCCGGCTTGCCGTCCACGATCCGGTTCCAGAACTCCTCCCGGCCCACCCCGCCCGGGGCGATCACCCCGATGCCGGTGACGACGACCCGCCTCACGTTCCCACCTTCTCGGGATAGGGCTCGGTGTCCACGTGCCCGAGTTCGGGCCTCGGGGCGAGCGGGCTGAGCTGGAAGACCACGAGCACGTCGTCCTCGCCGACGTTGGTGAGGCGGTGCCTGACGTGGCGGGGGATCAGCAGCGCCTGCTCGGCGCCGACGGTGAGCGGCTCGCCGTCGAGGTCCACCCTGAGCGTCCCGGTCACGACGAACACGTACTCCTCCGAGTAGGGGTGGTAGTGCTCGGAGACGCCCTCCCCCGGCGCCAGGCGCACGGCCCCGCAGAATCCCGACGAGGAACCGCAGGTCACCGGGGAGACCAGGGTGCGCAGGTCGCCGCCGCGCCTGGTGTTGGACGGCACGTCGTGGAAGCCCACGACGCGGCGGCGGCGCCTCTCCACCTTCTCCTTGATCAGCGACATCTGGACCGCGGAGTTGGCGTTGATCCGGTCGGTCATCCCCTGGGTGTCGACCGGCGCCTCGGGCCTCATGTGGAAGTCCTGCACCCAGCGCATGCGGGTACGGTCGGGGCCGAGCTCCTCGTAAACCCAGGTGATGTTCATGAACTCGAACGGCCCGGTCTCGACCCGGCGGGCGCGGACCGTCCAGGTGTCGCGGTCCCAGGAGCGCTCCGACACCCAGGACCAGACGCGGTCCTGCTCGTCGGGGTGCATGGTGAGCCGGAAGGTCACCGAGTCGTCCGACTCGGTGAGGATCTCCACCTTGGCGTACTCGGAGAAGAGTTCCGGCCAGGCCCGGACGTCGTTCGTCTGAGCCCAGACGAATCCGATGGGCGCGTCGATCTCGATCGCGTTGTCGGTGTGTCCGATCATGATGTGCGTTCGCCTCCTCAGACGCCGGTCGCGGCCAGCCGCTCGGTCACGAGTTTCCTCATCAGGGACGGCGTGGCCTCCGCCGTCAGCTGTTCCTCCACGTCCACGCCGAACCGGTCCTGGATGCGGGTGGCGATCTCGACCCTGGCCAGCGAGTCGAGGTCCAGCTCGTCGAAACTGAGCTCCAGGGCGTCGTCCCCGGTCGCGGGGTCCAGGCCCACGGAGAGCAGCAGCTCGCGCACGTTCTCTTCGGTGAATGGCATCGTCATCGGTTCCTGTCGTCAGTGGGTGTCTCTCGGGAAGCGCGGATCGGGTGTCTCGGAAGGCGCCGGTCGGCGTCTCTCGGAAAGCGCGGGTCGGGTGTCTCAGGAAGCGCCGATCGGGTGTCTTGGGAAGCGCCGGTCCGTGTCTCGGGAAGCGCCGGTCGGGTGTCTCGGGAGGCGCGGGCCTGGTGTGCCGGGGCGTCAGCCATCGCCTCGCAGGGCGTCGACCAGCCAGATCCGGGCGGAGCCCATCGCCCTGGGGTCCGCCATCGCGGGGACGGGACGGCCCAGTTCCCGGGCCAGGTCCGCCTGGTGGGTCACGGTGGCACGCCAGCCGTACCCGGCCAGCCAGGCCACCGGGTCCTCCACCGCCGACCGCCAGGCGGCCCGGGTGGAGGCGAGCCTGCCCATGGCGGGCCGCATCTGCGGCAGCTCGGCGTACGCCTTGTTGACGTGCTCGACGGCGAGCCTGCTCCCGGGGAGCGACAGCTCGGAGACGCGGCCGAGGACGCGCCCCGCGTCGTCCGGCGTGAGATACATCAGCACGCCCTCGATCAGCCAGGCGATCGGCGCGTCCGGGTCGAGGCCCGCGGACAGCAGCGCCGACGGCCAGTCCTCGCGCAGGTCGGCGGGGACGACCGCGCGATCGCAGGCGGGCCGCACGCCCTGGTCGGCCAGCGCCTTCTCCTTGAAGGAGATCAGGTCCGGCAGGTCGACCTCGAACAGGCGGGTGCCCTCGGGCCAGCGCAGCCTGAAGGCGCGGGTGTCCAGGCCCGCGGCGAGCAGGACCACCTGCCGCAGGCCCGCCCCGGCGGCCTCGCGCAGCCGGTCGTCGAAAAAGCGGGTACGCAGGACGAAGTGCTCGGCGGCGCGACGGCCCGCCTCGCTGATTCCGGTGATCCGCCCGGCGGCGTCGGCGAGCGGGCCCGCGAGCGGGTCGTCGAAGAGCCGGTCGGGCCGCGCGCTCTCGGCCTCCCTGGCCTGGGTGATCACCACCGCGGTGCGGCTCACGCCCGTGGGCAGGCCGGGCTCCCCCGTGGGTCTGGTCACGCCTCTGGGTCTGATCACGCCTCGCTCCTGTCTCCCGCGAAGGCTCCGGCGCCGTCGGAACCTCTGGTTCCGGTGAAATCGACGGCCATGGTGAGCCGGTACGTCTGGCGATACACCAGCCGGTCGAACGTCAGGCGCATGAACGCGTCACGCGCCGCGCAGGCGATCGGGTGCCGCCAGCGGGTGAGCTCGCCGTTGGCCCGCGACCGCCGGACCATCCGGGTGGTGCGTCCCACCCTCCGGGCCTCGTAGGCGGCCAGGGCCGCCGGAACGTCGCCGCGGGCGAGCTCCTCGCCCAGCACGAGCGCGTCCTCGATCGCCTGCCCGGCCCCCTGGCCGAGGTTGAACGTCATCGGATGGGCCGCGTCCCCCAGCAGCGTCACCGGGCCGTGGCTCCAGCGCCGCAGCGGAGGGCGGTCGAAGATGTGCACCGGCGTGACGTCGTCCGCCCCGGTGGCCGCGATCAGGCCGGGAATCGGGTCGGGCCAGCCGTCGAACTCCGCGGCCAGCAGGCCGAGGGGGCTCTCGCCGAGCCGCGGGACGATCCGGTCGCCGAGCACCCCGTCCCAGTAGACGCGGTCGCCGGTGAGCCGGTAGCAGACGAACCACCGGCCCCGCCCCCACGTGCTGAGGAAGGTGTGCTCGGGCACCCCGGAGCCCGGCAGCCGGATGACCCCCTGGAAGGCGGTGAACCCGGCATAGCGGGGCGGCGGGTCGCCGGGGAGCAGCGCGGCGCGCACGGCCGAGCGGAGCCCGTCCGCGCCGACGAGCAGGTCCGCCCGCTCCTCGCGGCCATCGCCGAACCGGGCGACGACGCCGTCCCCGGTCGCGGTGAAGCCGGTGAACCGGGAGCCGGTCACGAGGTCGTCCCCCACCTGGTCGGCGAGGAGGGCGTGCAGCTCGGGCCGGCCGACGCTGTAGACGGGGGCGTCGAGGTGCCCGGCCATACGCGCCATCGACCACTCCGCGATCCTGCGGCCGCGCGCGTCCTGGAACAGGTGCCGGTGAAGCTCGTGACCGATCTTCTCGGCCCCGGGCTCCAGACCGAGCGCGCGCAGCGCCAGTACGGCGTTGTGCCAGAGCACCAGGCCGTGTCCCGCCCGCGCGGCACTCGGTTCGGGGGCGCGCTCGTACACGGTGACCTCGGCTCCCGCGGCCCGCAGCGCCAGCGCCGCGGTCAGCCCGCCGATGCCGCCCCCGACGACGGCCACCTTCACGAGGGCCCCCGCGCGACGACGGCGGCCACGACGGCTCCCGTCTCCTCCGAGGGTGGTACGGCCGTCTCCGTCTCCTCGCGGATCAGGAAGCGCAGGGAGCGGGCCTCGGTCATGCACTCGCGCATGGGAGCGACGAGGTCGCGGTGCTCCTCGGCCGCCTCCCAGGCGAGGAAGTCGGCCAGTTCCCGCCACTCGCTGGTGATCAGCCACTGCTCGGGGTCGGTGGCCGACTGGCAGACCTGGTCCCTCAGGTGCCCGGGGACGCCTCCGGCCACCAGGTGGCGGATCTTCTCGTAGGCCGCCAGGAAGTCCTCCCGCCGCTCGGCAGGCACCCTGATCAGGAAGACGATCCTGGCCCTCATCGGGGGCCTCCCACACCGGGCGGGGGTCCGCCGAGCTCGGAGGTGAACTCGAACCGGCCCAGCACCGGGACGCAGCTGCCGTACAGGCCGTCCGAGGCCTCGCAGGTGAGGAACCCCACGACCCTGGCGACCAGCTCGGGGGTGACGGTGTGGTCGAAGTTCGTCCCGGGACGTTCCCTGCGCTTGTCCGGTGTGTCCGCCATGGTCATGACGATCGTGTTGGCGTGGATGCCGCTCCGCTTCACCTCGTGCGCGATGGAACGGACCCAGGCGACCAGGGCCGCCTTCGCGGCGGTGTAGGCCGACAGCGCGGGCAGCGGCTCGCCGGCGAGCGGGGTGCTGAAGTAGACCAGCCGCGCGCCCTCGGACAGGTGCGGCAGGACCGCCTGGGTGGCGGTCACCGCCGACAGGAAGTTGTCGCGCAGCATCTGCTCGTAGGCCCCGATGTCCATCAGGAACAGCGGTCCCGCCCGGAAGCCGCCGACCAGGTGGACCAGCCCGTCGAGGCGGCCGAAACGCCTGACGGCCTCCTCGGCGGCGAGGCGGGCGCCCTCGGGATCGGAGACGTCCGTGGCCAGCGTCTCGATCCGCCCGGCGACGCCGTGCCGCCGGCGCAGCCCGTCGAGGCGGTCCTTGTCGCGGCCGGTGAGCAGCAGCCGGTCGCCCCGGCCGCCCATAAGCCCGATCACGGACCCGGCGAGCTGCCCGGTGGCTCCGGTGATCAGGAAGACGGGGGCGCTCATCGGACCCGCTCCGCCCGGACCGACTCCGCGACGCGGGTGGTCACGTGGTCCATCAGCGCCGACATGAAGAAGGCCCGCACGCCCCCGGGGTCGCTCATGTCGCGCGGGACCGCGAGGTAGGCGTCCAGCTCGCGTTCCAGTTTCTGGATGCTCGGCTGCCTGGACAGGTGCGCCATCACACTCGGCAGGTTGCCGTCGATCTCGATGAAACGGACGACCGTGGTGCCGTGCATGAAGATCGACGTACTGAGCAGACGCGTCCCGTCGGGGGTCTCCCCGTCGGGGGGAGCGTAGCCGGACAGCAGTTCCCGCACCGCCGCCTCCGTGCCGGGTTTGATCTGGAAGGTGATCGCGTAGCGTCGCATCGGGCTCCCTTGGCCGGGGGCGGCCGTCCGCCGCCTTCTGGGAACCAGACTGTTCGCGGGGGGTCCGGCTGTCTTCCACCACGCGACCGAACCCGCCGCTCCCCCCGCCGTGGGGTCGTCTCCGCCACGGGTGGGAGCCCCCGCCCCCTCACCGGGGAGTCCCCCGGGCCTCCGGCGGGGAACACGGGCGCGGAGTGTCGTTACGCCAAGCCCCCACCCCGCTCCGCCTTTTAATTTAAAACACCATTAAAACAATGTCACACGTCACGATTCGCACCGTTATACCCAGGTATTCAGCCACCACATAGAACGCGATTCGGTCGGCACACCTTAAGGATCTCCAAGGATTCTCTGTGAGAACCCATAGATCACTTGAATAAGACTCACACCGATGGTATCCGCCGACAGGAGGCTCATCGAATTACCCGGGACGCCACCCGAAGACCGTTTCCAAATACATGATCGACACTTCACATACCTGAAGAATAGAATCTTAATGAATTCTGTGACGAGCCATATGATTTGCTTGATATAGCCACCTTTTCTGACTACGCTCACCTTTCATGGGGGAACGACGGGGCAAAACAACCCAGAAATGTAAGCACCTCTCATGTTCACCGATTAGCCGATCTCAGCGGACCCCAACGGGGTGGGTCCGATGAGTGCCTTCTTCGGCTATCTCGTCTCCGAGCTGAGCTGGACCGACCTGTTGTGCTCCACGGTGGCCGCGATCCTGGCCATCGTGTCGTCCACGATCGATGTCCACCACCACGCCCGGACCACACCGGCCAGAAGCGAGACCAGCGCGATGCTTCGCGAGCGCCGCTGGATCGCCCGCAACCTGCACGACGGCGTGGGCCACGGCCTGACCGTCATCGCGCTCCAGGCCAGACGGCTGTCCGGCTCATCGGTGACGGGGCACCACGTGGCCCAGATCATCGAGGAGACCGCCCAGGCGACCCTGGAGGACCTTCGAGAAACCCTGACCGCTCTGCGGCACGAGCCGTCTCCTCCACGGGGACGGCTAGACCTCCCGCCGTGGGAGAAACCGCCACGCGGCCTCGCGTGGGAGGAACCGCCACGCGGTCCATCACGAAAGGAGCCACCACGCCGCCTCTCCTGGGAGGAACCTCCGCGCGGCGACGACGGGATCCCGCTGTCGACCAGGCTGACCGAGCTCGCCGCGCGCTTTCCCTTTCCCGACCTGGCATTACGGCTGCGCAACCTCGCCGACGAGCGTCATGTGCCACCCGAGGTCGCCAAGACCGCGTTCCGCGTCGCCCAGGAGGCCCTGACGAACGCGCTCAAGCACAACACCGGCCCGGTCCACCTCGACGTCTGCTTCGGTGACGAGCTGAGCGTCTCGGTGGTCAACGAGACACGCCCCGGTGTGATGGCCGTGGCCGTTCCCGCGCCCTTTCCCGGCAGGTGGCTGCCGGGCGGGCGGGGCGGCACGGGGCTGCCCGGCCTGTACGAGCGGGTCGCGGAGCAGGGGGGCCACCTGGAGTCGGGACCGCTGGCCGGGGGCGGGTTCGCCACCCGGGCCGTCATTCCCGTGACCTCCGCCATCTCCAGAGAGGACGAGCCATGCGCAAGATCCGTGTCCTGATCGCCGACGACCAGCCGCTGATCCGCAGCGGTCTGCATGCCATCTTCGACGGGGTGCCCGACATCGTGGTGGTCGGGGAGGCACGGCACGGGATACAGGCGGTGCAGTCGGTCAAGACACTCCGCCCGGACGTCGTGCTGATGGACATCAACATGCCGCGCATGGACGGCATCACCGCCACCAGGGAGATCTGCAAGCTGGGTGCCGCCTATCCCGCGAAGGTCGTCATCCTGACCATCTACGATCAGGACGAGCACGTCTTCGAGGCGCTGCGCAGCGGGGCCAGCGGCTTCATCCTCAAGCACACGCCCACCGAGCGGCTGGTGGACGCCGTGCGCGAGGTCGCCGAGGGCGACGCCCTGCTGTCGCCCTCGGTGACGCGGAAGCTCATCGACGAGTTCGCCAGGCGCCCCGTGCTCTCGGCCGCGCCGACCGCCGTGCTCGACCAGCTCACCGAGCGGGAGCGCGAGGTGTTCCGCCTGCTCGTGCGGGGCTACGGAAACGACGAGATCGCACGCGCGCTCGTGCTCGGCGACAGCACGATCAAGTCACACGTCCAGCACCTCTACCAGAAGCTCGGTGTTCGCGACCGGGTCCAGATAGTAATCTTCGCGTACGAGAACGGCCTGGTCGCGGCCACCCCCCGGGGCTGACACGGCTCCGGCGCGCGAAGGCGGCCGTCTCCCTCTCGGGAGGCGGCCGTCTCGCGTCCGGCTCCCCTCCGCGAGAAACGGCCGCCCGGCACGTCACGTCCCACCGCCTCGCGCCCGCCCATCCCGCGAAGCCCTCGGAAGGGCTCGGGGAAACGGGGTTCCTCCAAGAGCCCGGAAACGAGGCACGGCTCCCCTCGGGGAAGGAGACGGTCCCCTCCCCGGAGGAGTCCCGGATTCACGCCGGCGGCGGGCGACACCGGCCGGGCCCCGTTCCTACGGTGGGACGGACCCGATCGACCGGCCACCGAGGAGTGCCCGTGCCCGACCAGATCCTGATCGTCGCCCGCCTCACCCCCGGCGGTTCCGGCGAGGTCGCCCGCCTGTTCGGCGAGTCCGACGCCGGCGAGCTCCCCCGCGCGCTCGGGGTGACGCGCCGCGACCTGTTCCTCTACCGGGACCTCTACTTCCATCACGTCGAGTTCGAGGGCTCCGCCGCCGAGGCGATGGCCGCGGCCCGCGAACGCGAGGACTTCCTGCGACTGAGCCGGGAGCTCGAACCACACGTCAGGCCGTACGACCCGGACACCTGGCGAGGCCCCGCCGACGCGATGGCGCGGCGGTTCTACCACTGGACCCCCGAGGAGCGCGCCCTGTGACGATCTCTTCCGCCGCACCGGCCACCGCGACCGTCCCGTGGTCGCGCTGCCCCGGCTGCGCGTCCATCGTGTACGTCCCCCGGCTGGCCCGCACGCGGGGCGTCTGCCCCGAGTGCGGCCACCACCGCCGGCTGAACGCCCGTGAGCGGCTGCGCACGCTGGTGGACGACGGTTCCTTCCTCGCCGCCTCCCAGGTGCGCGGTGGCGACCCGCTGGGCTTCACCGACTCCCTGCCCTACGCCGAGCGCCTGACGCGGGCCCGCGAGCGCACCGGCCTGGACGACGCCGTCCTGCACGGCACCGCCACGGTCGGCGGCCACCGCGTGGTCGTCGCCGTCATGGACTTCTCCTTCCTCGGCGGCAGCATGGGCTCGGCGGTCGGCGAGGCCGTCACCCGCGCCTGCGAGCGGGCGCTGGGCGAGCGCGTGCCGCTGATCCTGGCCGTCGCCTCGGGCGGCGCCCGCATGCAGGAGGGCTGCCTGTCTCTGATGCAGATGGGCAAGACCGCCCAGGCGATGGGGCGCCTGCGGCGGGCGGGGATCCTCAGCGTCTGCGTGCTGACCGACCCCACCTTCGGCGGGGTGACCGCCTCCTTCGCCACCCTCGGGGACGTGCTGATCGCCGAACGCGGCGCGCTCGTCGGCTTCGCGGGGCCGCGCGTCATCGCCTCGGCCACCCGCGAGAAGCTCCCGGCGGGGTTCCAGAGCGCCGAGTACCTCGCCGGGCGCGGCATGCTCGACCGGGTCGAACCCCGCGACGGCCTGCGCCCCCTGCTCGCCCGGCTCCTGTCGACGACCGGCCGGGCCGGGCACGAAGCGGCCGGACACGCAGCGGCCGGGCACGAAGCAGCCGGAATCGGACGGACCGGGAGCGGGGGCGCTCAGGAGCCGCCGCTCCCCGCGGATCCCGCGGCGGTGATCCGCGATCCCGGCGAGTTGTCCGGCACGCCGTCCGCCCGGGAGACCCTGCGGCTGGCCCGCGACACCCGGCGTCCGACCGCCCTCGACTACATCTGGCACCTGTGCTCGGACTTCGTGGAGCTCCACGGGGACCGCACGCACGGCGACGACCCGGCGATCGTCGGCGGCACCGGCCTGCTCGACGGGACGCCCGTGATGATCATCGGTCACCAGAAGGGGCACGACACCGGGGAACTCGTCGCCAGGAACTTCGGTCTCGCCCATCCGGAGGGCTACCGCAAGGCATTGCGGCTGATGCGGCTGGCCGACCGGCTCGGCCTGCCGGTGGTGACCCTCGTCGACACCCAGGGCGCGGCTCCGGGCGTCGGGGCCGAGGACCGCGGGCAGTCCTGGGCGATCTCCGAGTGCCTCGCGGGCATGTCGGAGCTGTCCGTGCCGGTGGTCGCCACCGTCGTCGGCGAGGGCGGCAGCGGCGGAGCGCTGGCCCTGGCGGTGGCCAACCGGGTCCTGATGCTGCGCCACGCCGTCTACTCGGTGATCAGCCCGGAGAGCTGCTCGACCATCCTGTACGGCGATCCCTCGCACGCTCCCGAACTGGCCGCCTCCCTGCGGATCACCGCTCCCGAGCTGCTGCGGCTGGGCGTCGTCGACGGGATCGTGCCGGAGCCGCCGGGCGGCGCGCAGGAGGACCCGCGAGCGGCGATGGACGCGCTCAGGTCGGCCGTACTGGAATCGCTGCGCGAGCTGTCCGGGCTCGACGGCGACGAGTTGCGCAAGCACCGCTACGAGAGGTTCCGCGTGCTGGGAGTGATCGAGGATGAGTGAGCGCGCCGCCGGGAGGCAGGGCCCGGAGGAGGACGCGCACGCGGCGATGCGGCTGCTGCGCGAGGAGGTCGGCAACCTCGTCAAGACCGTTCCCGGGCCGGTGGCGGGCATCTCCCTTCGCCTGGGCGAGTGCGCCCTGGAAGTGACCTGGGCCTTCCCCCAGCCCTTCCCCCATTCCACCGGCCCGGTCCCGCAGCCCGCCTCCCAGGCCGCCGCACCGGTCCCGCCGTCCCTCGCCACGGCCGCGGAGCAGGCCGCGGCACCGCCAGGCCCGCCGGGGAGCGAGGGGGAGCCGCCCGCGTCGTACGCGGTGACCGCTCCCCTGGTGGGCACCTTCTACGTCGCCGCCGAACCGGGAGCCCCGCCCTTCGTACAGCCCGGCGACCGGGTGGACGCGGGGCAGACGATCGGCATCGTCGAGGCCATGAAGCTCATGAACCCGGTGACCGCCGGACACGCGGGCGAGGTCGTCGAGGTGGTCGCGGGGAACGGCGAGCCGGTGGAGTACGGGCAGGTCCTGGTGCGGCTACGGACGGACGACACATGAGCTTCAAAAGGATACTCATCGCCAACCGGGGCGAGATCGCGCTGCGCGTGGCCAGGACCTGCCGCGAGATGGGCATCGAGACCGTCGCCGTTCACTCCACGGCCGACCGGGACGCCCGGTTCGTGGCCTACGCCGACAGGGCCGTCCACATCGGCCCGGCCCCGGCGCGGCGCAGCTACCTCTCCGTGCCCGCCATCATCGAGGCGGCACTGCAGACCGGGGCGGAGGCGATCCACCCCGGCTACGGCTTCCTGTCGGAGGACGCCGACTTCGCGAGGATCTGCGCGGACAGCGGGATCACCTTCATCGGCCCCCGCCCGGAGGTCATGGAGTGCGTCGGCGACAAGGCGCGGGCACGCTCCCTGATGGCCGAGGCCGGGCTGCCCGTCCTGCCCGGCAGCGACGGTGCCGTGCCCTCGGCGGCCGAGGCCGAGCGGATCGGCTCCGAGATCGGCTATCCGGTCATCGTGAAGGCCGCCGCGGGCGGCGGCGGGCGGGGCATCGAGGTGGCGCGCGACCGGGCGGAGCTGCGCGACGTCTACCGGCGCACCACCGCGCTCGCCCGGCGGATGTTCGGCGACGGCGACGTCTACATCGAGCGGTTCGTGCCCGTGGCCCGCCACGTGGAGGTGCAGCTGCTGGGAGACTCCGCCGGGACCGTCGTGCACCTGGGAGAGCGCGACTGCTCCCTGCAGCGGCGCAACCAGAAACTCGTCGAGGAGGCGCCCTCCCCGGCCCTGCCCGAGGAGGTGCGCGGGCGGCTCGGCGAGTACGCCGTGGCCGGGGCGCGGCACGTCGGCTACACCGGCGCGGGGACGATGGAGTTCCTGGTCGGCCCGGCCGGGGAGGTGACGTTCATGGAGATCAACGCCCGCATCCAGGTCGAGCACCCGGTGACCGAGATGCTCACCGGTGTCGACCTGGTCAGGGAGCAGATCCGGGTGGCCGCGGGCGAGCGCCTGCCGTTCACCCAGGAACAGATCCGCCTCACCGGCGCGGCCATCGAGTGCCGGGTGAACGCCGAGGACCCCGGCGCGGGCTTCCGCCCCGCACCCGGCCGCCTGACGGTCTTCCGCCCGCCCGGCGGGCCCGGCGTGCGGGTCGACTCCGGATTCGCCCAGGGCGACACGATTCCGCCGGACTACGACTCGATGATCGCGAAACTGGTCGTCTGGGCGCCCACCCGGGAGGAGGCCGTCGCCAGGGCCGACCGCGCGCTCGCCGAGTTCGCCGTGGAGGGTCCGGGGGTGGCCACCACCATTCCGCTGCTGCGCGCCCTGCTCGCACAACCGCGGTTCGTCGCGGGTGAGCACAGTACCGGATTCGTGGACGCGTTCATGAGCGAACAGGGACACATACTCTGGTCTGCGTAAACTTTCCTGAATGCCAGGGTCGATCCTGGGTACTCGCCACCCCATGACCGATTCTCAGGGAGTCATCGGAGCCCGCTACCGCCTGCTCGAACGCATCGGCCGAGGAGGCATGGGGACGGTCTGGCGAGCGCGAGACGAGGTGCTGGGCCGCGAGGTGGCGATCAAGGAGGTCATCCCCTCCCCCGACCTCACCGGTCCCGAACGTGAGGTCTTCACGGTGCGGACCCTCAGGGAGGCCCGTGCCGCCGGGCGGATCGGCCACCCCGGGGTGGCGACGGTCTACGACGTGATCGAGGAGTACGGGCGTCCCTGGATCGTCATGCAGCTCGTCGACTCCCGCACACTCGGAGCGGTGACCAGGGAGGACGGGCCACTGCCGCCGATGCGGGTGGCGCAGATCGGGCTGGAGGTGCTGGGCGCGCTGCTCGCCGCCCACCACGCGGGCGTCCTGCACCGCGACGTGAAGCCGGACAACGTGCTGGTCGCCAGGGACGGGCGGGCCGTGCTCACCGACTTCGGCATCGCCGTCCTGGAGGGCGACTCGTCGATCACCAGGACCGGCTCGCTCATCGGCACCCCGGCGTTCATCGCGCCGGAGCGGGCGAGCGGCGGGCCGGCCGAGTTCGCCTCCGACCTGTGGTCGCTCGGTGTGACGCTGTACGTGGCGGTCGAGGGACGCTCCCCCTTCGAGCGGGCCCACCCGCTGGCGACGCTCAGCGCCGTCATGCACCAGGAGCCGTCGCCGATGCGGTTCGCCGGGCCGCTCGCCCCGGTGATCTCCGGTCTGCTCCGCAAGGATCCCGCGCGGCGCATGTCCGCCCGCGAGGTGCAGATCCAGCTGACCTCGCTGGTGAACGGGACCGCGCCGCAGCCGACCATGCCCATCGAGATGCCCATCGAGATGCCCGTCGAGACGCAGGCCGTGCCGTCGGCCGGGTCGACGACCGGGCCTTCCCCGGTGATCCCCGTGGTGGCCGCGGCGCCGGACGGCGCCCTCACCGCTCCGGCCGGGGCCATGCCACCCGTACCGCCCGGCCCCGAACCGGTCCCGGCCCTCGCCTCGCCGAGGCGGCGGCGCCCGGCGATGGCCGCCATGCTCGCGGCGGCCATCGCCATCGCCGCGACGGCGGGAGGGATGGCGTGGATCGCCGCCAACTCCTCGTCCCAGACCCCCAAGGAGCCACCGACCTCGGCGAGCGTGGCACCCGACGAGAAGAAGCCCTCGGACGAGCCCGAGCAGGCGAAGGTACCCGCGCGAGACGACCCCACCCGGAGCGGCGGGAACGGGACCTCCGGCCGCCCGGCCCCGGAGAGGTCGGGGAACGGCGACCCCGCCCCGCAGGACAGGCCGTCGGACAGGCCCTCGGGCAAACCGTCGGGGAAGCCCTCGGGCAAGCCGTCACCGCCCCCCGCGGACGAGCCCGAGGAGGACCCCGCCGACGAGGGACAGGACGGGGAGCAGGGCGGCGGGACCGACGACGGCTCGGGCCAGGACACGCCGGAGGAGGGGCAGCAGGGCGACTCACCCGACCAGGTCGACCCCAACGCCGGGACGGCCGCGCTCGACACGGACGCCGGCGACGAGGCGGGAAGGGCCGCGGCGACCGGCGGAGCGCGCTAGGACTCGTCTGCGACGATCACCAGGGCCTGGGCCAGGTCGTCGGGGTAGGCGGTACTGAAGGAGACCCACTCGCCGGTGGAGGGGTGCTCGAAGGCCAGGGAGACCGCGTGCAGCCACTGCCGGCTCACTCCCAGGCGCGCGGCCAGGGTGGGGTCGGCCCCGTACAGCATGTCGCCGACGCACGGGTGGCGCAGCGCCGACATGTGGACCCGGATCTGGTGGGTCCGGCCCGTCTCCAGCTTGATGTCCAGCAGCGACGCCGCGCGGAACGCCTCGATCGTGTCGTAGTGGGTGATCGAGTCCTTGCCCCCGGACACGACCGCCCAGCGGCCGTCCCCGACGGGGTGGCGGTCGATCGGCGCGTCCACGGTGCCCCGGTGCGGGTCGGGGTGGCCCTGGACCAGCGCGTGGTAGCGCTTGTCGACCGTACGCTCCTTGAAAGCCCGCTTCAGGTGGGAGTAGGCGTGCTCGCTCTTGGCGACGACCATCGCGCCGGTGGTGTTGGCGTCCAGGCGGTGCACGATGCCCTGGCGCTCGGCCGCGCCGCTGGTGGCCACCCGGTGGCCGGTGCCCAGCAGGCCGCCGATCACGGTGGGGCCGGTCCAGCCGGTGGTCGGGTGGGCGGCCACGCCGATGGGCTTGTTGACGACGACGATGTCGTCGTCCTCGTACACGATGTGCATGCCGGGCACGGGCTCGGCCACCGGCATCGGCGTGGTGGGCGGCGGCGGGAGGGTGACCTCCAGCCACGCGCCGCCGTGGACCCGGTCGGACTTGATCGCGGTCGAGCCGTCCACCAGCACGTCGCCGGCGACGATCAGATCGGCCGCGCGCGCACGGGAGAGGCCGAACAGGCGTGACAGGGCGGCGTCGAGGCGCTCGCCCTCCAACCCGTCGGGGACGGGGAGGCTTCGCCGGTCAGCCATCGCTGTTCTCCTTCGTGTCCTTCGTGTCCTTCGTGTCCTTCGTGTCCTTCGTGGTCTTCGCGGCTCCCGTGTCGCGCGTGCCGTCGATCTGGTAGCCCCGCCAGGCGAGGAGGACCGCCAGGACGCCCCCGCAGACGATCGCCGAGTCGGCGACGTTCCAGACCGGGAAGTGACCGGGGAAGGTCTCGATGAAGTCGACCACGTGCCCCTGGAACGGCGAGGGCCTGTCGGGGCCGAAGCCCGAGGGCCAGCGGAAGATCCGGTCGGTGAGGTTGCCGAGCGCCCCGCCGAGCAGCAGGCTCAGCGTGACCGCCCAGGGCAGGCTGCGCAGGTTGCGCGCGGTGCGCAGGATCGCCACCACGACGGCGGCCGCAACACAGGTGAAGATGATCGTCATCCCGGTGCCGAGACTGAACGCGGCCCCCGAGTTGAAGATTACCCGGAACTGGAGGAGGTCGGGGATGACCACGAGCGGTTCCCTGCCCTCCAGGGTCCTCAGCACGAGGGTCTTCGTGACGAGGTCGAGGGCGTAGACGATCGGGACGATCGTCGCGAGTACGGCGATCCGCCGCCCCGGGAGCGGGGCGGCCGGAACCGCCCCGTCCTCGGTGTCGCCGGTCAGCGGCGCTCCTCCCGCTGCTTGCAGGCCACGCACAGCGTCGCCCTCGGAAACGCCTGAAGGCGCTCCTTTCCGATCGGCTGATGGCACGATTCGCACACTCCGTAGGTCCCCGCGTCGATCCGGGCGATCGCTCGCTCGTTCTGCGCGACCAGGTCGCGCGAGTTCAGGGTAAGGGCGATTTCGCGCTCGCGTTCATACGTCCGGGCACCGGCGTCGGCCTGATCGTCTCCCGCCCCGTCGGTGACGTCGCTCGACGCGATCTCCGTCTCGGCCTTGGCGATCTCCTGGGTGAGCGTGTGGATCTCCGCGGCGAGTTGCCCCCGGACCTCCTTGAGCTCCTCGGCCGACCAGGTGACGACGGCGCCGTCCTGGGACGGCGCCACCGCGCTGTTGTCTGCGCGCACGGTCGCGGCCATGGCGGCCTCCTTGCTCGATGGACCGTCTCCAATGTGGTAAACGGTGCGGGCAGCTTAGGTCTCCCATAACAGAACGGCAAACGACCCGCCGCAATGTTTACCACTCCCGTAACATCCGGTCGCTTCCCCCTGATTCCACCCAGCGGACCTCAATACGGGGAAGCTTCCTGGAGGCGGGTGCGTTATCGTGTGAGCCTGCAAGGCGTTGATGGGGACAGCAACCTCCGCACCCCCTCGCACGAGCGACCCGGGGACGGTGCGAGCCCGGGGCGAGGCGCGAAGGCACGATCACCCCGGAGCCGCCGGAAGAACGGCCGCGACGACCCGCCAGAGGCCCGCGGCGGCCCAGTAGACCCGGCAGCAGACCAAAGGAAGAGGGCCTCGCGCGCGAGGCCAAGGAGGGTGGTACCGCGGGGCCCGACGGCCTCGTCCCTCCACGCCACAGCCGGTTCCAGCGTGGAGGTCCAGCCCATTATGTCCGCCTATTTCCGTTCTCTTCCCGCGCAGGTCGATCTTCCCGCGCTCGAGCACGAGGTGCTCGACCGCTGGCGGGACGGCAAGATCTTCGAGCGCTCGGTCGAGCAGAACGCCGGCGGCCCCAACTGGGTCTTCTACGAGGGTCCGCCCACCGCCAACGGCATGCCCGGCGTCCACCACGTCGAGGCCCGCGTCTTCAAGGACCTCTTCCCCCGCTACAAGTCCATGCGGGGCTTCAACGTCCCCCGCAAGGCGGGCTGGGACTGCCACGGGCTGCCCGTCGAGGTCGCCGTCGAGAAGTCCCTCGGGCTCTCCGGCAAGAAGGAGATCGAGGCGTACGGCATCGCCGAGTTCAACGACAGGTGCCGCGAGTCCGTGCTGAAGCACGTGGACGCCTTCGAGGAGATGACCGAGCGGATGGGCTACTGGATCGACCTGTCCCAGGCCTACCGCACGATGGACCCGGCCTACGTGGAGTCCGTCTGGTGGTCGCTCAAGGTCATCTTCGACAAGGACCTCCTGACCCGCGACTTCCGCATCACCCCGTACTGCCCCCGCTGCGGCACCGGCCTGTCCGACCACGAGCTGGGCCAGCCGGGCGGCTACGAGACCGTCACCAGCCCGTCGGTCTACGTGCGCATGCCCGCGACCTCGGGACCGCTGGCCGACCTCGGCGCCTCGCTGCTGATCTGGACCACCACGCCGTGGACCCTGGTCTCCAACACCGCCGTGGCCGTCCACCCCGACGTGACCTACGTCGCGGCGCGCCCCGCCGGGTCCGACGAGGTCCTGGTGGTGGCCGAGCCGCTGCTGGTCTCCGCGCTGGGCGAGGGCACCGAGGTGCTGGCCTCCTTCCAGGGCGCCGACCTGGAGCACACCACCTACACGCGGCCCTTCGAGCTGGTCGACATCCCCGGCGCGCACTACGTGGTGCTCGGCTACTACGTCACCACCGAGGACGGCACCGGCCTGGTCCACCAGGCGCCCGCCTTCGGCGCCGACGACATGACGACCTGCAAGCGGTACGGGCTGCCCGTGGTCAACCCGATCGGCCCCGACGGCCGGTTCCTCGACGGCGTGCCCCAGGTCGGCGGCCAGTTCTTCAAGGACGCCGACGAGGGGCTCACGGCCGACCTGCGCGAGCGCGGCCTGCTCTACCGCGGCAGCCACTTCGAGCACAGCTACCCGCACTGCTGGCGCTGCCACACCGCGCTGCTCTACTACGCCCTCCCCGCCTGGTACATCCGCACCACCGCGATCAAGGACCAGCTCCTCGCCGAGAACGAGAAGACCAGCTGGTACCCCGAGACGATCAAGTGGGGCCGGTTCGGCGAGTGGCTGCGCAACAACGTCGACTGGTCGCTGTCGCGCTCGCGCTACTGGGGCACCCCTCTGCCCCTGTGGGTCTGCACGGCCGACGAGTCACACGTCACCTGCGTCGGCTCGCTGGACGAGCTGGGCCGCCTGTCCGGCCAGGACGTCTCCGCGCTCGACCCGCACCGCCCCTACGTGGACGACGTCACGCTGCCCTGCCCCACCTGCGGCAACGAGGCGCGCCGGGTGCCCGACGTGATCGACGCCTGGTACGACTCCGGCTCGATGCCGTTCGCCCAGTGGGGTGCCCCGTACCTGAACGAGGAGATGCTCGAGAAGGCCTACCCCGCCCAGTTCATCTGCGAGGCCACCGACCAGACCCGCGGCTGGTTCTACTCGCTGATGGCGGTCGGCACGCTCGTCTTCGGCAGGTCCTCGTACGAGAACGTGCTCTGCCTCGGCCTGATCCTGGCCGAGGACGGCCGCAAGATGAGCAAGCACCTGGGCAACGTGCTCAAGCCGATGCCGCTGATGGACCAGCACGGCGCCGACGCGCTGCGCTGGTACATGGCCTGCTCCGGCTCGCCGTGGGCGGCCCGCAGGGTGGGACACGGCGCCCTGGAGGAGATCGTCCGCAAGGTCCTGCTCACCTACTGGAACACCACGTCGTTCTTCACCCTGTACGCCAACACCGAGTCCTGGTCCCCGTCCCGGCTCGCCGAGGCGCCCGCCTACGACGAGCGCCCGCTGATCGACCGCTGGGCCCTCGCCGAGCTGCACCGGACCGTGACCGAGGTCACCGCGTCGCTGGACGTCTTCGACACCGCCCGCGTCGGGCGGCGCCTCGCCGAGTTCCTCGACGACCTGTCCAACTGGTACGTGCGCCGCTCCCGGCGCCGTTTCTGGACCGGTGACCCCGCGGCGTTCGCCACGCTGTACGAGTGCCTGGAGACCGTCACCCGGCTGATGGCGCCGGTGGTGCCGTTCACCACCGACTACGTCTGGGACGTGCTCCGCGACACCTCCGCCCCCTCCTCGGTCCACCTGGCCGCCTGGCCCGAGGTCAACGGCGAGCTGCTGGACCCGGAGCTGTCCGAGCGGATGGCGCTGGTCCGCCGCCTGGTGGAGCTGGGCCGCTCGGCCCGCGCCTCCAGCGGGGTCAAGACCCGCCAGCCGCTCGGCCGCGCCCTGGTCGGCGCCCCCGGCTGGGCCGCGCTCCCTCCGGAGCTGCGCGAGCTGATCGCCGAGGAGCTCAACGTGAAGGACCTGGAGGACCTGTCCGGGATCGGGGCGGACCTGGTGTCCTTCACCGTCAAGCCCAACTTCCGGGCGCTGGGCAAGCGGTTCGGCTCGCAGACCAAGCTGGTCGCCTCGGCCGTCACCGCCGCCGACCCCGCCGGGCTCGCCCGTGCGCTCCGTGCCGGCGAGCCGGTGTCGGTGGACGCGGGAGAGCTGGGCACCGTGGAGCTCGGCGCCGACGACGTGATCGTCACCGAGCAGCCGAGGTCCGGCTGGGCGGTGGAGGCCGGGGCCGGTGAGACGGTCGCCCTCGACCTGACCATCACCGACGAGCTGCGCCGCTCGGGCCTGATCCGCGACGTCATCCGCCTGCTCCAGGACACCCGCAAGTCCACCGGCCTGTCGATCACCGACCGGATCGACGTGTGGTGGTCCACCGGCGACGCCGACCTGGCCGAGGCCCTGCGGAGCCAGGGGCAGGCCGTGGCCGACGAGGTCCTCGCCGTCTCCCTCACCGAGGGCGGCGCCGACGACCTCCCCGCCCACAGCGACGCCGAGCTGGGCCTGACCTTCCAGCTCCGCCGCACGACGGCGACGGTCTGAACGATCCGGCCGGTCTGAACGGACTCGCGACATCGAACGCGGCCGGGGTTTCCGGGGATGACATCCCCGGAAACCCCGGCCGTCCTGGTTCACGCGGTTCGCGGCGGGCAGCGCGCCAGCCGGGCCCGATGCCGGGCGGTGAGACCGGCCCGGTGCCGGATCAGCTCACGTACGGCGGTCGTTCCGGCAGATCGGGCAGTCGGTCAGACCGGCCTTCTCCGCCTCGGCCCGGGACACGGTCTCGATGCCGCTACCGCCCGCGCTGGCGCCCTTGACGAGGGGGCAGTCGGCGTCGTGGAAACGGCGGGTGCCGGCGATGGTCGTGACCGTCTCGCCGTCCGCCTCCTGTCCCTGAGCCGCGGGACGCGTCCCGTCCTTGATCGCGGGGATGCCACCGGGAGAGGTGTCGTCACCGCGGTCGTCGGGGGCGTCGGTGCCGTCACGGCCGTCTCGGTCGTCTCGGGAGGGAGCGTCGGCGGGCGTCCCGGTCACGACGGCTTCGGGCTTCACGGCCGGAGCCTTGAGCGTCGCGGTGGCCGGGGCGGGTTTCGCGGAGGTGGAGTCGGCCGCTACCTGCGGCCCGGCGCGCCCGGGTGCGGTCTCGGCCGGCTCCACCGGCTTGGGGGTGTCGCCCTCGGCGGGGGCCTCTCGCCCGGACCCCGAGGGCTCCGGGGAGGTGTCCCGCCCGGCGGTCGCGGTCTCCGCTTCCGCGGAGGCCTTCCCGCCGGACGCGGCCTCGATGTGGGCCTTTCCACCGGCGGACCCGGCCTTCGCGGGGCCGGCCGTGGCGGACCCCGCCTCGGCCGGGCCGCTCTTGGCGGGCTCGGCCTTCGCGGGCCTGGGGTTGGCGGGTCTGGTGGGCTCGGCCTCGGCGGGCTCGGGCGCCTCGGCCCGGCTCGAGGAGCTCGCGGAGGCGGCCGTGACGGACGCTCCGGAGGAGCCCGAGGTGGCGGAGCCCGAAGCGGTGGACGCGGCCTTCGCGGACTCGGCCCTCACCGGCTCGGGCTTGGCGGGGGCGTCCGCGGATCCGGCGGGGGCCGCCGAGGTCTTCTGCCCGGCCGCCTGTGACGCCTGCCCGGCCGCGTCGCGGCTGAACCAGCTGGTGGCCTCGGACGCGGCGTGCGGGATCTCGGGGATCTTCGGCAGCTGGATCCCGGCCGGGCGGGCCGGCTGCTCCGCCGGGCGGGCCGGAGGGCTCGCGGACTCCTGGGGCCGCGCCTGCGGCTCGGGAGACTGGATGTAGGGCCGGGCGACCGAGACGACGGGCTCCTGCGGGGAGCGCTGGGCCTCCTGGCGGGACGCGGCGCTCTCGCGCCTGGCCTCGGAGGCTTCCGGCCTGCCGGGGGCGCTGTCACGTCCGGTGACCGGGGCCGCCGGGGGTTCGGCCTTGGCCCGTGAGGCCTCGAACCGGGCCTGCGGGGACTCGGCCCCGGGCCGCTGGTGTTCGGGCCGCTGGGTTTCTGGCCGCTGAGGTTCGGACCTCTGGGATCCGGGTCGCGAGGACTCGGGCCGCGGGGACTCGGACCTCTGAGGTTCGGACCGCGTTCCTGGGGCCTGCCGGCCGCCGGACGGGGCCGTGGGCTGCACGGGCTGGTACGGGGCGGTGAAGCGGGCGGTGGCCTCGTGGGCGCCCGGCTCGCGAGCACCGGCGGTGGGACCGGACTCGCGGGAGACGGTCAGGGACTCGTCGGGCCTGCGTACCCCGGGCGGGGTCTCCCGCGTCTGGGGCCCGGAGGCGGGGTCCGCGGGCAGGCACGTGGTGCAGGGCGTGAAGCCCTCCTCCCGCGCCTCCTCGTAGGTGAGCTCCTCATGATCCCTGCCGGCCAGCTGGCGGCATCCCGCGACGTGGTAGCGCTTGCGGCCGGGGATGACCAGCACGATCGCCTCGGGGTCCAGGGCACCCCGCCTCGCCGCGGCGGCGGTGGCCGGCCCGGCCACCGGGCCGCGTCGCGGCTGGGTCGGGGCGGCGGGCGCCTGCTGCATCCCGTGCCGCACCACCATCTGCTGTGGCGCGGAGGGCCGGCCCGGCGTCTGGTTCGGCACGCCGTGCGGCGCGGCGAGTGGCCCGGCCGGCATCGGTCCCTTCGGGGGGAGGGGCTGAGAGGCCCCGGCGTCCCCGCCGGGGAACAACTCGTGGCGGCGCAGCAGCGCCCCGATCACCAGGAAGACTGCGGACAGCACGCTGACCGCGATCGACCACATGACCAGAAATGGCTTGGCCAGCACGAACCCCGCGATGAGCAGGACGATCGCCGTGAGTACCAAACCGGCGCTGATAAGGATCACAGAGAGACTCCCGGATACGGGTCAAGGGGATGACCCGACACCTTAGCGGCGGTCGTTGTGAGGACCGTCAACGCCCTGGAAGGCGCCGGAATGCTGCGAGGGATCGCCGCCGAACGGGTTGGGCGCGCTCTGGAGGGTCGGCTGACCGCCCTGAGCCACCGCGTGGGACATGGCCGGAGGCCCGCTCACGATCGGGAACCCGCCGCTGCCGTCGGCAGCCACGTTCAGCTCGGCGAGCTGGTTCTCCAGGTACAGCTTCAGGCGGCTGCGATACTCGCGCTCGAAGCTGCGCAGCTCCTCGACCTTGCGCTCAAGCTCGTCGCGGGTCTGCACCAGGGAGCCCATGGCCTGACGGTGCCGCTCCTGCGCGTCGCGCTCCAGCGTCTCCGCCCGGGCACGCGCGTCACCGATGACCTGCTCGGCCTGGCGACGTGCCTTGCCGAGGATGTCGTCGGCCTCGCGGCGCGCCCGGGTCACCGTCTCGTCCGCCTCCCGGCGGGCGTCGGCGATGGCCTGGTCGGCGGTCTGCTGCGCGAGGGCGAGCACGCGGGCCGCGGTGTCCATGTTGTCCTCGGCCGGAGGCATTCCCATTCCGACGGGAACGGGCTGCTGATGCTGCACCGGCTCGGGAGCTCGCATCGGCTCCGGCTGCTGCATCATCATCTCGGGCTTGGGCTCGGCGATGGGGGCCGGCGCCATGGCCATGCCCATACCGCCGGGCACCTTGCCCCGCAGGCACTCCGCCAGCTTGGCGCGGAGCTCCTCGTTCTCCTGAATGAGACGGTCCAACTCGGACTCGACCTCATCGAGGAAGGCGTCTACCTCTTCCTCGTCGTAACCCGGCCTGAGTCGGGTCGTACTAAATTGCTTGTTCCGCACATCGGCGGGCGTCAGCGGCATTTCGGTCTCCTTGGCGCGCTTGGAGTCTGTCCGGGGGGACGGTACCCGATCAACGAAGCGCGGACACGAGTTGGATCAAGACCAAGACCACAATGAACAGCACTGTGAAGCTTAGGTCAAAGGCCACCGTACCCAACCGGAGTGGTGGAATGAAACGGCGGAGGAACTTGAGAGGTGGGTCGGTCACCGTGTATACGGCTTCCGCCAGCACCAGGACGATGCCGGTGGGGCGCCATTGACGTGCGAACGCCTGCACCGTCTCGAAGATCATTCTGCCGATCAGCAGGACGAGATAGATGGACAGGATGAAGACCAAGATCCCGCTAACGATCCCCACGGTCCGTACCCGCCTCCACTCCGCTCTGCCGTCCTCTGTCCCGTCGGGACCTGTCGGGCCGGTCACTGTTCATGGTGGAACTCTAGCTCTGGTTGAAGAATCCGCGTTCCGCGATTCGGGCCTTGTCCTCGGCGGTCACCTCGACATTGGCTGGGGACAACAGGAACACCTTGTTGGTAACACGTTCGATGCTGCCGTGTAGGCCAAAGACCAGACCTGCCGCGAAATCGACGAGACGCTTGGCGTCGCTGTCAACCATCTCGGTCAGATTCATGATGACCGGGGTGCCGTCGCGGAAGTGCTCACCGATGGTCCGCGCCTCGTTGTACGTACGAGGGTGGAGGGTGGTGATGCGCGCCAGATCGGTCGTACGGCGCTCCAGGAGGGCCGTCGCGGGCCTCGGAGCGGGCACGCCCGGGTCGGTGTCGTCCTGGAGGTCGTGGACCGTGCCAGGGCGTTCGTCGCCCTCGCGGCGCGCCTCGTCGAACTCTTCGTACTCGTCGTCTGGGTAGCTGTCGTATCTCTCGTAACGGTCGTCCTCAACAAGACCGAGGTAGACCGCCATCTTGCGCATCGCGCCGGCCATCGCTACTTCTTCCTCCGTCTTACTTCAGATGTGCCCGAGGGGCCAGCCCGACCGCCTTGAGCTCACCACCGTTCGACCGCTGTCCGGATACGCGGACGCCAAGGTCCACTTGAAGGGACATTACCTGACGAAGGGCTTCCTGCGACCGAGCAACGCCGTACCAACACGCAGGTGTGTCGCGCCGTTGGCGATAGCCTGGGATATGTCCCCACTCATTCCCGCCGAGATGACACCGGCGCCCGGATGAGCCTTCTGGACCGACCGCGCGATCTCCCTCAGCCTCGCGAACGCCCTGCCGGGTTCCTCCCCCAGCGGCGCGACCGCCATCACCCCGCCCAGCTCAAGCCCTCCGGCGGCGGCCACGGCGTCCGCCAGGGCCTCCACCTCCTCGGGACGCGCGCCCCCTCGCGCGAGATCGCCGTCGAGCGCGACCTGCACCAGGCAGGTGAGGAGGCGTCCCGCACCGAGCGCCTCCCGGCTGAGCGCGGCGACCAGGCGCGGGCGGTCGACCGAGTGGACGACGTCGGCGTATCCGGCCACCGAGCGGACCTTGTTGGTCTGCAGCTGGCCGATGAAGTGCCAGCGAAGGCCGAGACCGGCGCACTCGCGTGCCTTGACCGAGGCTTCCTGGTCGCGGTTCTCCCCGACGTCGGTGATCCCGAGTTCGGCCAGGAACCGGACGTCGGAGGCGGGGTAGGTCTTGCTCACCGCGATGAGCGTCAGCTCCTCGCGGTGACGGCTGGCGGCCCGGCAGGCTTGGGCGATCTCCGCCTCGACCCGGGCCAGCCCGGCCGCTATCTCATCACGTCGTGTTGTTTCCGTCACATCTCCGCCGCTCGGACACTGGCAAACCGGCGGAACCCATTCTTCCCGGCACGGCCGGGCGGTCCGTCGCCGCCCCCACCGTGAGAGATGTCACTTCAGGAAGTCGGGGACGTCCAGCTCCTCTTCCTGCTCCTCGAAGATCACCGGCCGGCGCCTGGCCGGGTCGGTGGCCCTGGCGGAGATCGGCGTCGGCTGCGAGGGCTCGGGAGCCGGGCGCGGGATCGACAGCGGAGGGGAGTGCGGCTCCTCCACGCGGTGCGGCTCGGCGTGCTCCCCCGAAGGCTGCGCCTGCTGGACCGGGTAGATCTGCTGCGGCTGGGAGGTCGGCTCCGCCTGCGCGGACTGCGGGGCGGCGACCGGCCGTACCGGCGGGGGCGGCGCGTGCTCCACCCTGGGCTCGGGGCGGGGCTCGGCCTTGACCGTGGGCGCCAGCGGACGGACCGGGGAGGCCGCCGAGGGCGGGGCCGGACGCGAGACGGACTGGGGACGCGCGGCCGGCTGCGGGAGCGGCTTGGGCTCGGGAGCGGGCTCGTCGAACCCGGCCGCGATCACCGTGACGCGCACCTCGTCGCCGAGGGCGTCGTCGATGACCGTACCGAAGATGATGTTGGCGTCCGGCGCGGCGGCGGTGGAGACGAGCTGGGCCGCCTCGTTGATCTCGAACAGGCCGAGGTCGGAGCCGCCGGCGATCGACAGCAGCACGCCGTGCGCGCCGTCGATGCTGGCCTCCAGCAGCGGGCTGGAGACGGCCATCTCGGCCGCCGCGACCGAGCGGTCGTCGCCGCGGGCGTGGCCGATGCCCATCAGGGCGGAGCCCGCCCCGGACATGACCGACTTCACGTCGGCGAAGTCGAGGTTGATCAGGCCGGGCGTGGTGATCAGGTCGGTGATGCCCTGGACACCGGAGAGCAGCACCTGGTCGGCCGCCTTGAAGGCGTCCAGCACGCTCACCTGCCGGTCGGAGATCGACAGCAGCCGGTCGTTCGGGATCACTATGAGGGTGTCGACCTCCTCGCGGAGGGTCTCGATGCCGGCGTCGGCCTGCATCGCCCTGCGCCGTCCCTCGAAGCTGAAGGGCCGGGTCACGACACCGATGGTCAGCGCGCCCAGCGTACGGGCGATGTTGGCCACCACCGGGGCGCCGCCCGTGCCCGTGCCGCCGCCCTCTCCCGCCGTGACGAAAACCATGTCGGCCCCCTTGAGGACCTCCTCGATCTCCTCGCGGTGGTCCTCGGCCGCCTTGCGCCCGACTTCGGGGTTGGCTCCCGCGCCGAGGCCGCGGGTGAGTTCGCGCCCGACGTCGAGCTTGACGTCGGCGTCACTCATCAGCAGCGCCTGGGCGTCGGTATTGATGGCGATGAACTCGACGCCCTTGAGTCCCTCCTCGATCATCCGGTTGACGGCGTTGACTCCGCCTCCGCCGATTCCTACAACCTTGATGACCGCGAGGTAGTTCTGCGGTGCTGCCACGACGAGGGGCCTTTCCGCTCGTTGACTTGCAATTTCATGCGGCACGGGGCCCGTGCCGTCGTTTCCAAAACCCTCACCCTCAAGTTGAGATTTAGCTTTATGTCAACCTGAGGAGTGATACGGACAGTAGGAGTTGCGCTCCTGGCGGGTCAACTAACCGCGCCGCAAGCGCGTCCAGCGTGTCGCGGGCCGTCCTTTTCCGGGAACGCCCGCCATCCGATGAGATCACTTAACCGTCACGACGTCAGGCGAACTGACGTCATAGGTGTCGGCCGGACGCTTGAGCAGCGTAACAAGGATCCGCGCCTTGTCGGCGGGGCGATCACCGCCGCCCCACACGATCGCGCGGCCGTCCTTGAGGCGCAGCGAGACCGTCTCCGCCGACGGCGCGAGCACCTCCGCGACCTTGCGGGCGAGATTCTCCGGCAGCGCGGTGATGACGGTGAGCGCCGCCACGGTCGCCGGATCCGCCGGGCCTGGCCGGGCCACCCGCAGCACGGGCAGCGCCGGGGGCGCGACGTCCTTGACCTCGGTGACCATCCCGTGGCGGTCCATCAGCGCGGACCTCTCGCCGACCGGCACCACCGCCACCGGCTCGCGCTCCACGACCTCGACGCGCAGGGTGCCCGGCCAGGCGCGGCTGACCGTCACCGACTCGACCTGCGGGATCCTGCCGATCCTGCCCTCGACCTCGGCCACGTCGACGGTGGCGAGGGGCTTGCCCGCGGCCACCTCCGCCACCCGCCGGATCTGCTCGGTCGACAGGCCCGCGTTGCCCGCCACCTGGATCTCCCGCACCCCGAGCACCGGGGAGAAGAACACCAGCCACGCGGCGATGCCCACCACCCCCACGGTGAGCAGGGCCAGGAAGGCCGACCGCCACACCCCGTTCATCGCCACTCCCCCTCCGGCGACCCGCGCCCGCTGGCGTGGGTCACCGCGCGGCCAGCTCCGCCACGATCCTGGGGCCCAGCTCCGTCACGTCGCCCGCTCCCATGGTCAGGACGATGTCGCCGGGCCTGGCCCGGCCCGCCACCAGGGCGGGCACGCTGTCGCGGTGGGGGGCGTAGGCCACCTGCTCCGCGGGCAGCGGGACCTTTCCCGCCACCAGCGCCCCCGACACCCCGGGCTCGGGGTCCTCGCGGGCTCCGTAGACGTCCAGGACGATGGCCTCGTCGGCCAGCCCGAGCGCGGTGCCGAACTCGTCGGCGAAGAACCTCGTCCGCGAGTACAGGTGCGGCTGGAAGACCGCGATGACCCTGCCGTCGCCCGAGAAGGACGCCACCACGTCACGCGCCGCGCGCAGGTCGGCGGCCAGCTCGGTCGGGTGGTGGGCGTAGCTGTCGAAGACCGCCACCCCGCCCGCCTCGCCCTTGGCCTCGAAACGGCGCTTGGCACCGGTGAAGGCCGCCAGGCCGTCGCGGATCTCGTCGAAGGAGACGCCCAGCTCCCCCGCCACGGCGATGGCGGAGGCGGCGTTGAGCGCGTTGTGGCGGCCGGGCACCGAGAGCCTGACCTCCCCGTGCCCCACGATCGTGAAGGTGATGCCCAGCCCCTCGGGGACGATCCCGCTCACCCGCAGATCGGCGTCCTCCGCCTCACCGTACGTGATCACCTTCAGGCCGCGGGCGCGGGCGATGGGGATCAGCGCGGCGGAGCCGGGGTCGTCGGCGCAGACGACCATGGTGTCGGTGACACGCTCGACGAACCGGGCGAAGCTGTCGTGGACCGCGCGCGGGTCGCCGTAGTTGTCGAGGTGGTCGGGCTCGACGTTGGTCACCACGGCGATGTCGGGGGCCAGCATCAGGAAGGAGCCGTCGCTCTCGTCGGCCTCGGCGACGAACACCTCGCCCGAGCCCTCGTCGGCGCCCAGGCCCGTCGTCACCAGCTGCCCGCCCACGCAGTACGAGGGGTCGGCGCCGCACTTCTGCAGCGCCACGGTGAGCATCGAGGTCGTGGTGGTCTTGCCGTGGGTGCCGGCCAGCGCGACACCGGTCTTGCCCGCCATGACGGAGGCGAGCGCCGCGGCCCTGGGGATGACCCGCAGGCCCTGGCGGAGCGCCTCGCCCAGCTCGGGGTTGGAGTCGCGGATCGCGGTGGAGACCACCACGGTGTCGACGTGCTTGACGTGCGAGGCGGCGTGGCCGATGTGGACCCTGGCCCCCAGCTCCCGCAGCTCGGTCACCATCTCCGAGCCTCGCGCGTCGCTGCCGGAGACCGGCACGCCCCGCTTGAGCAGGATACGCGCGATCCCGGACATCCCGGAACCGCCGATCCCGATGAAGTGGACCCGTCCCAGGTCGCCGGCCGCGACCGGATCCACCAGCTTGACCAGGCTCATCGGCCGCTCACCCCTCCTCGTTCGCCGCGCGGGCGCGTCCGCTCCGCGTCAGGTCCTCGTCCGTCTCCGGCGGCCTCACGCTCACCGCCCCGGATCCCCTTCGTGCTCATTCAGCCCCTCCCCCGCGCCGCGATCCGCAGCACTCTGTGCGCCAGCGTCACGTCGGCGTCCTTCCTGCCCATCCTGGAGGCCGCCTCGGACATGGTGACCACGCGCTCGGGGTCGGACAGGATGGGCAGCACGTTCTGGATGATCCACTCCGGTGACAGCTCCGCGTCGTCGATCATCAGACCGCCGCCGCCCCGCACGATCGGGGTGGCGTTGAGCCGCTGCTCGCCGTTGCCGTGCGGCAGCGGGATGTACGCGGCCGGCAGGCCCACGGCCGTCAGCTCGGCGCAGGTCATCGCGCCGCCGCGGCACAGGGCGAAGTCGGCCGCCGCGTAGGCAAGGTCCATCCGGTCGACGTACTGCAGCACGACGTACTGGGGGTCGCCCGGCGGCGGCTCCTCCTCCAGGGTGTTCTTCGGGCCGATGACGTGCAGCACCTGCACCCCGGCCCTGCGCAGCGCGGGGGCGGCGGCCAGGGCCGCCTGGTTGAGCGAGCGGGCCCCCTGGGAGCCGCCGGTGACCAGCAGCGTGGGCAGGTCGGCCTCCAGGCCGAACCAGGACCGGGCCTTGTCGCCCATGGACAGCCGGTCCAGGTTGACGATCTCGCGGCGGAGGGGGATCCCGATGTACTCGGCGTGGTTCAGGGGGGTGTCCGGCTGACCGGTGAACACGTGCTCGGTGAGGCGCGCGCCCAGCCGGTTGGCCAGGCCGGGACGCGGGTTGGCCTCGTGGACCACGATCGGCACGCCGCGCCGCCGCGCCGCCAGGTAGGCGGGGGTCGCCACGTAGCCGCCGAAGCCGACCAGGACGTCGGCCCGGACGCGGTCCATGATGCCGGCGGCCGCGTTGATGGCGCCCGCCAGCCGGCCGGGCACGCTCAGGAGCTGGGGCGTCAGGGCCCGGGGCAGCGGCACCGCGGGCACCAGCTCCAGCTCGTATCCCCGGGCGGGCACCAGCCTGGTCTCCAGGCCGCGTTCCGTGCCGAGGCAGGTGATCCCGATGTTCGGGTCGAGTTGGCGCAACGCGTCGGCCAGAGCGAGCGCCGGTTCGATATGACCGGCCGTCCCGCCGCCGGCGAGGACCACCCTCATGTCGGTCCTTTCGCTTATCGTCTTCCGCGGCCCGGCCGTCGTTTCCTGGCCGGACCACCCAGGCCAAGCCAGCTTAGGCCCCGCGCCACCGGTCCGGGGCCATGGGCCGCGAGAGCCTCGCGGGCGCCGGGCTCGTGCTTGGCGAACGACAGGAGCATGCCGAGGGCGGCGAGGGTGGGCAACAGGGCCGAACCGCCGTAGGAGACCAGCGGCAACGGGATGCCGGTGATGGGCAGCACGCCGATGACCGCGCCGATGTTGACGATCGCCTGGCCCACGATCCAGGCGACCGCGGCGGCGGAGGCGAGCCTGACGAACGGGTCCTTGACCCGGGTGGCCACCCGCAGCCCCGCGTAGCCCAGCAGCCCGAACAGGGCCACCACGACGAGCGTGCCCATCAGGCCGAGCTCCTCGCCGAGGATGGAGAAGATGAAGTCGCTCTCGGCGTGCGGGATCCAGCTCCACTTCTGCCTGCTGGAGCCCAGGCCCAGCCCGAACCAGCCGCCGCTGCCGATGGCGATCTGCCCCTGCACGGCCTGGAAGCCCGAGCCCTGGGCGTTGCCCCACGGGTCGAGCCACCCGGCGATCCGCGCCGAGCGGTATCCCTCGGTGCTGATCATGACGACGGTCGCGAGCGCCGACACCGCGAGGATCCCGCCGAACAGTTTCAGCGGCGCCCCCACCACCCACAGCAGCGACAGGAAGATCAGCATCAGCACCAGCGTGGTGCCGAGGTCGCTGCCCAGCATGACCATGACGGCCAGGATGGCGGTGCCCGGCATCAGCGGGATGAACAGGCTGCGCCACTCGATCATGCCGTTGCGCGCCTTGCGGGCCAGCAGGTCGGCGCCCCAGAGCATCAGCCCGAGCTTGGCGGGCTCGGACGGCTGCAGGTAGATGGGGCCGAGGTCGATCCAGCGCTGGGCGCCGAGCTGTGAGGTGCCGACGAACAGCACCAGCACCAGCCCGAGGATCGACAGCGCCATCAGCGGGTATCCGGCGAGCCTGAAGAACCTCGGCGGCAGCTGCGCGCAGATCCACATCAGCGGGAGGCCGAGCGCCGCCGAGATCGACTGCTTGAAGAACCAGTAGAAGGGGTCGCCCATCTCCTGCAGCGCCTCGATGCTGGAGGCCGACAGCACCATCATCAGGCCGAGGGTGAGCAGCAGCGCGCTGCACCCCAGGATCAGGTAGTACGAGGTCAGCGGCCGGTCGAGCAGCTCGCGGAAGGCGAGCAGGTGCTCGCGGAACCCGTCGGGGCGCGCGGGAGCGCCCTCCCGGGCGGGCGCGCCCTCGTGGGTGGTCGCGCTCACGCCGCTCCCCCGTCGTGCCCCTCGGCGAGACGGTGCACGGCCCGGGCGAACGCCTCCCCTCGGGCGGGGTAACCGGCGAACATGTCCAGAGAGGCGCCGGCCGGGGCCAGCAGCACGGTGTCTCCGGGGGCGGCGAGCCTGGCGGCTTCGGTGACGACACGGTCCATGACCCCAGTGTCTTGCCCCGCCACCTCCACCACCGGAACATTCCCGGCGTGTCGCGCCAGAGCCTCGCGAATTCGCTCGCGGTCGGCTCCCAGGAGCACCGCGCCGCGAAGGCGGGGCGCGGCGCGGCGTACCAGCTCGCCGACGTCGGCGCCCTTGAGCTGTCCTCCGGCGACCCAGACGATCGACGGGTAGGCGGCCAGCGAGGCGGCGGCGGCGTGCGGGTTGGTGGCCTTGGAGTCGTCCACGTAGTCGACCTCGGCGACCCTGGCCACGTGCGCGATCCTGTGGGGGTCGGGCACGAAGTCCAGCAGCCCCGCGCGCACGGCGGCGGCGGGCACCCCGTAGGCCCTGGCCAGGGCCGCGGCGGCGAGCGCGTTGGCGACGTTGTGCGGCGCGAACGGGCGGACGTCGGCGAGCGAGGCGAGCTCCTCGGCGTTGCTCGCGGGGTCGGCCACGAACGCCCGGTCCACCAGCAGGTCCTCGACCACGCCGAGCTGGCCGGGCCGGGGCACCCCGAGGGTGAAGCCCACGCTCCGCACCGCGCCGCCGCGCCCGGCCGCGTCCTCGTACGGCGCGGCCAGGCGGACCGCCCACTCGTCGTCGGCGTTGTGCACGACCGTCCCGGCCCTGGCGAAGATCTCCCCCTTGACGCGGGCGTACTCCTCCATGGAGCCGTGCCAGTCGAGGTGGTCGGGCGCCACGTTGAGCACCGCGGCCGCGTACGGGGCGATGCCGGGCGAGCGGTGCAGCTGGAAGCTGGACAGCTCCACCGCCAGCACGTCGCCGGGCCCGGTGACGGCCTCCACCACCGGGGTGCCGACGTTGCCGACGGCGAGCGCCCGGTGGCCGGCGGCCAGGAGCATCGAGGTGAGCATGCGCACCGCGGTGGTCTTGCCGTTGGTGCCGGTCAATGCCAGCCAGGGGGCGGCGCCCTCGGGGCGGATCCGCCAGGCCAGCTCGACCTCGCCGATCACCTCGATCCCGGCCGCCGCCGCGGCGGCGAGCAGCGGGTGGTGCGGCGGCCAGCCCGTGGTGACGATCAGGGAGGTGCCCGCGGGGGGCTCGGCGGGCTCGCCGAAGCGGACCTCGACGCCGAGCGCGGCCAGCTCCCCGGCGATCGCCCTGGCCCGCTCGCCGTCCCTGCCCTCCAGGACGACCACCTTCTCGCCGCGCACGGCCATCGTGCGGGCGACGGCCGTGCCCGAGACCCCCAGCCCCGCGACGCAGATCACGCGCCCTCCCGGGCCGCGCTCGTCCGTACCGTCACAGCCTGGGCATCCATTCCACGTAGAAGATCCCCAGCCCGGCCGCGGCGCACAGGGCGGCGATCAGCCAGAAGCGGACCACGATGGTCGTCTCCGCCCAGCCCTTCAGCTCGAAGTGGTGCTGGAGCGGGGCCATCCTGAAGACCCGTTTCCCGGTCATCTTGAAGGAGCCGACCTGGACGATCACCGACATGGTGATGAGCACGCACATCCCGGCGAGGATGATCAGCAGGAGCTGGGTCCTGGTGGTGATGGCCAGCCCGGCGAGCACGCCGCCCAGGGCCAGCGAGCCGGTGTCGCCCATGAAGATCTTCGCGGGCGGGGCGTTCCACCACAGGAACCCGACCAGCGCGCCCAGCACCGCGGCGGCGACCACGGCCAGGTCCAGCGGGTCGCGGACCCAGTAGCAGTTGGGCCCGAGCTGGGTGGTGCAGCTGTTGCGCAGCTGCCAGTTGCCGATCAGCACGTACGAGGCCAGCACCACGCCGGTGGCGCCGCTGGCCAGGCCGTCGAGGCCGTCGGTGAGGTTCACCGCGTTGGAGAAGCCCACGATCATGATCAGCACCCAGATGGTGAACCCGACGATGCCGATGGAGGGGCCGAAGTCCCTCAGGAACGACAGGCGCGTCTCGGCCGGGGTGATCAGGTAGGCGTCGGGGAAACGGGTCACCAGGACCGCGAAGACCGCGCCGACGACGAGCTGGCCCAGCGCCTTGGCGCCGCTCCGCAGGCCGAGGCTGCGCTGCTTGTAGATCTTGATGAAGTCGTCGAGGAAGCCGACCGCGCCCAGTCCCGTCATCAGGAACAGCACGAGGACGGCGGAGACCGTGGGAGGCGTGAAGCTGTACAGGTGGGCGCAGGCGAAGCCGACCAGCGCGGCGATCACGATCACGGTGCCGCCCATGGTGGGGGTGCCGCGCTTGTCGTGGTGGCCGGAGGGGCCCTCCTCCCGGATGCTCTGCCCGTAGCCACGCCGGGAGAACAGGCGGATCGCCAGCGGTGTGCCCAGCATGGACAGCAGCAGGCTGACCACCGCCGCGACGAGGATCTCCCTCATCGGCGGTCACCCCCCAGCAGCGCCGCGGCCACGCGTTCGAGGCCCGCGGCGCGCGGTCCCTTGATCAGCACGACGTCGCCGGGTGCCAGCAGCGCCGACAGCTCCGCGCCCGCCTGGGCCGCGTCGGCGGCGTGCGAGACCCGGGTGACGGCCGGGACGCCGCCCGCCCCGGGGACGTCACCGAAGCCGGTGATGGGCGAGAGGCCGCCGGCCGGGCCGGTGCCGTACGGCCCGCCCGGCGGTCCCCCCGCTCCGTACGGTGCCGCTCCGTGCGGCGAGGGCGCCTCGGCGTGCGCGACGGGCGCGGCGAGGGCGCCGACCGGTACGCGGTCCGCGGCCTCCCTCGCGGCCTCTACGGCGGCCCTGGCCCCCGCCAGGACCGGTTCGGCGTCGGGGCCGACGACGAACAGGGCCGTGAGGCCCGCGGACCCGGCCAGGTGTCCCACTCCCTCGTTGAGGGCGGCGCTCTCGTCGCCCAGCTCGCGCAGGGCGGCGACGACCGCGAAGCGGCGGCGGTCGCCCGCGAGCGTGTCCAGGGTGCCGAAGGCGGCCCGCATGGAGTCGGGGTTGGCGTTGTAGGCGTCGTTGATCACGGTGACGCCGTCCGCGCGGTCGGTGACCTCCATCCGCCAGCGGCTGCGGGGCTCGGCCTCCGACAGCTCCTCGGCGATGGTGGCGACCGGCAGGCCGAGCTCGTAGGCGGCCGCGGCGGCGGCCAGCGCGTTCTCCACCGCGTGCTCGCCGTACAGGCGCAGGCCGACCGGGGCGGCGCCCGAGGGGGTGCGCAGCGTGAAGGAGGCGCGTCCCCGCTCGTCGACGGTCACGTTCTCCGCCCGCACGGTCGCGCCCTCGCTCCGGCCGTACCAGGTGACGCGGGCATCGGTGCGCCCGGCCATGGCGGCCACCAGCGGGTCGTCGGCGTTGAGCACGGCCACGCCCTCGGCGGGCAGCGCCTCGACCAGCTCTCCCTTGGCCCTGGCGATCTCCTCCTTGCCGCCGAAGACGCCCAGGTGGGCGGTGCCGACGTTGAGGACCACGCCGATCCTGGGCGGGGCGACGCGGGTCAGGTGGGTGATGTGCCCCGCGTGCCTCGCGCCGAGCTCCAGCACCAGGTAGCGGGTGTCCTCGCCGGACTTCAGCACGGTCATCGGGTGGCCGATCTCGTTGTTGAACGAGCCGGCCGTGGCGACCGTCGGGCCGATCCTGGCGGTCAGCCTGGCCAGCAGGTCCTTGGTCGTGGTCTTGCCCGCGGAGCCGGTGATGCCGATGACCGTGGTCGCCGGCAGGGCCGCGCAGACGGCGGCGGCCAGGCCCGTCATGGCGGCCACGGTGTCACCGACGATCACGGCGGGGGCGTCGACGGGCCGGGAGGCCAGCACGGCGACCGCCCCGGCCGCGACGGCCTGGGCGGCGAAGTCGTGCCCGTCGACCCGCTCACCGTTGATCGCGACGAACAGCGACCCCGGTTCGACGGCGCGGGAGTCGGTGACGACCGGGCCGCGCACCACCGCGCGTGGGTCGGCCATGCCCGCGAGGGCCCCCGAGGTGATCTCGGCGATCCTGGCCAGCGGCAACGGGATCATGATGCGTCTTCCCTACTCTCCATACGTGCCTCGGCGTCCGGTGCGGTTCCTGCGCCTGGCGATCGCGTCGGCCACGACCTGCCTGTCGTCGAAAGGAAGCACCTGGTCGCCGATGTACTGACCCTGCTCGTGGCCCTTGCCGGCCACGACGACGACGTCACCGAAACCCGCCCGGCCGATGGCCAGGTCGATGGCCGCGGCGCGGTCCGGCTCAATGATCACATGTGCGCGCCCGTCCTGGGACACGCGGAGAACTCCGTCCATCATCTCCGCGAGGATCCGCAAGGGGTCCTCAGAGCGGGGGTTGTCGCTGGTGAGAATAGCCACATCTGCCAGCCTTGCGGCGGCTTCTCCCATCATTGGGCGTTTACCACGGTCACGGTCCCCTCCGCAGCCGAGCACGACGATGAGCCCGCCCTCGGTGACCTCGCGCAGCGAGCGCAGGACCGACTCGACCGCGCCGGGCTTGTGCGAGTAGTCGACGATGGCCTGGAAGCCCTCGCCGCCGGGAACCCGCTCCATCCGGCCGGGAACTCCAGCCAGCGTACCGACGCCCGCCACGGCGGCCCGCAGCGGCACACCCGCCTCCACCAGCGCGACGATCGCGCCCAGGGCGTTGGCCACGTTGAAGGGCCCCGGCAGGGCGACCGACGCGGCCTCCTCGACGCCTCCGGGCCCCACGACCTTGAAGGTGCTGCCCTCGGGGCCCAGCCGCACGTCCACAGCCCGCCAGTCGGCCTCGGGGGCACCCTCGGCGGAGAAGGTGGTCATCGGGATCTTCGCGATGCCGAGAAGCTCCCGCCCGTGGGCGTCGTCCATGTTGACGACCCCCACGCGGCTCATCTCGGGGGTGAACAGCCGGGCCTTCGTCGCGAAGTAGTCGTCGAGGTCACGGTGGAAGTCGAGGTGGTCCTGGGACAGGTTGGTGAACAGCGCCACGTCGTAGAACACGCTGTCGACCCGGCCGAGCGCCAGCGCGTGGCTGGAGACCTCCATGGCCGCGGCGGTGACGCCCCGCTCGCGCATCAGGGCGAACAGGCCCTGCAGGTCGCTGGCCTCGGGCGTGGTGAGCTTCGGCGCGAAGCGCAGCTCACCGGCGTGGATCTCCACGCCCCCGATGAGCCCGGGGTTGTGTCCCGCGGCCCGCAGCCCGGCCTCCAGCAGGAAGGTGGTGGTGGACTTGCCGCTGGTGCCGGTGACCCCGACGACCATCACGTCCGCCACGGGATTGCCGTACACCCAGGCGGAGACCTGCCCGAGCAGGGCGCGCGGATCGGGCACGACGAGGACCGGCAGACCGGTCGCGACCGCGGCCCGCCTGCCCGCCTCGTCGGTCAGGATCGCGCTGGCACCCGCGGCGAGGGCCTGGGCGCAGAAGTCGGCCCCGTGGGCCGTGGCCCCGGGCAGCGCGACGTAGAGATCTCCCCGGCACACCTGGCGCGAGTCGATGGTTATCCCGGAGACCGCGGCCAGCGGGGCTCGCGACGTGCCCGAGGGCGCGCCGATGAGGCTCGCCAGCCCCGAGAGCGGACGGGGTGAACTGGTTGAGGGTCGCATTGACGACGGGGGACGCACGGCGAGAGCGTACCTTCACTCGTCACTCTCCGGCGCGTATCCGCACCGGGGACGGCCTGGTTCCGGTCGGCGGGATCTTCCCGCTCTTCAATGCGAACGTCATCACCTTCTTGAAGACCGGGGCGGCGATCTCCCCACCGTAATGGCCCTCCTGGGGGTCCTGGAGGACCGCCAGGACGACCAGGCGGGGCTTGTCCGCCGGGGCGAAACCAACAAATGTCGCGGTATATCCGCAGTAGCCCTGACATCTGGTGTCGTAGCGCATCGCGGTACCCGTCTTGCCCGCCACCCGGTAGCCGTCGATCGCCGCGAGGTTACCGGTGCCCTCCTCGCTCACGGCGGCCTCCAGCATGGCGGCGACCTCCCGCGCCGTGCGCTCGCCGACCACCCGGGTCTGCCGGCCCGGCGGGGACGGCGTGAACGCGCCGTTCTCACCGGTGGTGCCGGCCACGATCTGCGGGGTGACGCGCACCCCGCCGTTGGCGATGGTCTGGTACACGCTGGCCGTCTGGAGCGCCGTCACCGAGACCCCCTGGCCGTACGCGATCGTGCAGCGCTGGCTGCCCGACCAGTCCTTCCAGCCGGGCAGGAGCCCGGCCTCCTCCCCCGGCAGCTCGCTGCCGGGCCTCGCGCCGAACCCGAAGCGCTGGAGCATCGAGTGGAGCTTCTCGTCGCCGATCTTCTGGGCGGCGAGGATCGTGCCCACGTTGCTGGAGGTCGCCACGACGCCCGAGAAGGTCAGGCGCTCGGTGGGGTGCGGGTGGGAGTCCTTCAGCACCCGGTCGGCGCACCTGATCTGGTCGGGGACCGTGAACAGGCTATCCGGCCGCACGGCTCCCGACTCCAGGGCCGCCGCGGCGGTGATGACCTTGCTGGTGCTGCCCGGCTCGAACACGTCGGTGACCGAGCGGTTGACCCGGTCGTCGACGGGAGAGTTCATCCAGTTCTTCAGGTCGAGTTCGGGCGCGTTGGCCATGGCGACCACCCGGCCGGTCCGCGTGTCCATCACGATGACGCTGCCGGTGCGCGCCCCGGTCGCCCGGACCTGCTCGCCGATCGCCTTCTGCGCGGCCCACTGGACGTCGCGGTCGATGGTCAGCCGCACGTCCCTGCCCTCGACGGGCGCCCGGACGGTGCTGCGGGTCATCGGGATGCGCTGCCCCCTGGCACCCGTCTCGATGACCTGCTCGCCGTCGCGGCCCGCGAGCAGCTTGTCGTAGGTGCTCTCCAGCCCGGCCAGCCCGGTGCCGTCGGTGCCGACGAAACCCAGCAGGGTGCCCGCCAGGTCGCCGCCCGGATAGTCGCGCCGGTAGCGGTGCTTGCTGCCGACGCCCTTGAGGTCGTACGTCATGATCCGCTGGGCGAGCGCCGGGTCGACGGCCGCGGCGAGCTGCTGGTAGTGGCTGGTGCTCTGGGCCAGCTTCGCGGCGATCGGCTCCTTGGGCGTGCCCAGCTCCTTGGCCAGGATCGTGGCCACCCGGTCGCGCTGCTCGGCGGAGACCTCGGACGGGTCCACGAAGATCTCGCGGGCCTCCAGGGTCAGCGCGAGCTCGTGGCCGTTGACGTCGGTGATCGACCCCCGCCTGGCGGGCAGCTTCTCGCCCTGTACGCGCTGCTTGGCCGCCTCCGCCGTGTAGACCTTCGAGTCGAGGCCCTGGAGCTGGATGAGCCGCCCCGCGAAGATGGACAGCACGAAGGTCATCGCCATCAGGCCGACGCCGATGCGCCTGCGGGGGTTGCCCAGGCGCAGCACCGCGGACGGGCGCGCCGGAGGCCGCGGCGGCCTGCCACCGCCGCCGCCGCGCGCCGTCGTGCGAGTGTGCTCGTGATCTCCGGGCCGCTCGCCTCCGCGCCTCTGCACGGACCGCACCCAGCCCAGCGGGTCCGGCGGGCCCTCCGCCCGCGAGGACCGCACCGGCCCGCGCGGGGTCTCGGGGCCCGGGGACCTGCGCGGCGCCTCGGGGCCCGGCGGCCTGCCCGGCCTGCCCGCGTGAGGGGGTGAGGTCCTGCCCTGCGCATCGGGGCGGGCGGGCCTGCCGGGGGCGCCAGGGGCCCCGGAGGCGCCGGGAACGCCGCCCCTGCCGTCCGGCCGCCCCGCCCTGCCGGGCCCGTCGGGGGCGGGCGGTCGCGCGCCGGAACCGGGCCTGCCGGTGGGCCCCGGCCTGCCCGGGGAACCGGACCTGCCGGACGGGCCTGCGGCCGACGGCCTCACCGGCCTGCCAGGCCTAGCCGATTTATCGTATTTGTCAGATTTGCTGGAGCCTTCCGAGGCCGGCGGCCTGCCGGACGAGCCCGTCCTGCCGGAACCGGCCGACGGCCTGCCCGGGGCGGGTGGTCTCGCGGCCGAACCGGGCCGCCCGGTCCCCTGCCCCTTGCCGGGACCGTCGGCGGGGGACGGCCGTCCCTTGGCGGAACCGGGCCTGCCCGGCCCGTCCGCGCCCTGCCCCCTGACGGGGGAACCTCCCCTGCCGGAACCGGCCGGCGGCCTGCCCGGGGAGCCCTGCCCGTCCGGGGAACCCGCGCGGCCGGAACCGGACGACCTGCCCGGCGAACCGGACCTGGCCGGCCCGTCGGCGTCCCGCGCCCCGCCGGAGGAACCCGCGCGGCCGGAACCGGGTTTGCCCGAGGCCGGCGGCCTGCGCGGGGAGGCCGGCCCCTGGGTGCCGTCGGAGGCGCCGGCGGGAGCTCCGGAGGGCCCGGCGTCGCCGGACCCCGGCCTGCGCGGCCTGCCGGGAACGTCCGGGGAACCGCCCGGCCTGGCCGTCCGGCCGGGGCCGCCGGGAGCGCGGCGGCCCGAGCCTCCGGCAGATCCTCCCGCGGGACCGCCGCGACCCTGTCCCGGACCGCCGGTCTCCCTCACCGGCCCGTGCCCGGCACTCGCTCCTGCCCCGCGGGCGTCCGGACGTCACCGACGACGGCCCTGCCTGCGGGCGTGTCGGGGGTGATGACGCGCGCGGTGTCCCAGTCGGGCCCCAGTCCCTGGAGCTCGTTGTTCTTCGCGACCGCGTTGGGCATCTCCTGCCGCATGATGGCGCTCTTCTTGCCCTCCTTCTCGATGCGCAGGCCGCTGATCTCGTTGCGCAGCCCGTTGGCCTTGAAGGAGTCCTTGGCGAGCACGGCGTTCAGCAGCAGCAGGCTGACCAGGCCGCCGCAGAGCAGGCCGACCACGAGCAGCAGGAAGGGAGCCCTCGGCGGCCGGGAGCGGCGGGCCGCGGGAGGCGCCTTGACCTGCGCGGCCGGAGCGGCGGCGGACGCCGGCCTGGCCGGCCTGGTCCCGTATCCCTGCGGCACCGCGCGGGGGACGCGCACAGGTCGCGCGCCGCGGCTGGGCGCGGCGCGTCGGACGTCTGTCTCACTCCTCGTCAACTGCCTCACGGATCCTCTCTGCCGCCCGACACCGGGCGGAGGCCGCCCGCGGGTTGCGGGCCACCTCCTCTTCGCTCGGAAGCTCGGCTCCCCTTGTCAGGAGCGCGAACCGCGGCTGGTGAGCCGGCAGCGGGACGGGGAGGCCGGGAGGGCCGGTGTCCCTGGTCCGCGCGGTGATGACCTGCTTCGTCAGCCGGTCCTCAAGGGAGTGGTACGCGAGCACGACGACGCGCCCGCCCAGCGTCAATGCGTCGAGCGCGGCTGGGAGCGCGCGTTCCAGCGCCGTCAACTCCGCGTTCACCTCGATCCGCAACGCCTGGAAAGTCCTTTTGGCGGGGTTGCCCCCGGTCCTGCGAGTAGCGGCCGGGATCGCCGTCCTGACGATCTCCGCAAGCCGCTTGGTAGACGTTATGGCCTCTCTGGCCCTTTCCTTGATGATTAAGTGCGCGACACGCGGGGCGAATCGTTCTTCTCCGTAATCCCGCAGGATCCGGATCAGGTCGGCGGCCGGGTAGGTGTTGACCACGACCTCGGCCGTCAGCTCCTCGTCGCGGTCCATCCGCATGTCCAGCGGCGCGTCGTAGGAGTAGGCGAAACCGCGCTCCGCCTCGTCCAGCTGCGGGGAGGAGACGCCCAGGTCGAACAGCGCGGCGTCGACGCGGGGACGGCCCACCTCGGCCAGCACCTCGGGAAGCTCGTCGGAGACCGCGCGGACCAGCGTGATCCGGTCGGCGTACGGGGCGAGCCTGGCGGTGGAGCGCTCGATGGCGGTGGGATCGCGGTCGATCCCGATCAGGTGGAGCGAGGGATGCGCGGCCAGCAGCGCCTCGGCGTGACCACCGAGTCCGAGGTTGGCGTCGACGAGCACGGGGGCGGGGCGGGCCAGCGCCGGAGCGAGCAACTCCAGCACCCGGTCGAGCATGACGGGGACGTGACCCCCGGGTGCCTGGAGATCATGGTTGTGGTTCTCGGCGCGCATGAAGCGCAACCCCCCTCTTTCCCGCCTCGTCCCGTGGACGCGCGGCGGACGCTCACCGGTATGTCGAAAACTGGCCCCCACCCCCGGGGCCGTCCGGCCAGGTCCCCATCCGCACCCGCGTGTCCACCCGTCACCTGACACCGGGGAAGGTGCATCAGCTGACGGGCAGGTGGTTGCGGGTGGAGACCTCGCCGAACGACGTTTTACCGATGAGTCGACCGTGGAGTCACAGAATCCCTGGCAGCACCTCCTCCGACAGATCGGCAAAAGCCTGCTCTTGGTCGGCCAGATAGGCGCTCCAGGCGTCAGCGGCCCAGATCTCCAGCCGGGTGTTGGCCCCGATGACCACGCAGTCACGGCGCAGGCTGGCGTATTCGCGCAGAGCCTGCGGCACGGTGATCCGGCCCTGCTTGTCGGCGACCTCGTCGGATGCGCTGGCGAAGAGGACACGGCTGTAGTCACGGACCGCCTTGGCGGTCACCGGCGCGGTGCGCAGAGCCTCGGTTATGCGCTGGAACTCCTCTACGGGAAAGACGTAGAGGCAGCGCTCCTGGCCTTTGGTGATCACCAGACCCTCCGCCAGCTCCTCGCGGTACTTCGCCGGCAGGAACAGCCGTCCCTTGTCATCGAGACGCGGGTGGTGGGTGCCGAGGAACATCGGCGTCACCTCCCGTGCCCAGCGGAGCGCCAGGCGTCGCAGCCCTGCCCTCCACTGCGCACCACCATACTCCACTTCTCTCCACCGTCAACTGATTCCGCGCCTCTTCACGACGGGTTTCGCCGACATTTCCCCAGTTCAATTGGGGTGGTGCGGAGTGGAGGGGGTAAGCGGCCCGTCATACGTCATGGGCGTGTCGAGTAAGGCCGCCGAATAACCCAAAGATCATGAAATAAACCGCAGAGCAGTGAAGAATGCTGTAAGGCGAGGTCCCCGCACCGTCACAGGATCGGCACGCCACCTGTACAGGATCGCGACGGCCGTGGCACACACTATGGCTGTTTACCCGGAATCAGCCCTGATGACCGCATAAAGTCGCCGCGGGAACGCACGGCGTCGTAGTGTCGGCAAGCAGAATGAGTTACGGGATCGCAAAGATTCCGCAACGGCAACCCCCCGGCGCGCAACCGCCGCACCCTCATGGAGGCCTGGTGGCAGTAACCCATGACGTCTCACCACAGCTCGATGATCTTGTTGTCACCGCGCACCGGATCCGCCAGTCGATCGAATCGGTGATCGAGGGCAAGAGCGACGTCGTCCGCCTGACCTTGACCGTACTGCTCGCCGAGGGACACCTTCTCATCGAGGACGTGCCCGGAGTCGGCAAGACCATGCTCGCCAAGGCGCTGGCGCGGTCCATCGACTGCCCGGTGCGCCGCGTGCAGTTCACCCCCGACCTGCTGCCGAGCGACATCACCGGAGTGAGCGCCTACAACCAGCAGACCCGGGAGTTCGAGTTCAAGCCCGGCCCGATCTTCGCCAACATCGTGGTGGGTGACGAGATCAACCGGGCGTCGCCGAAGACCCAGTCGGCGCTGCTGGAGTGCATGGAGGAACACCAGGTCACCGTCGACGGCGCGACCTACCGGCTGGACTCCCCCTTCATGGTGATCGCGACGCAGAACCCGATCGAGATGGAGGGCACCTATCCCCTCCCCGAGGCGCAGCGCGACCGGTTCACCGCCCGGATCGCGATGGGTTACCCCGCCCCCTCCGCGGAGCTGGAGATGCTCGACGTGCACGGCGCCGCCTCCCCGCTGGACAAGCTGGAGCCGGTGGCCACCACCGAGGAGGTGAAGGCGCTGATCGAGGCGGTGCGCGGCGTCTACGTCTCCCAGCCGATCAAGAAGTACGCGATCGACCTGGTGACCGCCACCCGCCAGTCCCCCGACCTGCGGCTGGGCGCCTCCCCCCGCTCGACCCTGCAGCTGGTCAGGGCCGCGCGGGCGCACGCCGCGCTCGCGGGCCGCGACTATGTCATCCCCGACGACATGCAGGAACTGTGCATCCCCGTCCTGGCGCACCGGCTGCTGCCCAGCATCGAGGCCCAGGGGCAGCGCCGCCCGCCCGAGCAGGTGCTCACCGACCTGGTCCGCCGGGTGCCCGTGCCCGAGGCCCAGCCCCGGTGACCTCAGGCCTCAAGGCGCTCACCGCCCGCGGCCGGTCCTTCCTCGCGTCCGGCGTCGCGGCGCTGCTGTGCGCCTTCATCCTCGGCGAGCACGACCTGCTCAGGATCGGCGTGCTGATCGTCTCGCTGCCGCTGCTGGCGGCCATGGTGGTCGCCCGCACCCGTTACCGGCTGAGCTGCGCCCGGCGCCTGGACCCGCCCAGGACCGAGGTGGGCAACGAGGCCACCGTGACGCTGCGGCTGGAGAACGTCACCCGGCTGCCGACCGGTCTGCTGATGATCGAGGACACCGTTCCCTACGCCCTCGGCGCCCGTCCCAGGTTCGTCCTGGACCGGGTGGAGGCGCAGGGCATCCGGGAGATCGACTACCGGGTCCGCTCCGACCTGCGCGGGCGCTTCGGCATCGGGCCGCTCTCCATCCGGATCAGCGACCCCTTCGGCCTGGTCGAGCTGACCAGGTCGTTCACCATCAGCGACACGCTGATGGTGACGCCCCAGGTGGTGGCGCTGCCCCACGTCCGCCTGGCCGGTGAGTGGACGGGCGGGGGTGACAGCCGTACGAGAAGCGTGGCGGCGGCCGGAGACGACGACGTCGCGCCGCGCGAGTACCGGCAGGGCGACGACCTGCGGCGGGTGCACTGGCGCTCGACCGCCAGGCACGGCGAGCTGATGGTGCGGCGCGAGGAGCAGCAGTGGCAGAGCAGGGGCGCGCTGCTGCTGGACACCCGGCGCTACGCCCACCGGGGTGAGGGCCCGCGCTCGTCGTTCGAGGCGGCGGTCTCGGCCGCGGCCTCCATCGGCGTGCACCTCGCCCACGAGGGTCTCGGCCTGCGCCTGGTCACCGACCAGGGAGCCGAGCACCTCACCGACAACGGGCAGAGCCTGTCGCTGCTGGACACCCTGGCCGTCGTACGGACCAGCACCGCGCGGTCGCTGGAGTACGGTGTCGGCGCGCTCCGGCAGGGCGGCGGCGACGGCCTGATCGTGGCCGTGCTCGGCAAGATGGACCTCGACCAGGCCCAGGAGCTGGCCAGGGCCAGGCACGGCAACGTGATCGGCGTGGCCGTGATGCTGGACGTGGCGGGCTGGGAGAGTCCCGAACTGGGCGAGGACGAGGAGTTCCAGGCGGCGCGCTCGGTGTTCGCGGGAACGGGCTGGCGCGTCGTGCGGCTGCCCGCCGGCGGCTCCGTCGCGAGCGTGTGGCAGGACGCCGCGCAAGGCGGACGATTCGCGGCGAGCAGGGGTGGCTCATGAGACTTCCCATCGCGTCGGGCGTGGCCACGGGAGCGGTCGCGATCGCGCTCTACCCGCTCTTCCAGGGCGGCGCCTGGTTCTGGTCGAGCCTGGGCGCCATCCTGATCGTGACCGGGATCGGCGCGCTGGCCGGCCACTACACGCTGCCCGGCTGGCTGGCGCCGCCCGCGCAGGTGCTCGCGGTGTTCGTCTATCTGACGGCGGCGTTCGCCGGGGACGAGGCGTGGGCGAGGGTGGTCCCCACCTGGGACTCGCTCGCCAAACTGGACAGGCTGCTGACGACGGGCTTCACCGACATCCAGCGGTTCGCCGCGCCCGTGCCCGACAGCACCGGCATCGTCCTGCTCACCTGCGGCGGCGTCGGCCTGATCGCCGTCCTGGTGGACCTGCTGGCCGCGCGGCTGCGCAGGGCGGCCCTCACCGGGCTGCCGCTGCTGGCGCTGTTCACGGTCCCGGCGGCGGTGATCGCCGAGCCGATCAGCTGGCCGGCGTTCATCATCGGGGCCCTGGGCTACCTGGGGATCCTCGTCGCCGACGGGCGGGAGCGGGTCAGTCACTGGGGCCGCGCGGTGCTGGTGCGCCGCACGTCGTCCTTCACCGTCGCCCGGCCCAGCCCCGCCGACACCGGGGCGCTGCGGCTCTCCGGCAAGCGCATCGGCTTCACCGCGATCGTGCTGGCCGTCCTGCTGCCCGCGCTGCTGCCTACCATGGAGCCCAACCCGCTGTTCGGCTTCGGCGTGGGCAACGGCAGGGGCGGCGGCAACTCGATCAGCATCCCGAACCCCATGGTCAACCTGCGCGGCCAGCTGTCGCTGCCGGAGAACTCCACCGTCCTGACCTACGAGGCCAGCGACAGCACGCCGCGCTACCTGAGGATGTACTCCCTCGACATCTTCGACGGCGAGCAGTGGACGATGTCGGAGCCCAGGGGCCGCCCCGAGGACCGGACGTCCGACGGGCCGATGCCATTGCCCCCCGGCCAGGCCGCGAGCGCGCCCGTCACGCCGGCGACCGTCACGGTCACGGTGAGCGACCAGGTCAGGAGGCTGAGCTTCCTTCCCCTGCCCTACCCCGTGTCCAAGGTCACGGTGGCGGGCGACTGGCGGCCCGACCGCGACACGCTCATGGTCTTCTCCACGCGGAACACCGCCGGGGGCCTGACGTACCAGGCCGTCACCGCCGAGCCCGAGCCCACGGCGGACGGGCTCAAGTCGGCGGCCCCGCCCGTCACGGCGATCAGGGAACGCTACCTGGCGCTGCCGGAGGAGCTGCCGGAGGAGATCAGGCAGCTGGCCCTCCGGGAGACCGAGCGAGGTTCCAGCCCGTACGAGCAGGCGATCCAGCTGCAGGAGTTCTTCACCGAGAGCGGCGGGTTCACCTACAGCCTGGCCACCCAGGGACACGACGGCCCGGCGCTGACGGACTTCCTGATCCGCAACAGGACCGGCTACTGCGAGCAGTTCGCCGCCTCCATGGCGGTGCTGGCGCGCGTCCTGGGCATCCCGTCGCGGGTCGCCATCGGCTACACCGGGGGCAGCGTCACCTCCAGCGGATGGCAGGTGCGCACCCACGACTCGCACGCCTGGCCCGAGCTGTACTTCGAGGGGACCGGGTGGCTCCGTTTCGAGCCCACCCCGGCGGGCGGAGCGGGCCAGGGCAGCGCGACGGTGCCGTCCTACACCCGCCCCGAGGTGGCACCGGCCACCCCCGACGAGCCGAGCGCGGCACCGTCGTCGGGCCCCACCGGCTCCGACTCCCCCACCGGGGCGGCGAACGACCGCCGCAACGAGATCCTCGACCGGGAGTTCGGCGGCGCGCTGACCCCCGTGGACGAGGGAATGCCGCTGGCCGCGAAGATCGGCATCGGGGTCGCGATCGCGCTGCTGATCGCGTTGATCCCCGGACTGATCCGCTGGCAGCTGCGGGTCCGCCGCGGCAGGCTCTACTCACGGCGGGTCAGGGACCCGGCGGGCGACGGGCCGGCCGGGCCGGATCCCACCGGCGCCGTCTCTCCCAGCGCGTCCAGGGAGATCCGCTGGGAGCCCGTGGTGATGGCCTCGTGGGCCGAGCTCGACGACGTCCTGTGCGACTACGGGATGTCGCGGCAGGCGAGCGAGAGCCCGCGCGCGCTGGCCAGGCGGCTGGCGGAGCAGTACGTGTTCGAGCCGGAGGCCGCCGCCGCGCTGGCGAGGATCGCCTCGGCGGTGGAGCGGATGCTCTACGCCAGGACCCCGGGCGAGATCGGCACCCTGCGCGAGGACATGCGGAGCGTGCGGCGGGCGCTGGCGGCCACCGTGACCCGCGGCAGGCGGATCAGGGCGGTGCTGCTGCCGCCCTCCACGCTCCTGCGGATGCGGGCGATGGGCGGGCGGGTGCTGGACGGTTTCGACCGGCTGGAGAACATCCGGTTCCGCGGACCGGCCAGGAAGGGCGCCTGAGGCCCCCGGTGATCGGGACGCGCGACCGCGTCCCGATCATCGGGGGAACGGGATGGTTCCGGACGACCGGAAACGCGGGCCGGGATCCCCGGTCGCCGGAGGAACGGGACCGCTCAGGACGGCCGGAGGCGTGGACCGAAAACCTCGGTCGCCGGAGGGTACGAAACAGTGGCCCCGGGATCGTCCGGGGGCGCGGGGGTGGCGGACCTCGATCACCGGGGGTACGGAGGCCGTCAGGGCGCGCGGGGGACGAACTCGGTGGGTGACGCGGGCCGCTCCCGCACCGGGAGTGACCCTCGTCGTCACAGGGGGATCGTCAGGGGAGAGAGCCGCCGCGGGCGGCGGCGGTGGGCCCTGCCGGGCTAGCGCTCGTCGTGGCGACGGCGCCAGCGCTCCTCCATGCGTTCCATGAAGCTCTGGCGGGAGCCGGAACGGCGCCCCCCTTTGCCTCGCGGCTGATCGGACGGCGTGGCCGCGTTGGCCTCACCGAATCCGTTCATCCGCTTCCAGCTGGACAGACCCCACAGACACGCGGCGAGCATGACCACGAAACCGCCGACGCCGAGCGGGATGTTGATGATCACGACGCCGACCATCAGCAGGACGACACCCAGGATGAAGCCGATGGAGGCCTTCACCAGGCGGCGCCTGTAGTGGCTGCGGGGATCACTGATCCTGACGGTATTGGCCCACTTCGGGTCCTCGGCGTAGAGGGCCTGCTCGATCTGGTCGAGCAAGCGCTGCTCGTGCTCAGAGAGCGGCACGGCGCCTCCCAAGGACAGCCCCAGGACGGGGAAGACGGTGACGGACGACACGGGGTGTCCGAACCTCGCGGTCGGTTATCCCCAGAATACGAGGCTGTAGACGTAGACGAAAGAAAACGTCCAACGTAGTCCAAACCGGAGGCGGCGTCATGGATCTATTCCATCAAACGGCGGGCGAACAAGGGAGGCCGGGAGGACGGCATCGTGACCGAATCTACGGGCCGCCCTGTCCATCGCCTGCTCGGCCTCCCGCCAGCCCGTCTCGCGCTCTCCGAGCCCGAGTTGCCGGGTCGCCCCGGCGACCGGGCTGAGGTTCTCCACCCGCACGCCGACCAGCCTGAGGTGGACGTTTTCCAGGCCGGAGGCGGCGTAAAGGGCACAGGCGACGTCGTACAGGATCTTGGCGACGTCGGTGGGCTCGCGCAGGCTCCGGGACCGGGAGAGGGTGGTGAAGTCGGCGCGGCGGAGCTTGACGCTGACCGTGCGGCCGACGCTGCCGCCCCGCCTGAGCCTGGCGGCGACCCGCTCGGAGAGCCGGAGCAACTCCCTGCGGATCTCCGCGGGGTCGGCGATGTCTGTGGCGAAAGTCTCTTCCGCGCCGATGCTCTTGTCGGGGACGTCCGGGGTCACCGGGCGCTCGTCGCGCCCCCAGGCGAGTGACGCCAGGTGCGTGCCCGCCGCCTGGCCCAGCTCCCGCTGGAGCGTGTCCACCGGGACCCTGGCGAGGTCGCCGACGGTCTTGATCCCGAGGCGGGCCAGCGACTGCTCGGTGCGCTCCCCGACGCCCCACAGCGCCGCCACGGGGAGCGGGTGCAGGAAGTCGACCACCCTGTCGGCGGGCACGACGAACAGGCCGTCGGGCTTGCAGTGCTGGGAGGCGAGCTTCGCCACGAACTTACTGTTGGCGACCCCGACGGAGCAGGTGATGCCCTGCTCGCGCACGACCTGCTCGCGGATCATCCGGGCGATCGCCGTCGGCGGCCCGAGACGCTTGCGGGCCCCGCCGACGTCGAGGAACGCCTCGTCGGAGGCGATCGGCTCGACCTCGGGGGTGAAGGTCTGGAAGATCTCCATGACGCGCCGGGAGACCTCCGCGTATTTGCCCCGGCTCGGCGGAATGATCACCGCCTGGGGGCAGAGCCGTCGGGCCCGGGTCATGGGCATGGCCGAGTGCACCCCGAACCTCCGGGCCTCGTAGGTGGCGCTGAGCACCACCCCGCGCGCCCCGGGCGCGCCGATGATGACGGGGGTGCCCCGGAGATCGGGACGGTCGCGCAGCTCGACGCCCGCGTAGAAGGCGTCCATGTCGACGTGGAGGATCGGGCAGCCGGTGTCGTCCGTCCCCAGATCGGAACCCGGACGCGGTATCTGCTGCTTTCTCGACACGCCGCCATCCTACGGGAACACGCGTTCGATGCGGCGTTCACCGGTGGCCAAGCACGTGCAGTTGGGTCGCGATGTCGCGGAGCACCGGGTGCGCCGCCGCCGCCTGCTCCAGGGCGACCAGGGCGCGGGCGGCTCCGGGCTCGCCGTCGAGCAGCCTGCTGGGCACCAGATCGGCGAAGACCCGCACACCGTGGACCTCGCCGGGCGCGAAGCCCGTCACGGCGAGAAGCCGCTCCAGAGCCTCGCGGGTGAAACGCCTGGGCGTGGGGTCACGGTCGCCCCACCGGCCCTCGGGATCGTCCAGGACCTGGAGGGCCTCGTCGAACCTGCCGGCGATGGAACGGTGGAGCGCGGCGGCGAGCGGGTTGGCGGCGAGCACACTGATCACGCCGCCCTCGCGCAGCAGGCCGGCCATGGCCTTCACCGCGCCGGCCGGGTCCTCCACGTACTCCAGCACGCTGTGGCAGAGCACCAGGTCGGCCCCGCCGGTCGGGAGCAGCTCCCCCAGGTCGGCGGCGTCGCCCTGCAGGGCGCGCACCTCCACCCCGGCCTCCGCCGCGCGGCGCTCCAGCGCGGCGAGCGAGTCGGGGCTGGGGTCGACGACCGTCACGGCGTGCCCCAGGCCGGCCAGGGGAACGGCGAAACCACCCGTGCCGCCCCCGGCGTCGACGATGTCGAGCCGCTCACGGCCTGTCGCGGCCACCCGCTCGGCCAGCACGGCACTCAGAACGTCCCACACGACCGCTGTGCGGACCGCGGGGGTGCCCGCCTGCCGTGAGATGCCTACGGCGTGCAACTTCAGATCGCCTCCTCGGACGGTGACGAGCCCAGCCTACGCCGCGCGCCCCCCGGCGCGGCCCAAGGACTATCCATACTCCCGCTTGATCGAGTCTTTTTCCGGACGAGGACAGGTCCAGCGGGCAAGCCCGGAGGAAAGGGGACGCCCCGGACGGAAGCGCGCCGGGGCGGGGAGACCGGAGATCCGGGCTCCCCGTGGCGGCGGCTAGAGCGCCAGGGACGGCTTGAGCTGCTTGAAACGGGCCATCAGCCCGTTGACGAACTGCGGCGACTCGTCGGTCGACAGCTCGGAGGCCAGGCTGACCCACTCGCTGATGACGACGCCCTCGGGGACGTCGGGCATCCACAGCAGCTCGTAGGTGCCGCCGCGCAGGAGGTTGCGGTCGACCGCCGGCATGCGGTCGAGCGTCCAGCCCTCGGAGTAGGTGGTGATCAGCTCGTCGATGCGCGACCGGTGCCTGCACACGCCCTCGACGATCGTCGTGGTGTATTCGTTCACGGGCGGCTCGGCCCGCTCGAGGCGCTCGGCGAGGACGCTCATCGGGTCCTCGCTGCGCGCCTCGGCCTCGAAGAGGATGTCCAGCGCGCGCCTGCGCGCCTTGCCCCGTGCCGACATCAGGCGCGGCCGAGATAATCGCCGGTGCGGGTGTCGACCTTGACCTTCTCGCCGGTGGTGATGAAGAGCGGCACCTTGATCTCGGCGCCGGTCTCCAGCGTGGCGGGCTTGGTGCCGCCGGTGGAGCGGTCGCCCTGGAGGCCGGGCTCGGTCTCGGCGACGAGCAGCTCGACGGCCGCGGGCAGGTCGACGTAGAGGACGTTGCCCTCGTTGATCGCCACGGTGGCCAGCATGTTCTCCAGGAGGTAGTTGGCCGAGTCGCCGACCGCCACCCTGGTCACGTGGAGCATGTCGTAGTTCTCGGTGTCCATGAAGACGTAGTCGTCACCGTCCATGTAGGAGAACTGCATCTCGCGCTTGTCGACGTTGGCCACCTCGACCTTGACGCCCGCGTTGAAGGTCTTGTCGACGACCTTGCCCGATAGCACGTTCTTAAGCTTGGTGCGGACGAACGCGCCGCCCTTGCCGGGCTTGACGTGCTGGAACTCCACGACGGCCCAGAGCTCACCGCCGTCGAGCTTGAGCACCAGGCCGTTCTTGAGGTCGTTCGTCGTCGCCACTAGTTTCTCCTGCGTACGGCCGCTCTTAAAGGACGAGCAGCTCTTTGGTCGTCCGTGTGAGAAGTTCCGGCCCGCCATCGCGCGCCACGAGCGTGTCCTCGATGCGGACGCCGCCCCTGCCGGGAAGGTAAACCCCGGGTTCGACGGTTACCGGAACTCGATCCTCTAGTCTAGCGTGCTCATGGTCTCGCTCCGGCTTTCGTGAAGATCGTTCCAGCTTCGGGGAGCCTTCCCCCCTCTCCGGGGAGCCCTCCGGCCTTCTCGGGGACAGGAACGGCGCCTCGTGGATCTGCAGCCCGACGCCGTGGCCGAGGCCGTGCTTGAAGAACTCCCCGTACCCCGCCTTCGCGATCAGGTCGCGGGCGGCGGCGTCCACCTCGTGGAGCGCCGCGCCGACCCGCGCGGCCAGGCCGCCGGCCCGCTGGGAGGCGCGGACCAGGTCGTACAGCTCGCGCTGCCACCCCGCGGGCTCGCCGATCGCCACGGTCCTGGTCATGTCGGCGTGGTAGCCCCGGTACAGCGCCCCGAAGTCCATGGTGACCAGGTCGCCGCGCTCCAGCGGCCGGTCCGAGGGCGAGTGGTGCGGGATCGCGCCGTTGGGGCCGCTCGCGACGATCGAGTCGAAGGCGAGCCCGTCCGCGCCCAGTTCGATCATCCGGCGCTCCAGCGCCCTGGCGACCTCCTTCTCGGTCAGCCCGGGACGCAGGCCGGGCAGGACCTCGGCGAAGGCCCGGTCGGTGAGCTCGCACGCGGTGCGGATGAGGTCGATCTCGGCGTCGTCCTTGACCATGCGCACCGACTCCACCACCCCGGACAGGCGAAGGGGCCTCCCGTCCAGCCGGAAGTAGTCGGCGACCGGCATGTGGTCGGCCTCGATGCCCGTCCGGCCGGTCTCGGGCAGCAGGGCCCCGGCGACGTCGAGCTTCTCGATCACCTCGATGTCGTCGCAGACGCGCCGGGCGGCCCCGATGTAGCGGGAGTCGGTGGCCAGCGTGGCGGTGGCGTCGGCCCTGACCAGGACGGCCGCGTTGGAGCTGGCCAGGCCGGTCAGGTAGCGCACGTTCACGCCGCCGGTGACCAGGATCGCGTCCGCCTCGTGAGCGGGCAGCAGGGCCGCGAGGTCCGCGCGGCGCCGGGCGTGGGTGGCGGTCATGGCATGCATGTTATTAACCGCTTTGACCGATGTCGTCACCTTGGCCGTGGCACCCGGCCCCGGCTTCCCACTCGGTCATGACACCCGGCCCCGGTTTCCCGCTTGATCGCGGCACCCGGCTCCGCCCGGCTCTCCGCCCGGCCGTGGCACCCGGCTCCGCCCGGCCTCCCGCCTGGTCGCGCGCCGGCCCTCCGGCGGGAGGGGCGGGTCAGGAGGCGAGTTCCCCGACCTTCTCGATGAGCCGGACGCGCTCCTCGTGGGTATTCGCCAGCGGGGCGACGTTGACGGTCGTGACACCCGACTCACGCATGGCCTGCAAGCGGTCGCGCACGTGCCCCTCGGAGCCGATCAGGGACATCTTCTCCAGCAGCTCGTGCGGTACGAGCGCGGCGGCCTCGTCCTTCTTGCCGTCCAGGTAGAGGTTCTGGATCTGCTCGGCCTCCTTCTCGTAGCCGTACCTGCGGGCGAGGTCGTTGTAGAAGTTCTTGCCCTTGGCGCCCATCCCGCCGATGTAGAGGGCTGCCATCGGGCGGCCCAGCTCCAGCCAGCCGGAGACGTCGTCGCCGATGGCCAGCGCCGCCTGGGCGATCACGTCCAGCTCGCCCAGCGCCGGGTCCCGCTTCGCCTTGCCCGCCGCCAGGGAGGCGCCCCACACGTCGGCGGCCTTCTCCGGCACGTAGAAGATCGGCTCCCAGCCCTCGGCCAGCTCGGCGGACAGCTCGACGTTCTTGGGCCCGATGGCGGCGATCACGACGGGGATGCGGTCGCGGACCGGGTGGTTGATGAGCTTCAGCGGCTTGCCCAGCCCGGTCCCCTGGCCGGCGGGGAGCGGGACGGTGTAGTGGCTGCCCTCGTAGGTGAGGCGCTCGCGCCTCCAGACCTGGCGGCAGATCTCGATGACCTCGCGGGTGCGCCCGAGCGGCGCGGTGTACGGGACACCGTGGAAGCCCTCGATGACCTGCGGGCCCGAGGCGCCCAGGCCGAGGGTGAAGCGGCCGTCGGAGACGTAGTCCAGGCCCGCGGCGGTCATGGCCAGCAGGGCGGGGGTGCGGGAGTAGATCGGCAGGATGCCGGAGGCGATCTGCAGCCTCTCGGTCCTGGCGGCGATGTAGCCCAGCTGGCTGACCGCGTCGAAGCTGTAGGCCTCGGCGACGAAGACGATGTCGAGACCGGCCTTCTCGTAGTCGGCCAGTTCGGCCACCGTCTCCTTGAAGCCCCCCGAGTAGTTCAGGGCCATACCGATGCGCATCGTGAGATCGTCCTTCCGCGGTGCCGACGAAACCGAATGTTGTTCCGTTGTCTCGGCAACAAAGGCTATCGACTCACCGCCGAAGCACCAAGCCCCGCGCCGCCGCCGCCGGGCCGGTAGCCTACGCATTCCGGGGTAGGGGACCCCGGAAGGGCGGACTCCGGGGGCAGGTGACCGCCGGAGGCGGTGGACGAGGAGCGGTGTGCTGAGGCAGTCGATCATCGTGACGGCGGGAGCGCTCGCCCTGACGCTCGGGGGGCACCGGCTCCTGCCCGAGCTGGGCGGTTTCACGCCCGTGCTGGAGAGCCTGCTCCCCTGGCTCGGGGTCGCCGTACCGGTCCTGCTGGTCTGCGCGCTGGCCACCCGCTCGTGGCAGGTGATCGTCGCGGCGCTGGTCCCGGCGACCGTGTGGGGCCTCATGTTCGGTCCGGCGCTGCTGCGCAGCCCGCCGGGCGGGCCCAGTGACCTGTCGGTCGCCACGCTCAACGTCGGCGCGACCAACGCCGACTCGGCCGACGCCATGCGGTCCGTCTCCAAGGGCCGCGACCTGGTCGCGGTGCAGGAGCTGACCGCGGGCGGCCCGGCGGCGAAGGTCCTCAACGACCATTTCCCCTACCGCTACCGGATCGCCACGGTCGGCCTGTGGAGCCGGTTCCCGATCGCCGACGCCCGCAAGGCCGACATCGGCCTCGACTGGGCCCGGGCACTGCGCGCGGTGGTCGTGACCCCCAAGGGCAGGCTGACCGTGTACGTCATGCACCTCGCCTCCGCCCGCCCCGGCCAGACCGCCCAGCGCGACGAGACCCTCGCCTACGCCCGCAAGATGGTCGACAGGGACGACAGCGCGCACCTGCTGCTGCTCGGCGACCTCAACACCGCCACCACCGACCGCCAGCGCTCCGGCCTGGTGCCGCCGCTGTCGGACGCCCAGCAGGAGGCCGGTACGGGATTCGGCTTCACCTGGCCCGCGTCCTTCCCCGTCACCCGCCCCGACCACATCCTCTACCGCGGCATGGTCGCCACCAGGGCGGGCGTCGAGCGGGCCGCGGGCAGCGACCACCGCGCCGCCGTGGCCTCGCTGCGCCTGGCCGCCTAGCGACCCGCCCGGCCGGGACGTCCGGGACTGCCCGGGGCCGCTTCGGGCTCGGAGAGCTCGACGGCTCACACGACTCGGACGGCTCGGACGGCTCATGCGGCCCGGACGGCCCGGAGGCCGAGGCGGCTCAGATGGCGAGGTCCGAGCGGGCCCGGAGCGCGGACAGGTCGGCCGGGGTGTCGATGTCGGCGGGGTCGGCGACGTCGTCGCAGGGGACCGCGACGACCAGTTCGGGATGAGCCCGCAGGAACGGGCGGGCGCCGGCGTCGCCGGTCGCGAGCCGGGCGACCTCCTCGAAGTGCTCTCTGGCGATCAGCACCGGGTTCCGCCGCGCGCCGCCGTAGGTGGCGACGGCGACCGAGGCGCCCTTCGCCGCGGCCGCGATGAGCCGCTCCACCGCCCGCGGGCCGACGAACGGCTGGTCCACCAGGGCGATCACCACGTGCTCGGCGGTGGCGGGGACCGCGCCCAGGCCGGCCCTGAGCGAGGAGCCCATCCCCGAGCTCCACTCCGGGTTGTGGACGGTCACCGCCCCCCGCACCCGCACGTCGGCCGCGCCGAGCACCACGACCACGGGACGGCAGCCGGCGTCGTGGAGCGCCCTGACCCCCCGGTCCACCAGCCGCTCCCCGTGGAACTCCACCAGCGCCTTGGGAGTGCCGAGCCGCGAGCCCGACCCGGCGGCCAGCAGCAGCCCGGCGCTCGCCGGGCCCGCGGGGATCTCCCCGGTGGCCCCCGCCGGGACCTCCGCCTCCTCGCTCACGTGCCGGGCCCGTCGCCGTGGATCCTGCCGGAGCCGTCGGTCAGCGGCCGGCCGGAGCCGCCCCAGCGCAGCTGGATCAGTTCGGCGGCGATGGAGATCGCCGTCTCCTCGGGCGTACGCGCGCCCAGGTCCAGCCCGATCGGTGAGCGGAGCCTCTTCAGCTCGGCCTCTCCCAGCCCCGCCTGCGCCAGCCGGGCCAGCCGGTCCTCGTGCGTGCGGCGCGAGCCCATCGCGCCGACGTAGCCCGCCGGGGTGCGCAGGGCGACCTCGAGCAGGGGGACGTCGAACTTGGGATCGTGGGTGAGCACGCAGATCGCGGTCCGCTCGTCCACGACGGTCGAGGTGAGATAGTCGTGCGGCCACTTGACGATCACCTCGTCGGCCTCGGGGAAGCGCTTGGCCGTGGTGAAGACCGGCCGGGCGTCGCACACGACCACGTGGTAGCCGAGGAACTTGCCGACCCTGGCGACCGCCGCGGCGAAGTCGATCGCGCCGAAGACCAGCATCCGGGGCGGCGGCGCGAAGGACTGGACGAAGACCGACAGCTCGTCGAGCCGCCGCTGTCCCCTGGCCCCGTACCTGCGGACGCCCGTCAGTCCCTGCGCGAGCATGCCCCGGACGTCGTCGTCCACCGCGTCGTCCAGCCGGGTCACGCCCAGGGAGCCCGAGGAGCGGTCCGGCCAGACGACCCGGCGGGTGCCGATCGCGCCCGGCCCCGACAGGACGGTCGCCACCGCCACCGGCTCGCGCCGCAGCACCGAGCCGGCGATCTCCCCCAGCTCGGGGAAGCTTTCCTTCGAGACGGGCTCGACGAAGATGTCCAGGATGCCGCCGCAGGTCAGGCCGACGGAGAAGGCGTCGTCGTCGCTCACGCCGTACCGCTGCAGCACGGGCGCGCCCGAGGAGACCACCTCGCGGGCCAGCTCGTAGACGGCGCCCTCGACGCAGCCGCCGGAGACGCTGCCCTCGGCCTCCTCGCCGAGCACCGCCATGGACGCCCCCGGCGGGCGGGGCGCGCTGCGGAAGGTGTTGACCACGGTGGCCAGGCCGAACGTCTCTCCCGCCTCCCACCACCGCAGGATCTGTGACAAGACGTCACGCATGCGTGCCTCCCAGCAGCGTCGCGAGTTCCGCAAAGGCGGCCAGACTGTGCCCGGCCACGAAGTCGTCGATGTGGGGAAGCGCGGCCCGCATCCCGGCGGTGAGCGGCCGGTAGCCCTCCCGGCCCTTGTGCGGGTTCACCCAGATCACCCGGTGGGCCGTCCTGGACAGCCGGGCCATCTCCGCCCCCAGCAGCGAGACGTCGCCGCGCTCCCACCCGTCGGAGGCGATCACCACCACCGCCCCCGCCGCGTCGTTCAGCGTCAGGAGCCGCCGGAGCTCCTCACCCAGGCGGGTGCCGCCGCTCCAGTCGGGAATGGCCCGGGAGACGGCGTTCATCGCGGTCGCCGGGTCGCGGTGGCGCAGCTCGGCGGTGAGCCGGGTCAGCCGGGTGCCCGCGCTGAACACCTCGGTGGCCCCGGGCTCCGACCTGACCAGCGCGTGGGCGAGCCTGAGCAGCGTGTCCGCGTACGGGGTCATGGAACCGCTGACGTCGATCAGCAGCACGACCCTGCGGGGCCTGGTCCGGTGCGCGCGGTAGCGGAGCCCGGCGGTCTCCCCGCCCCTGCGCAGGGTCTCGCGGATGGTCGCCCTGCCGTCCAGCCGCCCCCGGCGCGAGGGCCGGAAACGCCGCGACTCGCGCCGCTCCCTGCCCGCCCGCAGCAGGGCGAGCAGCCGGTGCGCCTCGGCGAGCTCCGCCGCCGTCATCCCGGCCACGTCCCGGGTGCGCAGCACCTCCGTCGCGCTCGCGGTCGCCGCGAGGGCGGGGGGCTCGCCGCCCTCCCCCGGGCGGGGGCCTCCCCCGGGCGGCGCCGCGGTGTGCCGGGTGACGGTGACCGCCGCCGCTCTCGCGCGGCCCGCGCGCAGTCCCCCGAAGTAGGCGCGGAAGACCCGGTCGTAGCGGGGCAGGTCGTCGGCCGAGGCGCACAGCGTGATCCGGCCCGCCCAGTAGACGTCGTCGGGCTTGGAGGCGTCCAGGTGGGACAGGGCGCGCAGCAGGCCCTGGGTCCGCTCGTGGTCGGCGGGCACCCCCGCGGCGCGCAGGGTTCTGGCGAAACCGGTCATGACCGCGACCAGGTCCTCCCCGGCGCCGATCGCGGAGGAAACCCCCGCGGCGGGGGAAATTGCGAGAGGGGAGGGATCCCCGGCGGGGGGAACCGCGGAGGCGGAGGGATCCCCGGCGGAGGGGACCGCGGAGGCGGAGGGATCCCCGGCGGGGGGGACGCCGTCAGCGCCGGGACGCACCGAAGAATCCGTTCCCGAGCACCGTCTCGTGGTCCTCTTTGTGCTTGAGCAGGGCGCCCAGCGAGGCGGCCGCCACGTCGGGGTCGAGCTCGCGGGCGCCGAGGGCCAGGAGTGCCTCGGTCCAGTCGAGGGTCTCGGCGATCCCCGGTGGCTTGATCAGACCGGTCTCGCGGAGCCGCTCCGTCGCCGTGGCCACCTGCTCGGCCAGGATGCCCGAGCACTCGGGGAGCCGCCTGCGCAGGATCGCCACCTCCCTGTCGAAGGAGGGGTGTTCCAGCCAGTGGTAGAGGCAGCGCCGCTTCAGCGCGTCGTGCACCTCGCGGGTGCGGTTGGAGGTCAGCACGACCACCGGCGGCCGCGCGGCGCGGATCGTGCCGAGCTCGGGGACGGAGATCGCGAAGTCCGACAGGACCTCCAGCAGGATCGCCTCGAACTCCACGTCGGCCCGGTCGACCTCGTCGATGAGCAGCACCGCGGGCTGGGTCTCGATCGCCTTCAGCAGCGGCCTGGCGATCAGGAACCTCCGGTCGTAGACCTCGCCCTCCAGCCGGGCGGCGTCGGTGACACCACCCGCCTCCGCCGCCTTCAGGTGCAGGAGCTGGCGGGCGAAGTCCCAGTCGTAGAGCGCCTGGGAGGCGTCGAGCCCCTCGTAGCACTGCAGGCGGATCAGCGGCGCCCCGAGCACCCCGGCGAGGGTCCTGGCCAGCTCGGTCTTGCCGACTCCCGCCTCGCCTTCGAGCAGCAGCGGGCGGCCCATCCGCAGCGCGAGGAAGGCCGCCGTGACGAGCCCCTCACCGGCCAGGTACGACCGCTCGTCGAGCAGCTCCGCCAGCTGCGCGGGCGACTCCACATCAGATGCCTCGATTGTCCGCCTCACCACCACCTCAGGCTACGCCCGGCGGCCGGGTCCTCGCGTGATCACACCACGCGTTCCCGGGAACCTCGCGGCGCGCTGAGAGCGCCGAAGGCGCTGAAGACGCCGAAGGCGGCTCGTCGAGGGCTCGGGGAACCGGCCGCCCGGCGGGCGTACTGCCGTCCCCTTCGAAGAAGTATTGTCACCCCCTGTGAAGAACCTGCTCGACCAGATCAACACCCCGTCCAGAGTCGTCGTGGTGGCGTTCCTGGCCGTGGTCCTCACCGGTACGGCGCTGCTGTCGCTGCCGGTCGCGGTCGAGGGAGGCCAGAGCGCCTCGTGGACGTCGGCCCTGTTCACCGCCACCTCCGCGGTGTGCGTGACCGGGCTCGCCATGCACGACACCGCGGCGCACTGGTCGTTCTTCGGCGAGATCGTGCTCCTGGTGCTGATGCAGATCGGCGGCTTCGGGATCATGACGCTCTCCTCGATCCTCGCGGTGGTCGTCTCCGGCAAGCTCGGCCTGCGCGCCCGTCTCAACACCCAGGCCGAGACCAAGACCCTCGGTCCCGGCGACGTGCGGCGGGTGATCGTGGGGGTCGCCAAGGTCACGCTGGTCGCCGAGGTGCTGACCGCCGCGGTACTCGCCGCCCGCTTCGTGATCGGGTACGGGGAGCCGTTCGGCCGCGCCGCTTATTACGGGATTTTTCATGCGATCTCGGCATTCACCAACGCCGGATTCGCGCTCTGGCCGGACAGCATGATGAGGTTCGTCACCGACCCGTGGATCTGCCTCCCGCTCGTGCTGGCGGTGGTCGCCGGGGGTCTCGGCTTCCCCGTCTACGCCGTACTGCGGCAGAACTGGCGCCGCCCGGCGCGCTGGACGCTGCACGCCAAGATCACGCTGGGCATGACGGCCGTCCTGCTGTTCGGCGGGGCGGTGGCCGTCACCGTCACCGAGTGGAACAACCCCGGCACGATGGGCGGCCTCTCCCCCGGACTGCGGATCATGGCCGGGTTCTTCCACAGCGCGATGACCCGAAGCGGCGGCCTGAACTCCGTCGACACCTCCCAGATGAGCGAGAACTCCTGGCTGATCAGCGACGTGCTGATGTTCATCGGAGCGGGCAGCGCGAGCACCGGGGGCGGCATCAAGGTGACGACGTTCGCGCTGCTCGGGTTCGTGATCCTCGCCGAGCTGCGCGGCGAGCCCGACGTCTCGGCGGGCCGCCGCCGCATTCCCGAGCAGTTGCAGCGGCAGGCGCTGACGATCGCCCTGCTGAGTGTGGCGTCGGTCGCCGTGGGCACGTTCGCGTTGATGACGGTGACCTCGTTCAAGCTCGACCGCGTACTGTTCGAGGTGATCTCGGCCTTCGGCACGGTCGGGCTGTCGACGGGGATCACCGCCGACGTCGGCACCGCGGGGCACCTGATCCTGACCCTCCTGATGTTCGTCGGGAGGCTCGGCCCGGTGACCCTCGGCGCCGCGCTCGCCCTGCACGTCCAGACCCGTAGGTTCCGATACCCGGAGGAGCGTCCCCTCGTTGGTTGACAAGAAGAATCGCGGCGACGCGGTCGTGGTGATCGGCCTCGGCCGGTTCGGCGGCGCGCTGGCGGCGGAACTGGCGGGCCGCGACATCGAGGTGCTCGGTGTCGACAACGACCCCAAGAACGTGCAGCACTTCTCCGGGCGGCTCACCCACGTGGTGTGCGCCGACTCCACCGATCCCGACGCCCTCGACCAGCTGGGCATCAGCGAGTTCGGCCGGGCCGTGGTCGGCATCGGCACCGACATCGAGGCGAGCATCCTGACCACCTCGATCCTGGCCGACCTTGGAGTGGCCGACATCTGGGCCAAGTCGATCAGCCTGCAGCACAGCCGGATCCTGCAGCGGGTGGGCGCGCACCACGTGGTGCAGCCGGAGCACGACATGGGCGAGCGGGTCGCGCACCTGGTCACCGGGCGGATGCTCGACTACGTGGAGGTCGACGAGGACTACGCCATGATCAAGACCATGGCGCCCCGGTGGGCGGACGGCAAGAGCCTGGGCAGCCTGGGCATCCGCAGCAAGTACGGGGTCACCGTGGTCGGGATCAAGAAAACCGACGGCAAGTTCACGTACGCCACCTCGGACACGCTGATCCAGAGCGGCGACACCCTGCTCGTGGCGGGCGAGACCGACAAGGTCGAGCGGTTCGCCGAGGAGACCTGAGCGCGAGCCCCCGCGCGGGGCGGCTCAGCGGGTCTCGGACGCCTCGCCGCGCTCCCTGATGAGGGCGGCGAGCTCGCGGACCTGGCGGACGGTGCGGTCCTTCTCCGATCCCTGCAGGCCCATGGCGCCGACCGTGGCCCCGTCGGTGAAGTCGATCTTCGCCCAGGGCTCGTGGTCGACCAGGGTGACCCCGAGCACCTCGGGCCACTCGTAGCGGAGCACCCGCAGCGGGTTGACGACGGTGATCCCCTCCTCGTCGGCCTCCACCCGGACCCGTCCCAGCAGGTGCAGGACCCCGGCGACCAGCCCGCCCAGCCCGACCATCGCGATCCTGTCGGCCAGGGTGAACGGCTCGGCCAGGAAGAGCGCCATCAGCACCGCGCCGAGCATGATCAGCCCCGCGAAGCCGTATGCCGCGATCCGTCCCTTCCTGGGCCGCCACACGACGGGCAACGGGGGCGGGGAGACGCTCTCCGGGCTCACTCTCAGATCACGATCCTTTGGAAAACCACCGGTCGGAACGGCTGTGACGGCTGGTCACGGCGCCGATGGAAACCTATCGCACGGCCCCGCCGGGCCGATCACGCGGCACGGCGGGGCGGGCCGGGGCGGCGGCTAGGAGCGGAGCTCCCGCAGCAGCAGCGCCGTCCCCAGGGCGGCGACGGTGGCCTCGTAGCCCTTGTCCTCGTGGCTGCCCGGCAGGCCCGACCTGTCGAGGGCCTGGTCGAGGGACTCACAGGTCAGCACGCCGTTGCCGACCGGGACCTCCTCGTCGAGGGAGACCCGGGTCAGGCCCGAGGTGACGGAGTCGCACACGTAGTCGAAGTGGGGGGTCTCACCGCGGATCACGACCCCCAGTGCGACGACCGCGTCGTACTTCCTGGCCAGGACCTGCGCCACGACCGGGATCTCCAGCGACCCGGCGACCCGCACCACGGTCACCGCCGCGCCGCTGTCCCTGCCCGCCTGCTCGGCCCGCGCCACGAGCTGGTCGGTGATCTTCTCGTGCCACCGGGCGGCGACGACGCCGACGGTCAGCCCCTTTGCCTCGACGGCCTCGGCCACCGGGCGCCCGTCCCCGCTCATGCGTTCCCCCGCTCGCTCATGCGGTCGTCCCGCTTCGTTCGACCCGTTCGCTCGCTCATGCGTCTTCCCTGGGAATCTCGTGGCCGAGGCGGTCTCGCTTGGCCGACAGGTATTTCTCGTTGTACGGGTTCATCGCCACCGGCATGGGCTCGCGGCCGAGCACCTTGATGCCGTAGCCGTCCATGCCGCGCAGCTTGGCCGGGTTGTTGGTCAGCAGCCGGATCGACTTCACGCCCAGGTCGGCGAGGATCTGCCCGGCGTTGGAGAACTCCCGCGCGTCCACCGGCAGGCCGAGCTCCAGGTTGGCGTCGACCGTGTCGCTGCCGTTGTCCTGGAGGCTGTACGCCTTGAGCTTGGCCAGCAGCCCGATCCCGCGCCCCTCGTGGCCGCGCAGGTAGACGACCACGCCCCGGCCCTCGTCGGCGATCCGCGACATGGCGTGGTCGAGCTGCACCCCGCAGTCGCACCGCAGCGACCCGAGCACGTCGCCGGTCAGGCACTCCGAGTGCGCCCGGACCATGATGTTCTCGCCGTCCTCGATGTCGCCGAGGACCAGGGCCACGTGCTCGCCGCCGTCCAGCGAGCTCGCGAAGCCGTAGGCCCGCCACTCGCCGTACCTGTTGGGCAGCCGGGTCTCGGCGACCCTGGTCACCATCCGCTCGGTCCGGCGCCTGAACTCCACCAGCTGCTCGATCGAGACGAGCGCCAGGTCGTGCTCGTCGCAGAAGTCACGCAGCTCCGGCAGCCGCATCATGGTGCCGTCGTCGTTGACGACCTCGGCGAGCACGCCCGCCTCGCTCAGCCCGGCGAGCCTGGCCAGGTCCACGGACGCCTCGGTGTGGCCGCGCCGGGCCAGGACGCCGCCCTCCCGGTAGCGGAGCGGGAAGACGTGACCCGGCCGTACCAGCTCGGACGGCTCGGTCGCCGAGTCGGCCAGGGTGCGGATCGTGCGGGCCCTGTCGGCGGCGGAGATGCCGGTGCTCACCCCGTCCCTGGCGTCCACGCTGATCGTGTACGCGGTGCGCAGGCGCTCCTTGTTGTCGTACACCATCAGCGGCAGGCCGAGCCTGTCGAGATGCTCGCCGCGCATCGGCACGCAGACCACGCCGCTGCTGTGCCGGATGGTGAAGGCCAGCAGCTCCGGGGTGGACTTGGACGCGGCGAAGATGATGTCGCCCTCGTTCTCGCGGTTCTCGTCGTCGACGACCACGACGGCCCTGCCCTCGCGGATGTCGGCGATCGCTCGCTCGATCGGGTCCAGCTTGATCACAGGGTCTCCTCGGGGACGAGCACGGTCCTCGACCGGTACTCCATGGGGCGGTTGACGAATCCGGCCGGCGCGGCCACGTTTCCGGTCAGGTCTTCGCGGGGACTTCCGGTCCCGGAGACCTCGGATCCCGTTTCGAGGTGGTTCACGACCCTGTCACCTGGCCTGCCGTGGTGTCCCGGGTGAGCCCACCGGCCGGGACGTACGCGCCGACGAGCTTCTCCACGTGCTTGGCGATCACGTCGACCTCGAGGTTCACCGGGTCGCCCGGCCGCTTCGCGCCGAGGGTGGTCAGGCTCAGGGTGGTGGGGATCAGGCTGACGGCGAAGCCGCCGGAGCCGACGGCCATGACCGTCAGGCTGATGCCGTCGACCGCGATCGAGCCCTTCTCGACCACGTAGCGGTCGAGCTCCGGCGGGAGGGAGATCCGGACGACCTCCCAGTGCTCGGCGGGCTCCCGCGACAGCAGGACGCCCGTCCCGTCCACGTGGCCCTGCACGATGTGGCCGCCCAGCCGCTGGTCGGCGCGGACCGCGCGCTCCAGGTTGACCGGGGAGCCGGGGCTCAGCGCGCCGAGGGAGCTGCGGTCGAGGGTCTCCTTCATCACGTCGGCGGTGAACACCTCACCCTCGACGTCCACCACGGTCAGGCAGACGCCGTTGACGGCGATCGAGTCACCGTGCCCGGCGTCCGAGGTGACCGTCTTGCCGCGGATCGACAGCCGGGCCGCGTCGCTCAGCGGCTCGATCGCGGCGATCTCTCCCAGTTCTTCGACGATTCCGGTGAACATTCACAGCTCCTTCTGGGGGATCGCCCGGAAGGCCGGGCGCGGGAGGGTCGTCCGGGACGCGGGAGTGCGGGGTCCGGGAACCTGCGATCCGGAGGTCCGGGGCTCGGCAGTCCGGAGCCCGTGAGTCCGGGGCCCGTGAGTCCGCGGCCCGTGAGTCCGCGGCCCGTGAGCCGAGGATCCGGAGGCCGAGAGCCCGGGAACGCGGGGCTCGCGAGGGCGTACGTCCGGAAGGCGGGACGCGCACGGGAAGAGGGATGTGCGGATATGCCCGGACCGTGAACGGCCGGGCGGGAAATGGTGGGGGCCGACGGCGCCGTGCCCGTGAGGGGCGCGCCCGACCGCCTGGCGCGTCCGCGCCGGATCAGTCACCCGAGGTCTCCTACTCGCCAGTAGCTTTTTGCCACGGCGGGCCCCGGGGGATCAACGGGTGCAACACCCGATAAGCGGAGGGTGCCCGAAGACACTCTCCGCTCGCGCGCTTCCTCCCATCCGGACTTTAACCGTCGGTCCTGGAGTTTCACCAGGTCAACCGGTCGATGGCTTCGACCGGGTCGCGGACTGTAACCGCCGGCTCGGAATTTCACCGACCCCGGAGCACGCTGCTCTGCTTCTCTCGTTCTCGCGGAGGGCGCACCGCGGACGGCTCACCCTCCTCTACCAGTGTGCCATGTCCGGAAAACCGGACGGCACACTCATCCATGATGTGGAACAAGCGAGCACTTGGTGCGGTTACGCCGCGCGCTCGGCGACCGCCCTGCGCGCCCTCCGCGCGTCCGGGGAGTACCGCACCGGCGCGGGAATCAGGCCGATCCCGGTCTGCAGGGCCCGAAGGGAGGCCGTCGCCCACAGGTCGCCCAGCGGGGTGGCGGGCAGGCCGTACAGCCTGCGGGCCCAGCGCGGCAGGGTGGCGAAGGCGAGCACGGTGAGCATGGGGAACATCGGCTTGAGCGGTGTCAGTCGGGCCGGGAGCGGCGCGTTGAGCGACCGCAGGAGCGGGTGGGGCACCTCGGGGGGAAAGTAGAGGCCGGGGCGGCAGGCCCGGATGTAGTCGTCCATCTCGCCGACCGAGCCGGGCACGTCCTCGGGGCGCAGGCCGACCACCTCGGCCGCGCGGCGCCACTCGGCGACGAACCTGTCGGCCTCCTCGTCCGTCAGGCGCACCCCCGCGCGCCTGGCGACCGACAGGTAGGAGTCGACCTCGCCGACGTGGACCCACAGCAGCGCGTCGGGGTCGTCGAGGCGGAACCGCTCGCCGGTGTCGAGGTCGAGCGCGGTGAGGCTGGCGTGGATCTTCCTGACCCTGGCCCCGGCGCGGGCCACCTCCTTGGCCGTACCGTAGGTGCGCACCCGGACGAACTCGGTGGTGCGCACGAAGCGGGACCACGCCTCGGCCGGATCCATGAGCGCGGAGTTCTGCGCGACCCCTCGCATCGCCCGGGGGTGCAGCCCTTGCATGAGCAGAGCGCGGAAGCCGCCGACGAGCAGGATCGGCTCGCCCATCACCTTCCAGGTCACCGACTCCGGTCCGAACAGGCCGTGATCCATGCTCCACCTCCCGGCGAGTGGAGGGTTACCCCTTGAGACGAACAGGCACACCCGTGTATCGAGTCTGTGACACTGTATCGGGCTTGTTACACAAGCAGGGTTGTAACCGGACAAACCCGTCACGGGCGCGTCATGAATGTGTCACAAATCCGTGAAAATCCACCTTCGGGAGCCCTATCCTCCCACGTCACCCCCTATCCACGTCAACGGAATTGCAGCCACAAACAGGTGGACGTTATACAACAAAAAAATGAGTAATGACCAGCCCATTGATTGTCATGGTCTGCTTTGCAATGGTTCCAGGGATCCCGCTCACCATGCTCGTTGGGAGCCTCCGCACGATGACCATCCCTGCACCAGCCACAACCACGACCGGGGAGGCACTGGCGGCGAAGACACCGGAAACGGTGGGCCGCTCGCCCGGGCAGCTGATGTGGCTGCGCTTCCGACGCGACCGTACCGGCATCGTCTCGGCCGTGGTGGTGATTTTCTTCTTCCTGGTCGCGCTCCTCGCGCCGGTCATCTCCTGGCTGTACGGCAAGGATCCCTACGCCCTGTACGGCCAGGACATGCCGGGCCTGCTGAACGACTACGGCTACCCGATCCTGCCCAACGGCGGCATGAGCTCGGAGTTCTGGTTCGGCATCGAGCCCGGGCTGGGCCGTGACGTGTTCACCCAGCTCGTCTACGGGATCAGGACCTCCCTGTCGATCGCGGTGACCGCGACGATCATCGCGACGGCGATCGGCATCGTGATGGGCATCGTCGCCGGGTACGCCGGAGGCAAGACCGACTACTTCATCGGCCGCCTGATCGACATCGTCCTGTCGTTCCCCTCGGTGCTCTTCATCATCGCGTTCATGCCGGTCGTGGAGAACCTGTTCGTCAGGTCGGACGAGGAGACGCCCATCTGGCTGCGAGCGGTCACCCTCGTGATCGCGCTGACGATCTTCCAGTGGGCCGGCCTCGCGCGGCTGCTGCGCGGCCAGGTGCTCTCCCTGCGCGAGCGGGAATTCGTCGAGGCCGCGAAGGTCACCGGAGCCTCTCCCGCCAGGATCGTCTTCAAGGAGCTGCTGCCGAACCTCTGGACCCCGATCCTGATCCAGTCGACGCTGCTGCTTCCCGCGCTGGTGACGGCCGAGGCGGCGCTGTCCTTCCTGGGCGTCGGCATGATCGAGCCCATCCCCGACTGGGGCCGCATGTTCCGTCGCGGCACCGAGATCTACCAGAACGACATCACCTATCTGATCTTCCCCGGTGTGGCCCTCCTGATCTTCGTGATCGCGTTCAACCTCCTGGGTGACTCGGTTCGCGATGCCTTCGACCCCAAGCTCAAGCGCTAGATCAGAAATAGGAGAAAGATGAAAGTCCGTACGCGGTCAGCGATGGCCGTACTCGCCATAGGCGCGCTCGCACTCACCGGTGCCTGCGCCCAGGGCAACCAGGGCGCACCCGCGGCCCCCAGCGGCGCGGCGTCCGGCGCGCCCAGCGAGGGCGCCTCCGCAGCTCCGTCCTACAAGCCGCCGACGATCACCGTCGGAACGGCCGACGACTCCAAGGGCCCGGCCATCGAGCCCGAGGGCGTCGTCAAGGGCGGCACCGTCACAATGGTCGACCGTGACGACATCGGCCACCTCGACCCGGCCCAGGTCTACGTCAACACGATGTCGAACTTCGGCCTGCTCATCGGCCGGACCCTGACCGGCTACAAGCGCGTCGGCCCCGGCGACTACAAGCTGGTCGGCGACCTGGCCACCGACTCGGGCACCTCCTCCGAGGGCGGCAAGACCTGGACCTTCACCCTCAAGGACGGCGTGAAGTGGCAGGACGGCACGCCGATCACGTCCGAGGACGTCAAGTGGAGCATGGAGCGGACGTTCGCCCCGTTCGTCACCCAGGGCCCGACCTACATCCAGCAGTGGCTGACCGAGGTCGACCACAAGAAGGCCTACCAGGGCCCGTACGACGGCAAGCGCCTTGACAGCATCGAGACGCCGGACGACAAGACGATCGTCTACAAGTTCAAGTCGCCGCACGCCGACGCCAACTACGCCTTCGCCATGGGCGGCTACGGCATCGTGCCCAAGGCGAAGGACACCAAGGAGAAGTACGACAAGGAGCCCGTCTCCAGCGGCCCGTACATCATCAAGAGCCACGTCGTCGACAAGTCGATGGAGCTGGAGCGCAACCCGAACTGGGACCCGGCCACCGACCCGATCCGCGGCGCCTACCCCGACAACTGGCGCCTGGAGTTCGGCCAGGAGAACCTGCAGATCACCGACCGCCTGATCGCGGACACCGGCCCGGACCAGACCGCGTTCACCTTCTACGCGACCGTCCCGCCGGAGCGTCTGCAGCAGGTCCTCGGCGACGCCAGCCTGGCCCCCCGCCTGATGAAGAGCCCCTCGCCGTACGGCAACTACTACTACTTCAACCTTGACCGGGTGAAGGACATCAAGATCCGCCAGGCCATCAACCACGCGTGGCCGTCCAAGCAGATCCAGCAGATCCTCGGCGGCCCGGCGGCGGCGGCGCTGCCCACCACGATCCTGAACGAGAACACCACGGTCGGCTACGAGTCCTACGACCTGTTCGGCAAGGAGGCCAAGCCCGAGGGCGACATCGAGAAGGCCAAGCAGCTGCTGGCCGAGTCGAGCAACCCGACGCCGACCATCGTCTACGCCTACAACCAGACGCCCGTCCAGGAGCAGGTCACCGTCGTGATCAAGAACGCCCTGGAGAAGGCCGGCGTCAAGGTCGTGGTCAAGCCCCTGGACCGTAAGACCTACTACGACTCCATCGGCAAGGTGAAGAACGAGTTCGACCTCTACTGGGGTGGCTGGGGCGCCGACTGGCCGTCCGGCACGACGGTCCTGCCCGTCATCTTCGGCCCGGTCGCCGACGGTGCGCCGAACTACGCGCACCTGAAGGACGAGGCCCTCACCAAGGAGATGGAGGAGATCACCGCCATGACCGACATCGACGCCCAGAACAAGGCGTGGATGGCGCTGGACAAGAAGATCCAGGAGACGATCACCCCGCTGGTCGTCGCCGAGAACAAGATCGCCAACACCCTCCACGGCTCCAAGGTCGGTGGCGCCGAGATCGACCCGCAGTCGTGGGTCGTCTCGCCCAACACCATCTTCGTGAAGCCGTAGCGGCTCACGAAACCGTAGGAGAACCGGCGGCCGTGGCCTCGCGGGGATGACCTCATCCCCGCGAGGCCACGGCCAGGGGCCTCCCCGGCCCCGACGGTCCCAGCCACCTCGGGAAAACAGGCAATGCTTCCATTCATCACTCGCCGCATGCTCGGCGCCGCGGTCACCCTCGTGATCATCTCCGCGGTCACGTTCTTCCTCTTCTTCGCCGTGCCCGCCGACCCGGCGAGACTCGCCTGCGGCAAGGTCTGCCCGCCGGAGCTGCTGGAGCAGGCGCGGCACAACCTGGGACTGGATCAGCCCCTGTTCGCCCAGTTCGTGGCCTGGCTGGCCGGGATCTTCGTCGGCCGCGACTACGGGGGCCTGGGCGACTGCCCCGCTCCCTGCCTCGGCTTCTCCTTCGTCAACCGCGCGCCGGTGTGGGAGACGATCCTGGACCGGCTTCCGCTGACCATCTCGCTCACCATCGGCGCGGCGGTCGTCTTCCTCACCTTCGGGGTGGCCACCGGCATCATCGCGGCGCTCCGGCAGGGCAGGCCACTGGACAAGATCGCCAGCGTGTCGTCCCTCATCGGCGCCTCCGTGCAGATCTACTTCATCGGCACCCTCGCCCTGTACTTCCTCGTCTACCAGAACCAGATCCTCTGGCGTCCCAAGTACGTGGAGTTCACCCAGGACCCCGTCGGCTGGGCCACCGGCCTGCTGCTGCCCTGGCTGGTGCTGGCGATCATCTTCACCGCCAACTACACCCGCATGACCCGCTCGACGATGGTGGAGCAGCTCAGCGAGGACTACGTCCGCACCGCGCGGGCCAAGGGCATGTCCGGCCGCAGCGTCGTGATGCGTTTCGCGCTGCGCGGCACGCTGACGCCCATCATCACGATCTTCGGCGTGGACCTCGGAGCGCTGATCGGCGGCGCGATCATCACCGAGCAGACCTTCGGCCTCCAGGGGCTCGGCCAGCTGTCGGTCAAGGCGGTCACCAACTCCGACCTGCCCACGCTGATGGCGACGGTGCTCGTCGCGGCCGCCGCGATCGTCCTCTTCAACATCGTCGTCGACATCGCGTACGCCTTCATCGACCCCCGCGTGCGGCTGAGCTAGGAGCCTTGAAGAAAGTGTCAACTCCGTTCCTCTCGGTCCGTGACCTGACCGTCGACTTCCACACCGAGGACGGCGTCGTCCACGCGGTGGACGGGCTCTCCTTCGACGTGGAGAAGGGCACCACGCTGGGCATCGTCGGCGAGTCCGGGTCGGGCAAGTCGGTGACCAACCTGACCGTGCTCGGCCTGCACAACCCGGAGTCCACCAAGATCAGTGGAGAGATCCGGCTGGACGGCGAGGAGCTGATCGGCGCCTCCCGCTCCACCATGGAGAAGCTGCGCGGCAACAAGGTCGCGATGATCTTCCAGGACCCGCTGACCTCGCTCTCCCCGTACCACACCATCGGCAAGCAGATCTCCGAGGTCTACCGCAAGCACACCGGCGCGAGCCGCGCCGAGTCCAGGAGCCGCGCGATCGAGATGCTGACGCGGGTCGGCATCCCCCAGCCGAAGACCAGGGTGGACGACTACCCCCACCAGTTCTCCGGCGGCATGCGGCAGCGCGCGATGATCGCGATGGCCCTGGTGTGCGACCCGGACCTGCTGATCGCCGACGAGCCCACCACCGCCCTGGACGTGACCGTGCAGGCCCAGATCCTGGACCTGCTCAAGGAGCTCCAGGACCAGACGGGGGCCTCGATCATCCTGATCACCCACGACCTCGGCGTGGTCGCCAACACCGCGCACGACGTGCTGGTGATGTACGCCGGGCGGGCGGTGGAGCGCGGGACCGTCAAGGAGGTCCTCCACGAGCCCCGCCACCCCTACACCTGGGGCCTGCTGGCCTCCATGCCCCGCCTGAACGCCCCGGTGGACGTGCCGCTCCGGCCGGTCCGCGGCACCCCGCCGAGCCTGATCAACGTCCCGTCCGGCTGCCCCTTCCACCCCCGGTGCGACTTCATGGAGCTGGCCGGTCCCGAGCTGTGCCGCTCCGAGCGGCCGGAACTGTCCCCGCACCGCGGCCACGGCGACGCGTGCTACCTGACCCTCGCCCAGAAGAGGGAGATCCAGAAATGAGCGAGACAACCGGCGAACCCCGCGGCGAGGCGCTGCTGGAGCTGTCCGGGCTGAAGAAGCACTTCCCGGTGATGGGCGGTGTCGTCTTCAAACACCAGGTCGGCAAGGTCCACGCGGTGGACGGCATCGACCTGACCGTGCACGCCGGCGAGACGCTCGGCCTGGTCGGCGAGTCCGGCTGCGGCAAGTCCACCGCCGGGCGGCTGGCGTCCCGGCTGCTGGAGCCCACCGCGGGCAGCATCAGGTACGCGGGACGGGAGATCGGCCACGCCAAGCGCAGGGAGCTGAAGCCGATCCGGGCCGAGATCCAGATGATCTTCCAGGACCCGTACTCGTCGCTGAACCCCCGGCACACGGTGGGCACCATCGTCGGCGGCCCGATGGAGATCAACGGCATCAATCCCCCGGGCGGCAGGGACAACCGGGTCAGGGAGCTCCTGGAGATCGTCGGGCTCAACCCCGAGCACTTCAACCGCTTCCCGCACGAGTTCTCCGGCGGCCAGCGGCAGCGCATCGGGGTGGCCCGCGCGCTCTCCCTCAACCCCAAACTGATCATCGCGGACGAGCCGGTCTCCGCCCTCGACGTCTCCATCCAGGCTCAGGTCGTCAACCTGCTCCAGCAGCTCCAGCGGGACCTGGGCATCGCGTTCCTGTTCATCGCGCACGACCTGGCGATCGTGCGGCACTTCTCCCAGCGGGTCGCTGTGATGTATCTCGGCAAGATCGTCGAGGTCGCCGACCGCGCCTCCCTGTACGAGCGCCCCCGCCACCCCTACACCCACGCGCTGCTGTCGGCGGTGCCCGAGGTGCTGGAGGACGAGGAGCCGCGCGAGCGCATCCGCCTGGCCGGGGACGTGCCCTCCCCGATCAACCCGCCGTCCGGCTGCCGCTTCCGCACCCGCTGCTGGAAGGCCCAGGACAAGTGCGCGACCGAGGAGCCCCCGCTGGTCAGGCTGGAGGGCAACAAGGAGGGGCACCTGACCGCCTGTCACTTCCCCGAGCAGCCGACCGTGCACGGCCGGGACGTGGTGCTGGACCCGGCGCTGCAGACCTGACGGTCCGGCGACGGCGCCCCCGTGGTCCCCGGCCCGGCACCGTAGACCTGACGCTCCGGTGACGGCGCCCCCCGCGATCCCCGGCCGGCCCGGCCGGCCGGGGGGGCTCAGCGGCCGGTGAGCCCGCGGCTCGGCGGCTCCGCGGACGCGGCGAGGGCTCGCAGGCCGTCGACCGCGCGGGCCGGGTCCTCCGCGCCGTAGACGGCGTTGCCCGCCACGAAGACGTCGGCCCCCGCCTCGGCGCAGCGCTCGATCGTCGTGTCGGAGACGCCTCCGTCCACCTGGAGCCATATCTGCCCGCCGTGCCGGTCGATCAGCTCGCGGGCCCTGCGGATCTTGGGCAGCACGATGTCGAGGAATTTCTGCCCGCCGAAACCGGGATCGACGGTCATCAGCAGCAGCATGTCGAGCTCGCCGAGCAGGTCCTCGTACGGCTCGACGGGAGTGGCCGGGTTCAGCGCCAGGCCCGCGCGGGCGCCCGCCCGGCGGATCTGGCGCAGCGTGCGCACCGGAGCCTTGGCCGCCTCCACGTGGACGGTCACGCTCCCGGCCCCGGCCTCGGCGTAGGCGGGGGCCCAGCGATCCGGGTCTTCGATCATGAGATGGCAGTCGAGCGGCGTCGAGGTCGCCTTGAGCAGGGACTCGACGACCGGCAGCCCGAGGGTCAGGTTGGGCACGAAGTGGTTGTCCATGACGTCCACGTGCAGCCAGTCGGCGTTGGGCACCGCCGCGGCCGCCTCTGCGAGGCGGGCGAAGTCGGCGGACAGGATGCTGGGCGAGATCTGTACGGCCATGATTGGCCGATTCTAGCGGCGGGGACCCGCCCCCCGAAGGCCCGGACCCCCGCCCGGCTCGGGGGCGGGGGTTCGGCTCCGTACCGCCGCGAACGGGCGGCACGAAGGCGCGGGTCAGATGTCGATCTGGACGCGGTACCTCTCCAGCCAGGCGTTGAGCTGGAGAAAGCCCTCCAGCGACGCCCGGCTCACCACGGGGCCGCCGCCCTCTCCCGGCCGGTCGATCGCGGCCCGCACCCTGTCCGGGTCGATCAGCGGCGCGGCGGCGATGGGACCGCCGTCGAGCAGCCGGGCCGCCTCCGCGCGGACGGCCTCCTCGTAGGCCGGGTCCTGCGTGGAGGGGTAGGGGCTCTTGCGGCGCCCGAGGACCGAGGGCGGCAGGAGGTCCGCGGCGGCGGCGCGCAGCAGGCTCTTCTCCCGCCCGTCGAAGGTCTTCATCGCCCAGGGGGTGTTGAAGACGTACTCCACCAGCCGGTGGTCGCAGAACGGCACCCGGACCTCCAGCCCGACGGCCATGCTCATGCGGTCCTTGCGGTCCAGCAGGATCTGCACGAACCGGGTGAGGTGCAGGTAGGAGATCTCCCGCATGCGCCGCTCCAGCCCCTCCTCGCCCTCCAGCCGGGGCACCTCGTCGAGCGCCTGCCGGTAGCTGTCGGCGCGGTAGCCGGGGATGTCCAGCTTGCGGGCCAGGTCCTCTCTGAGGAGCGGCCCCACCCCGGCGAAATGTCCGAACCCGGCGGACGCCAGCCACGGGAAGGTGTCGGCGAAGACCACCTCGGGGTCGAAGAACCACCGGTAGCCGCCGAAGACCTCGTCGGCGGACTCGCCGGACAGCGCCACCGTGGAATGGCCCCGGATGGCGCGGAACAGCAGGTGCAAGGAGGTGTCCATGTCGCCGATGCCGATCGGCAGGTCACGCGCCCTCAGGACCGCGGCGCGCACCGCCGGATGCATGAGGTCGGCGGAGTCCAGGACGATGTCGGCGTGCTCGGCGCCGATGTGCCGCACGACGTCGTGCACGTACGGCGTGTCGGGGGCGTCGCGCATCTCGTCGGGCGTGAAGTTCTCGCTGTATCCGGTGAAGTCGACGGCGAAGGACCGGATCTTCCCGGCCCCGAGCTCCTCCAGCCCGCGGGCGGCCAGTGCCGTGATGGTGCTGGAGTCGAGGCCGCCCGAGAGCAGCGTGCACAGCGGCACGTCGGAGATGAGCTGGCGGGTGACGATGTCCTCCAGCAGTTCGCGCACGGTCCCGACGGTGGTGGCGAGATCATCGGGGTGCTCGTGGGACTCCAGGTGCCAGTAGCGGCGGCGGCACAGGAATTCGCGGGTCACCCGGACGGTGTGACCGGGGCGCACCTCGTACATGCCCCGGTAGACGGCGTTCTCCGGGGATTTGACGAAGGACATCAGCTCGCGCAGGCCGTCGGCGTCGACCGTGGGCGTCCCGGCGAGGGGGTTGGCGAGGATCGCCTTGGGCTCGGAGCCGAACAGCACCCCGTCCGGGAGCGGGTAGTAGTACAGCGGCTTGATGCCCATCCGGTCGCGGACGAGCAGGAGTTCCTCGCGGCGGATGTCCCAGATCGCGAAGGCGAACATGCCGTTCAGTCGTTCGGCCAGGTCCTCGCCCCATTCGAGGTAGGCGTGCAGGAGGACCTCGGTGTCGCTGTGGGTCAGGAATCGGTGCCCCTGGGCGGCCAGCTCCGCGCGCAACTCGATGAAGTTGTAGATCTCGCCGCTGTAGGTGAGGACGGCGAGCGGCTGCCCGTCCTCGTCCGCGACCATCGGCTGGCGCCCGCCCTCGATGTCGATGACGGCCAGGCGCCGGTGACCTATCGCGGCGTGCGGGGCGAGCCACAGCCCCTCGTCGTCGGGCCCCCGGCAGGCCATGGTGTCGGTCATGGCCTGTGCGACGGCCCCTGCCTGCTGGAGATCGCCCTTGAAGTCCACCCATCCGCAGATTCCGCACATTTCAGCAACTCCGCATCCTGTTCGGAAGCAGTTACATTCATGCGAACGGCACATAGTGTCCATATATGCCCAGGGCAAACCCTCTGACCTGCGGTGATGCTTCCGGCACCCCGTGCCGGAAGGGGGCGCCGGGAGCCCGGCGCCCGTTCAGCGGCGGCGCAGCAGGGCCAGGAACATGGCGTCGGTGCCGTGCCGGTGCGGCCAGAACCGCGCGTACGGCCCCTCGCCCAGGCCCTCGACCTCGGGAAGGTGGGCGCGGGCGTCCAGCGCCTCGACGTCGTCGCGGCGGCGCAGGATGTCGCCGACCACGGTGACGGTCTCGGCCAGGTGCGGCGAGCAGGTCACGTACGCGACGACGCCGCCGGGGCGGACCGCGTCGACGGCCGAGTCGAGCAGGGCTCGCTGGAGTCTGCCCAGCTCGGGAAGGCTCCGGGGATCGCGGCGCCAGCGGGCCTCTGGGCGGCGGCGCAGCGCGCCCAGGCCGGTGCAGGGGGCGTCGAGCATGACCCGGTCGAAGGCCCCGGGCCGCCAGGCGGGCGCGGTGCCGTCCGCGGTGATCACCGCGGCCTGCCGGGTCGTCTTCCACACCAGCCGCGCCCGGTGGTACTGCAGCTCGGCGGCGAGCAGGCGCGCCCCGCCGGGGAAGGCCACCGGCCCGGCGCCCGCCCCGGAAACCGCCCCCGCGGCCGGGACGGGGGCGACGCCGGAAGGCGTGCCGGCGATCGGACCGGGCGCCGCGGCCAGAACGGGCCCTCCTGCGCCGGGACCGCCCAGGCCCGCCTCGTCGCCGCGGGTCGCGATGGCGTCGAGCAGGCCCGCCTTGCCGCCGGGCCCCGCGCACAGGTCGAGCCAGCGGGAGTCGGAGCCCTCCACCGGAACCCGCGTCAGAGCCAGCGCGACGAGCTGGCTGGCCTCGTCCTGGACGGCCGCGCGCGACTCGGCCACGGCGAGGACCGCACCGGGGTCGCCCTCGGGCAGGTAGGCGGCGTACGGGGAGTATCTGGCGGGTTCCGCGCCCGCGTCGAGGAGCTCCTCGACCGACGAGCGTCCTGGACGGGCGACTAGGGTCACCCTGGGGCGCTCGTTGTCGGCCGCGAGCAGGGCGGCCGTCTCGTCGAAGTCGCCGCCCACGGCGTCGCGCAGGGCGTCGACGATCCACCTCGGATGGCTGTGGGCCACCGCCAGATGGCCCACCGGGTCGTCGGCCGGATCGGGCGCCACGATCGGGATCCACTGCTCCAGGGAGCGGGTGGAGACCTTGCGCAGCACGGCGTTGGCGTACTTCGACGCGCCGATGCCCACGCGCAGCCGCACCAGGTCGACCGTGGTGCCGACGGCGGCGTGCGGGGGGACCCGCGTCTTGAGCAGCTGGTGCACGCCCAGGCGGACGGCGTCGAGCAGCGGCGGGTCGACGTCCTCCGGCGCCCGGTCGCTGCAGGCCGCAATGATCTCGTCGTAGGTGCCGAGGCCGCGCAGGGTGCCGTAGGCCAGCTCGGTGGCCAGGCCCGCGTCGCGCCCCGACAGCCGGCGCTCGCGCAACAGCGCGGGCATCAGCAGGTTGGCGTAGGCGTCCCGCTCGTCGACGGCGCGCATCAGGTCGTACGCGGCGTTGCGCGCCTCGTCGCGGACCGGCTTGGGCGGGCGTCCGCCCCTGCCCTTGCCTCCGGCGCCGCGTGAGCGGCCCGCCGGGCCGTGATCCCCGCCGCGCGGGACGTTACGGCCGTTACCACTGCTCATGATCTTCAGGCCAGCCGATCCTCGTCGGTGGGCCGCACACCGCGGGCCCACTCCCCCGCGCCCATCAGGCGCTTGCCCTGCGGCTGCACCTCGCCCAGCTCGACCGGGTAGGTGGCGGTGCCGACCAGCACGGAGTTCTTGGACGCCGCGATCTGGCCGGGGGCCAGGCCGGAGGCGTCGGGAGCCGGTCGCACCGGACCGATCTTGACGCGCTGGCCGCGGAACTCGGCCCACGCCCCCGGGGCGGGGCTGCAGGCACGGATCAGCCGGTCGACCCGCATGGCGGGCGCGGACCAGTCGACCCTGGCGTCGTCGACGCTGATCTTCGGGGCGAGGCTCACCCCCTCCGCGGGCTGCGGCACGGCCTCCAGCTTGCCGTCCTCGATCCCGTCGAGGGTGGCCGCCAGCAGCCCGGCGCCGGACTCGGCGAGCCGGGCGAGCAGCTCCCCGCTGGTGTCGGCGGGGCGGATCTCCTCGGTGACCACGCCGTAGACCGGGCCCGCGTCCAGCTCCTTGACGATCTGGAAGGTGGCCGCGCCGGTGATCGCGTCACCGTGGAGCACGGCGTGCTGCACCGGCGCCGCGCCGCGCCAGGCGGGCAGCAGCGAGAAGTGGAGGTTGACCCAGCCGTACCGGGGGATGTCCAGGGCGGCCTGCGGCAGGAGCGCGCCGTAGGCGACCACCGGGCAGCAGTCGGGGCCGAGCTCCCTGAGCCGGTCGAGGAACGCCGGGTCACCCGCCTTGGGCGGCCTGAGCACCTCGATGCCCGCCTCCTCGGCGAGCTCGGCGACGGGGCTCGGATGGACCTTGCGGCCCCTGCCCGACTGGGCGTCCGGGCGCGTGACGACGGCGACGACGTCGTGGCGAGGCGAGTCGATCAGTGCCCGCAGCGAGGGCAGGGCGGTGTCCGGGGTTCCGGCGAAGACCAGGCGCAAGGTTCCTACAGAGCCTTCCCTTGGGTGGCGTGCGGGGAGAACTTGAACGCGGGGGCCGACACCCCGTTCCAGTCGGCCTCGCGGATCGCCTTCATGGCGAGTTTGCGCTGCTTGACGTCCATCCGGTCGATGAACAGCACACCGTCCAGGTGATCGGTCTCGTGCTGGAAGCAGCGGGCCATCAGGTCGGTGCCCTCAAGGGTCACCGGCTCTCCGTGCATGGTGAAACCGGTCGCCACGGCCCGTAGCGCCCTGGGCGTGGGAAAGGCCAGGCCGGGGAACGACAGGCAGCCCTCCTCCCCCTCCTCGTCCTTGTCGTCCGACAGGTCGAGGTTGGGGTTGATCAGATGCCCGAGCTGGTCGTCCACGTAGTAGGTGAAGACCCGCAGCCCGACCCCGATCTGCGGCGCCGCCAGCCCGGCCCCCGGCGCGTCCATCATCGTGTCGGTGAGGTCTTTGACGAGCCTGCGGAGCTCCTTGTCGAAGTCCTTGACCGGCTCGGCGGGAGTGCGCAGCACCGGGTCGCCGAAAAGACGGATCGACTGAATGGCCAACAGGGATCTCCTCACGCTTCAGGGGATTGCCCCAGTCTAAGGGCGGCGGCCGCCTCCCCCGGGCCTTCTGCCGGACCGGCCCCGGGGAGCGGCCCGGGGAGCGGCCCGGCGGGCCGCCACCGGGAGCGGACGGACGGGCGAGGACGGACGGGCGGGAACGAACGGGCGAGGACAGACGGGCCGCTCCCCCGGAGGGGCCGCCACCGGGCCGCCGGGGCCGGGAACGAGGCCGGGACCGGGACCGGTGGAAGGCCCGAGATCAGCGGGAGCGGGCCTTCATGGCGGCCTTGCGGGCGGACTTGGCCACCGCCGCGTCACTGTGGCGGGAGCCCAGCAGGTCCAGGACGGCGAAGGTGTCGGGGTGGTCCACCAGTGCCATCTCCTCGATCACGCGGACGAGGTCCTCGCCGGGTTCGAGCGCGTCGAACTCGCAGATCGCCTCGGAGGCGTCGCCGCGCTCGAGCAGCGAGGCGAGCGAGTCGATCGCCAGCCACGTGTTGTCGGCGGGCGTGAGGGCGGGCGCGGTCAGGTCGCGGATGTGCAGCCAGGAGGCGGCGTAGCGCCACATGGCGGGCTCGGAGAGCGCCTCCCTGAGCGGGGCCTCGGCCTCGGGGCCGAGCTCCTCCAGGATCGTGCCCGCGGCGCCGCGGCGGCCCGCCGTGCCCGAGGCGGCGACCTTGACCAGCTCGCGGGCGGCGGCCTCGGGATGGCGGGACTCCAGCCACACGGTGACGGCGCTGGGCGCGGCGGCCCCCTTCATGATCGCCTCGACCAGCTCGGCCGCGCCGAGGTCGGTGAAGACGGCGACCTCGGCGCCCGTCGGCGCGTCGTGGCCCTCCCGCATCAGGTCCTGGCGGACGGCCCACATGCCGAGCGGGGTCAGCCGGGGCCTGCCCGCCCGCGAGGTCTCGACCAGCCCGCAGTAGCCCAGGAGCGACAGGGCGGAATCCAGCTGGGCGGGAAGCTCGCCGGCCAGCGCCCGCATCTCCGCCGGCAGGGCTCCGCAGGCCACATGGTGCGACTGCAGGATGCCCTTCACCAGGGTCGCGGTGGACAACCCCTCGCGCACGGCGTACAGCGTGGCGAGCATCTCGGCCAGGTGGTCGTCGATCACCGGGGAGCCGGTCAGGTCGTCGTCGGCGCGGTCGAGGACGTCCATGACCACGCCGTCCCAGAATCCCAGGAGCGCCCGGTGCGGCAGGTCGGGGGAGAGCACGAGGGGGCCGGGCGTCACCGCGCCGCGGGAGATGCGGAGCATGCCGGTGTTGACCGCGACCACCCAGAGCAGGTGCAGCCGCGCGGGGCCCGGCAGGCCGAGCTCGGCGCACGGCGCGAACGGGTCGGGCAGCAGGCCCTCGGGGGTCACCCGGCGGGCGCCGGTCCAGGCGGCCAGGCGCTGGGCGTCGATCACCAGCGGCACCAGCGGCACCTGCGCGGCCAGCTCCGCGTCGGCGGCGAGGTCGACGGGGGGAAAGCTCAGCGCGTCGCCGCGTGGGGGGCAGTCGTGGCCCGTGGCGGTGACGGACTCCTCCAGAACGGCCGCCCGCAGCTCGCGGGGCGCCGTTCCCAGCTCGTCGACCAGCCTGCGCAGTTCGCCGATGTCGAAGACGTTCCCACTGTTCCCGCTCTTTGCCACCCGTGAAACTTACTGCACTCGCGCCTCAGGCATACACGGCTCAGCCGATGGCGCGGGAACGTGCCTTGAAGGCCGCCTTGCGGGCCGCCTTGGCCGCTGCGTGATCTGTCAGGGAGCGTCCGAGCAGCTCAAGGACGTCGACGACCTCCGGGTGGTCGACCCGCCACATCTCCTCGATCACGTGTTGCGGGGGGCCGGAGGCCGACATGCTCTCGGCGAACGTCTCCGGATCCTCCTCGGCGACGGGCATGGCCAGGGCGAGCATGTCCACGCTCATCCAGAGGACCTCCTCCTGGGTGAGGGCGGGGGCCGCCAGGCCTCGCGCGCCCAGCCAGTGGATGGCGTGCGGGCGCAGCTCCGGCTCCTCCAGGAAGGCGCGCACCGCCTCCTCGGCGTCGGCGCCGAGGCGGTCGACGATCGTCACCGCGACGCCCCTGGCGACCGAGGGCGCGCCGGAGACGGAGCCGAACAGCTCGGTGACCGCCTGCGCCGGGGTCCTGTTCTCCAGCCAGCCCCCGATGTCGGCCTCGGCCATCTCGGCGGGCATCCCGGAGAGCAGCCCCTCGATGAGCTCGGGGGCGTCGGCGGTGGTCAGGTCGGCCGCCTCGGGCGCCTCGATGCCCAGGTCGGTGTAGAGCTCGTGCAGCCCCCACAGGGCCAGCGGGGTGAGCTCCAGCAGCTCGTCACCCGGCTCGGCCATCCCGCAGTAGGCGAGCCGCCTGACGGCCTCTGGGACGTCGATCTCGCCGTCCCCGGCCAGGCCGATCTCCTCCAGGTAGTCCCTGACGAGGGAGATCGGCACGGGCGCCTGGAGACGGTAGAGCATGTCGCATAGGCCGTAGAGCTCCTCGTCGAGGGAGACGTCGCCCGTCACGGCGCCGCCGGTCTCCTTCTCGACGACGAACTCGACCGTCGCGGCCCAGATGTCGAGCGGTTCGAAGTCCTCGCCGTCGAAGATGGCGGTGCCCTCGACCGTGACCAGGCCGGTGTGGACCGCGAGTTCCCACAGCAGGCCGGGGTCGGCCACCGCGAGCTGGGCGGTCGCCTCGGTGGCGTCGCGGACCCTGAGCCGCCCCTTGAGGGTCGGGGTGCGGCCCCCGGCGAGCATCCACTGGACCAGCCTGCGCGCGTCGGTGACCAGCGGCACCCGCAGGGCGCTCTGGGCGAGCGTCTCGCGGGGCGCCAGGCGCACGGGCGGAAGGGGCGAGCAGCCGGGGCAGTCGCAGTGCTCGACGGCGGGCTCCTCCTGCACCGCCGAGACGGAGAGGACCGCGCTCCCGGCGTCCTGCTCCAGCGAGTCGGCGCCCATCGCGCTGAAAAGACTCTTGGCCATGCCGAAGCGGGAGGTGTCGGCGAGGGCGATGGGCATCTCGGGTTCGATCCGGTCGAGGACGCTCCTCATCCGGACGGCCATCTTGCCGCCGATCTCCTCGGTGGCGAGCAGGAAGTCGACCAGGGTACGGGCCGCGGCGACGGTCTCCGAGGCACTCTCCGGGGGGGCGATGACCTTGCGCGGATAGATGTTGAGCAGCAGCTCCTCGAAGGCGACGGGGGTGAAGTCACCCAGTTCGTTCACGTCCAGATAGTCACTCGCGTAGTCGCAGAGCAGCCGCACCTCGTCCACGTCAACGTCCAGGCCGTGCGCACGCCCCCACGCGCGCAGGTCGTCTACGGCCCGATTCACCCATTCGATCGACACAGGGGAAAATTAACGGCTTACTGCCAGCACCGCGAATCGGGGAAACAACTCAAATCACGTCTAGGGGGTCAATGCATACCTTGACCACCTCCGGAGCCTTGCGCGCGGAGCGCACCCCGGCGGCCCCTTTCAGCGCCGCGGCCAGCGCCGATCCGGAGCCCCGCGCGATCCGTACCATGGCGCGTTCCCGCACTTGGTCCCCCTTGGAAGAGGCCACGGGGACGGGGCCGAGCACCTGTGCCTCGGGGGGCAGGATCATCTCGCCGAGCATTTCCCTGACCGCGGCCGGAGATCCGGTGAGCGTCGCCATTTTCACCGCGGGGGGGAAACCGAGTTCTGTCCTGTCAGCTAGTTCCCTCTCGGCATGGGTGACCGGATCCCAGCGCAGCAGCGCCTGTACGGCGGCCAGCGAGGAGTCGGCCAGCACGACCAGCTCGGCCGAGGGCCGCAGCAGGGCCGCCGCGTTCATCCACCGGCGCAACGTCTCCTCGGCGGCGCGCAGGTCGGGCCGGCCCAGCAGCGCCCAGCCGTCCAGCAGCACCGCCGCCGCGTACCCGCCCTCGGGCACCGGCTCGGCTCCCGGGGTGGCCACCACCAGGGCGCGGCCGGCGCCGACCGTGGCGAGCACCCCGTCCCTGCCCGACGTCCTGACCTTCACGGAGGGGAAGGCCCGCCCCAGCTCCTCGGCCGTGCGCCGGGCGCCGACCACCAGGGCCCGCACCCGGACACCGCCGCAGGAGGGGCAGCGCCACTCACCGGCGATCCGGCCGCACCAGCGGCAGTACGGGACCGTGTGACCGCCGCGCAGCGCGAACGGCCCGCCGCAGTGCCCGCAGCGGGCGGGTGCCCGGCAGCTCTGGCAGGCCAGCGCGGGCAGGTAGCCCCGCCGGGGGACCTGCACCAGCACGGGGCCGCTCTCCAGCCCGGCGCGCAGGGTCCGCCAGGCCAGGCTGGGCAGCCGGGCGGCCCTGGCCGCCTCGTCCCTGGCCAGCTCCGAGTCCTCCCCCGCCGGGCGGACCTTCGGCGCCCTGGCCCTGACGGTCTCGCGGGCCGCGACGATGGGCCCGGCCCAGCCCGCCGCGATGAGCTGGGTGGCCTCCGCCGTGCGGGCGTACCCCCCGATGAGCAGGCCCGCCCGCGCCTGGTGGGCGCGCAGGGCGAGGACCTCCCTGGCGTGGGGGTAGGGGGCGAGCCTCTCGGAGTGCAGATCGTCGCCGTCGTCCCAGATGACCGCCAGCCCGAGGTCCCTGACCGGGGCGAACGCCGCGCCCCTGGTCCCGGCCGCGACCGGCACCTGCCCCCTGGTCACCCGCAGCCACCGCCGGTAGCGCTCGGCGGGCCCGAGGTCGGCCGTCAGCGCCACGTGCGCGCCGGGCTCCAGGACGGCGCTGAGAGCCGCGTCGAGCAGGGCCACGTCCTTGCCGTCGGGAAGCACCACGAGGGCTCCCCTGCCCCCACGCAGGGTCTCCCGTACGGCAACGGCGACCGCCTCCGGCCACCCCGGCCCGTTCTCCCCGGTTCCCGGCAGGGCGGTCCACACCGCGCGGGGGGAACCTCCCTTCGCCAGGGCCGCCAGGAACGCCTCCCCTTCCGGATAGTCCGCCCACGGCCCCGGCCCCCGCGCCGCTCCCGCCGCTCCCGCCGGGACCGGGGCGGGCGTCTCGGCCTCGACCCTGGCGTGGCGGGGCGGGACGGCCAGGCGCAGGACGTCGGCCATGGTCCCGGCGTAGCGGTCGGCCACGGCGCGGGCCAGCGCGGCGATCTCCGGGGTGAGCACCGGCTCAGCCGAGACGACCCTCTCCAGGCGGGTCAGCCTGCCCTCGTGCTCGGTGGTCTCCGCCCGCTCCAGCAGGAACCCGTCGACGAGCTTGCCCGCGAACCGGACGCGGACCCGGGTCCCCGGCACCGCGACGGCGTCCAGGGGCGCGGGAACGAGATAGTCGAACAATCGGTCGAGGTGCGGCAGCGGCGTGTCGACGACGACCCGCGCGACCGGCAGCTCGGCGGCCGGCTCCGGCACCCCCCTGACCGGCTCGGCCACCTCCGCCGCCCTGGCCGCCCCGGCGGCCCTGACGACCCTGGCGCGCCCGGCCCGCGCCCTCGCGGGGCCTCCGGGCGCGGGCCGCTCGCGTACGGCGTCGAGCGGCAGCAGGGCGTCGTCGTCCGGCGAGGGGCTGGCGTGGGTCACCCACCTGTCCTACCAGACCCGGGCACCCGCCCAGACGGCGGCGGGGCAGGCCGGCCGGTCCCTGGCCGCGGGCGCGGGGGCGGGCCGGGCGGGGGCGCCGCCGGGGCCGGTCAGATGGAGCGGCGGTGGGTCCAGCGGCCACCGAGCAGGGTGCCGAGGATCGGCATGTGACGGAGGCCGTCCCCGTCCAGCACGGCCGGATCGTACTCGGTGATCACCAGGTCGGCGGGGTCGCCGGGACGCACGCCGGCGCGCCCCCTGGCGGCCGCCGCGAGCGCCACCCGCAGCGGGATCGCCTGCTCCGGGTGCCACGGCGGTCGCTCGTCGTCGGTCCTGGCCACGGCGGAGGCGATCCCGTCCCACGGGTCGAGCGGCGCCACCGGGGCGTCGGAGCCCAGCTCGATGACGGCTCCGGCCGCCAGCAGGTCGGCGTAGGCGAAGGCCCTGCCGGTCCGTCCCGGCCAGTGCAGGTCGGCCACGTCGCGGTCATCCGGCGCGTGGGCCGGTTGCACGCCCGCGATCAGGCCGGGCCTGGCGAACCTCCCGAAGTCCTCCGGGCGGACCAGCTGCGCGTGCTCGATCCTCCCCGGGCAGCCGACCCGCTCGAAGGCCTCCAGCGCGATGTCCACCGCCAGGTCGCCGATCGCGTGCACCGCCGGGTCGATCCCGTGCCCGGCGGCCAGGGCCATGACGCCGTACAACTCCCCGGGCGCCATCTCCAGCAGCCCGCGCGCGTCGCCGCCGGGGTAGGGGTCCTGGCAGTAGGCGGTCCTGGTGTTCAGCGACCCGTCCACGAACGTCTTGACCGGCCCGATCTCCAGCAGTCCCCCCGAACCCGCGACGGGCTCACCGGTACGCAGCCCGCGGCCGATCGCCTCCTCCAGCCGGTTCAAGGGGATCGAGCAGCCGACCCGGACGTCGACCCGCTCCGACCGGACCCGCCGGGTCCAGTCGGTGACGTTGTCGGCGAACTCGAAGTCCAGCACGCCCACGACGCCCCTGGCCGCGGCGGCGGTGGTGGCCTCGGCCACCCAGCGGTCCAGCTCGTCCCGGGGCGGCGGGGGCATCTCCGCCATCGCGTCGTAGCAGTCGCGCTCGCGCAGCACCCCCGTCGGGTGATCGCCCCTGCCGATCGCCGCCAGCGCGGCCGGGCTGAACCAGGCGGTGTGCAGATCATTGCTGACCAGGACGATCGGGCGGCCGGGCGCCGTCGCCTGGAGCAGCGACTTGTGCGGCGTGTCCGGCCACAGGCCGTCGCGGAAGCCGTAGCCGACCGTGAACCCGGATACACCGGACGCACCGGACACACCGGACGGCGGGGCGACGAGGTCGACCGCCTCCCGCGCCGACCGCGCCGAGGTCAGGTCGATCCTGCGCCGGGCCTGCGCCCACTGCGCGGAGTGCACGTGCGCGTCCCACAGGCCCGGCAGGAGGGTGGCGCCCCCGACGTCGACCGACTCGTCACGTTCGTCCAGGGGAGGCGGCTCCGCGGCGACCTCCACGACCCGGCCGCCGGCGATCAGGACGTGGCGGAGCGGGCCGCCGGGGCCCGGCCGCGCGTTGCGCAGCAGCAGGCGAGAAGACGGTGAGGGCATGAGGCAGAGATTAGGCGGACGGCCGACGCGCGCTCCCCCGGGTACCGGGTTTTCCCCTACCTCTTCTCCCACACCGGCCGCCGTTCTTCCCCGTATCGTCACGCACCCCGCCCGTCGCCCGCATGAGAGGCCCGAGCCGGTGGCCCCTGCTCCAGGGCGATCGCACTCCTGTCGGGCTGCGATCCGGATGCTTAAAGTAAACGTGGATCGCCTTCGGCAGGAGACTTTCGATATGGGGTCGACACCGCCCGCGTCATCGGAAAACGGGTCATCTTCGGACGAATACTCGGGAATCAACCCGGAATTGATGGAGCGATTCATCGCGTCGCTGGAACAGGCGCGAAGGACACTGGGCGAGGAGCTCCCGAGAATCCTCAACGCGCTCTCCTCGGTGGACGCCGACCGGTCCGCGGCCCTGCGGATCCACGAGGTCGAAGGCTGGCTGGACCAGGAGATCCCGCGCCTGCGCAGGCGCAACCAGCTGATCCAGGAGCCCGACCTCCTGAAGGACTGGGCCGCGGGCCTGGCGGGGCCGGGCCCGCTGGGCCTCACGCCGGGGCCCGGGGGCGGCGGATTCACGGTCTTCGACGAGAAGGCCCTCACGACGCGCGCTCTCGCCACCGACGAGGGCGAAAGGCTCGCGGAGAACCTCAGCGCTTTGGGACACCCGACTCCGTACTCCTCGGAAAACGTCTACGACGGGATCCTCGACCGGCTCGCCGGCAGGCGGAAGGACGCCGACTTCACCGCGGGATTCTTCGCCGCCCTCGGCCCGAAGGGGGCGGCCGCCGTGCTCCGGAAGCTGAATCACTATCACGGAGAATCCGCTCAAAAGCACTGGAAGACCATGGGTGAGGCCCTCGCCACGGCGGTGGCCCAGCGACCGAAGACGCTCGGCCCGGCCTGGGAGCCGGAAAACCTCGGGAAGACACAGGGATCCGACCTGGGCCTGGTGCTCGGCCACGGCAGGTTCCCTTCCGGGTGGTTCACCGAGGTGGTCCGTCCCCGCGTCCGGCAAGCCTCTGAGGGCAGGGTCCCGGCACGCTGGACCGCCGACCTGAGCCACTTCCTGCCCGCCTTGGCCAACAATCCGGAAACGGCCAGGGCACTGTTCAACGACCTGTCTCCCGGAGATCTCAGGGGCCTGTTCTCCGAACTCAACGAGCAGGTCTCGCTCTATCCCAACGAGCGTGACGCGATCGCCTTCGACTTGGAGAAGGAGTTCGGCCGGATGCTCGCCGCTGGATCCGGTGTCTTCGAGAAGCGCTCCCCCGGCCCCGAGGCGGTGCGATTCGCCTTCAACACCATGACGACCATGGGCAACCTCCGGACCAGAGCGGACTTCCGCCACCCGGAGGGGCAGCCGCTGGAGGTGGCGAAGGGCGCGAGAATTTTCATGTCGATGCTCGCGGGCGCCTACGCCGCCGAGATGACCGAGGGAGCCGGCTTCCGGGACGCCAACCGAACCAAGGACAGCGTTTTCGAGAAGACGGACACGCTCGTTCTCGGGCTCAGCCCAAAGTTCGTCCTCAGCCCTGGCGACACTTATCGGTTCATCAGGACGTTCGCCGACTCCGCGGAGCGAATGAAGCCGTTCATGGAGGGAATGGGGAAGTTCGCCAGGCATCTCATGGACTCGGCCGCCGCGAAGGACCAAGGGAAGAGCACCGAATACATGGGACGCGCTTTCATGGGCCTGGGGTATCTGGAAGGAATGCAGATCGCCGCTGCGAACGAAGTCCAAGGCAAAATGGACGAATACGACCAGAAGGTGAGGGACCGGCTCTTCTTCCTCTTGGGCTTGGGAGTCGACGTCGCGGGGCTCGGCATCGGGGAGCTGAGTGCCGCGATGGTGGATGCCGCGGGCGTGAGCTTGGAACTGGACGCGGCTGACGAGCTGGTCTGGTTGCTGATCAGCAAGTCCATGAGCGAGACCGTTGACTCACACAAAGACATCGACGGAACCCGCCTGGACAGACTCAAGGAGAGCAATCGTCTGGCCACCCTGGGCAGCGAGTACTGGATATTTCACGAACTGAAGCGCTACGGGTTCTTGTACAGGGTGCCTCCCACCGATCCCGCCTTCAGCGATCCACCCATCACCGGAGTCGGCGGAAATCTCCTCCCCTTCGGCACATTGGCGAAGGACCCGAAGGCGCTGAAGAACCTCGCCGACTGGCTGATCAGCAACGGTTCGGGGGGCGGAGACAAAAGCACGGCCGGAGAAGCCGCAGCAGAGATTGATCTTCTCTTCACCGGGGCAAAGGGAAAAACCAGGGACAACCCCGCACCATGGGGATGACCGCGACATCAGGAGGTTCTCAGACACTCGGTTTCTCCGGAGAGAACGAAGTTCTTTTCTTTGGGTGAAGTGGTCACCACTTTAACGTACGACTCCTTCTTGATCAGCTCATCACGTGGTGTCGCCGGATCAGCAGACGCGACTTTGTAGCCTCGCTTGATCAGCCCACCGGCCAGCAAATTGAGCGTACCCACCGGATCATCCACGCCGGATGTGCTTACTCCGGTAATGCCGTACGTCCGCTTGGATTTACCTTCCCCGCAAGGAATGTTCTTTCCACCTTCATTTGTTACTTTGACGTCCTCCGCCTGGACCAGCTTCATCAGCCAGTCGATGTCGGCCTTCAGCGTCGCCTCGGCCTGAGCGGCCGTCGGTCCCGGAGGATCGGAGGAACACGCCCCGAGAGTCAGCATCCCCAGGGCGACAACCATGGCCGACCCAACACGAGCGGAAGCAAGGTGCGCCACGGGGCTCTCCGTTCACGTCGGCCGACATCACCCAGATCCAATGATGTCTGATAATCAAGTGATTTCCAGGTAGAGCATCTGAACGCGTCAAACCGAGATGGCCAGTGAGCGCAGTCTCTCGTCCAGGTCCTGAACATGTTTGTTGTCCTCCCATGGCGTGAGCCGGACACGGGCCTGCCGTACGGAGTGAATGAGCCTGGCGGAGCTGTGTCGCACGGTGATTTGGGCGGCCTCACCGATCATGATGGTGGCCGCTGGGACCTCTCGCTTTTGAATCAGCGCGGTCGCGTATTCGAGAGTCAGGATGCCCCGCTCTCGATTCCAGCCGGACCGATTCGAGCCGGACCCCATCTCCACCATGATCGGATCCGCCGCGCTGATCGCTCGATCGGGCTGTTTGAGCCCGACCAGACAGAAAACGGCATGACGTGCGACACGGTCCGAGTTACACCAGAAGAGGTGTCGAAGATTGCTGGCCTCCTGATTCCTGCCCGCCAGTGAGACGGCACGGTCTAGTACGCGGAGACCCTCATCGTCTGACCTCGTCCTCGAGAGCACGCGGGCGACAACAAGAAAGGTCGCCGCCTGCTGCAGGCGGTTACCGCTGCTCTTGGCCCAGCCGTCAGCCGCGAAGACATGGCCCATGGCGACCGTGGGCCTTCCCTGGTGGAGCGCCATATCAGCCAGCAACCCGTGCATATGCGCGAGGAGAACGGGAGCATTCAGCTCATGCGCCGCAGCCAGCCCCTCTTCGTACCGACGGGCAGCCCCGGCATAATCCAGCAGATCAAAGTGACACCAGCCCGTCATGTGGCTCAGGCTCCAGTAGACGCGGAGCAGGCGCTCGCGCAGGGCCGGAGCGAGGGAGCCCCGCTTGAGAAGGTCGTCGACCATGGCACGCTTGGCCTCGGCGACCGGCAGGACCTGCTGGGGGCCCGATGATTCGTCCATGGTCCACAGGTGGGCGGTGAGTCGTTCCAGCACGTCGATGGTGGCCGCGTCGATCGGGCCCTGGTGCCGGGCGGCCGCGGCCAGGCGTTCCCGTTCCGGCGGGGTGAGGTGGCGTAGCAGGCCCAGGGCCGGCGCCCCGCCCAGCAGCAGGGCCAGTTCGAAGAGCAGCTCGCGGCGTTTCACGTCGGCCTCCTCTGCGCCGACCGCGCGCAGCAGGTCGGCACAGCGGGCGGGCGCGGGCGCGGGAACGAGTGGGGGAAGTGCCTTCGTTCCCTTGGTGCCCGGGACGGCCGATGCGGACACCTGGCGAGAGTGGTTCGCGTCGAGGTGACGATGGTCGGCCTGGTCGAGCAGGTCCCGGTCCCGTACTCCGTAGGAGGCGTACATCTCGTCGGTGAGCAGACGCCGCGCCGTGGTCTGGTAGACGCGGGCGAGGATGGCGACCGCCCCGGCGCTGGGACGTCGCCCGGCCTGCGGCCATGCCTCGTAGTCGTAGAAGCGCGGGACCCGCAGGGTGGCGGTGCCCGCCGGGTCGAGGTCGTTGTAGGCGGCCACCACGTCACCCGCCGTGCGGCCATGGGCGTAGCGGTACAGGCGCAGCGGGCTGACCGCGTGATCCAGGGCGAACACACCGGCGATCTGGTCGAACGTGAGGGAACAAGCACGCAGGGCCTCGCTGCGCCGCCTGCATCCCAGCAGGATCCGATATCCCTCTCCGGGCATCGTCACTCCCTCGCTCGAACCCTTTCCCGAACACACACGGATCGTATTCAGATGGTCACAGAAAATGACAGGCCTGCAGGGAAGTGGGGATCCTCGCCTGCCAGATGGCACGTTCTCGCAGGTCAGAGATGATATGTGCGGGGTATCCCCTCGGCGGCCACCCGGAGGTTCACCGCCCAGAGAGGCCGGGCCGCCGTTCTCCTGACGATTGACGACTTCCGCCGACCAGGAGAGACCACATGACCGCTACCCACGACGGCGTGGCCCCGGAGTTGATCGACGCGATGGTCCGGCTCCGCCCCGGTGGCATGACCTGGCGGCGAACCTTCCCCGGCCGCCCCTCCCAGGTTCCCGAGGCCCGACGCTTCGTCCGGTTCCTCCTGACCGACTCCCCCTTCGGCCAGGACGCGGAGCAGGTCGTCGCCGAACTCGCCGCCAACGCCGTCCGCACACCGCCAGCGGGAAGCGGTACGGCACATTCATCGTGGAAGTCGTCCGCAAACCCGAGAGCACCCGCGTGACGGTCTACGATTCCGGCCAGGGGCCCGTCCCCGCCCTCACCTGCTCCGCCCTCCTCGACGAGAGCGGCCGGGGCCTCCCCCTTGTCACCGCCCTGGCCTCCCGGGTCGGCTGCCACGGCAGCCAAGCCCACGGCCACGCCGTCTGGGCCCAGTTCACCGGCGAGAGACTCCCCGCATCCCAAGGACATGACGCCGGCGTACGACACACGAAACCGGCGGGCCGTCGCAGTCTTTAAACCGTCGGCGACGTACCCCCGCGACCGGGACGGTCCCGCCCGGCATCCCGCCGGGCGGGACGGAGCGGGGAACGCGAACGGCCCCCGCGAAAGAACTCGCGGGGGCCGCAGGGAAAGCGGTGCGGGTCAGAGACCGGCGGCGCTGCGCAGGGCGTCGGCGCGATCGGTGGACTCCCAGGAGAAGCCGTCCCGGCCGAAGTGGCCGTACGCGGAGGTGGCCGAGTAGATCGGGCGGAGCAGGTCGAGGTCGCGGATGATCGCGGCCGGGCGCAGGTCGAAGACCTCCAGCACGGCCTGCTGGATCTTCTCGACGTCGGTCTTCTCGGTGCCGAAGGTCTCGACGAACACGCCGACCGGGTGCGCCTTGCCGATGGCGTAGGCGACCTGGACCTCGGCGCGGTCGGCCAGACCGGCGGCCACGATGTTCTTGGCGACCCAGCGCATGGCGTAGGCGGCCGAGCGGTCGACCTTGGACGGGTCCTTGCCGGAGAAGGCGCCGCCGCCGTGGCGGGACATGCCGCCGTAGGTGTCGACGATGATCTTGCGACCGGTCAGCCCGGCGTCGCCCATGGGGCCGCCGATCTCGAAGCGGCCGGTCGGGTTGACCAGGAGGCGGTAGCCCTCGGTGGTGATCTCCAGGCCGGCCAGGACCGGGTCGACCACGTGCTCCTTGATGTCGGGAGCGAGCATCTCCTTGAGGTCGATCTCGGCCGCGTGCTGGGTGGAGACCACCACGGTGTCGAGCCGGACGGGCGTGTCGCCCTCGTACTCGACGGTGACCTGGGTCTTGCCGTCGGGGCGCAGGTAGGGCACCGTACCGTCCTTGCGGACCTGCGACAGGCGCTCGGCGAGGCGGTGCGCCAGCTGGATCGGCAGCGGCATCAGCTCGGGGGTCTCGCGGCAGGCGTAGCCGAACATCAGCCCCTGGTCACCGGCGCCCTGGCGGTCGAACTCGTCGCCGGCCTCGCCTTCGCGGTTCTCGTAGGCGTCGTCGACGCCCTGGGCGATGTCGGGCGACTGCGCGCCGATGGACACCGACACGCCACAGGAGGCGCCGTCGAAGCCCTTGTGCGAGGCGTCGTAACCGATCTCGAGGATCTTCTCCCGGATGAGACCGGGAATGTCGACGTAGGTCTCCGTCGTCACCTCTCCGGCGACGTGGACCTGACCGGTGGTGATCAGCGTCTCGACCGCGACGCGGCTCTTGGGGTCACCCTTGAGCATGGCGTCGAGAATCGCGTCACTGATCTGGTCGGCGATCTTGTCCGGGTGGCCCTCTGTGACCGACTCGGAGGTGAACAGGCGACGGGACAAGTCAGTGGCTCCTCATGCAGCGGCTGCTGGCGTCTGGGGGCTCTGGCGTCGGCGGACACCAGTAGCGCTCCGGCGAATTCTAGCCCCACCTGATGTGGAGCCGTGAAATCGTCTCAGATCATGCCACTCTAAAGTCTCAGGTCGCGCGCGGAAAAGGGCCGTGGCGCGCGGAAATCCGGGGTGGAATCGCCTGCGACCGCGACGCGAGGAGGGCTCGATCGCGGCACGAGAAGGAACCACACCAAAACGGATTTAGCTCACAAATCGGGCAGCGGATCTGGTGGGAGCGTCTCGGGGGCGAAGACCTCGGCGTCGGCCGCCGCGACCACCGCGGCGTACTCCTCGTCGATCTCGAACACCATGCCGCCGAGCTCGATGGCCGCGCCCGCGGAGAACTCCAGCGGGCCGAGCCGGGTGCGCCGGGAGTGGGTGGCGTACACCGAGGTCGGCGCGTCGCGGTCGAAGAACTTGGTGGACATCACACAGATGGTGCGGTCGGTGACCACGATGAGGAAGGTCGCCATGCCCGGGGTCCCCACCGAGAGCGCCGGCAGGACGTAGTGGATCTCCTCACCCGGGGGGAGCAACGCCCGGCATCGAGCCCTGACGGCGGCGGCGACCGGCATGATCGGAACCCCTCCCAGCCGCGACATTGCAGGTCATCTCGGAGGCAGTATCCGCCGGGAGGTGGTCCACGGCAAGGGGTCAGGCCAGGCGCGCGGCGACGAGATCCCAGACCCTGTCGGCGAGGGCCTCCTTGGGGCCGCGCGGGATGTCGACCTGTTCCCCGCCGGCCACCAGGATCACGGCCGCGTTGTCGGGCGTGCCGAAGGCGAGGCCGTCGCCGACCTGGTTGACGACGAGCAGATCGCAGCCCTTGCGGGCGAGCTTCGCCCGACCGTTGGCGAGGACGTCATCGGTCTCGGCCGCGAATCCCGCGATCACCCGCGGGTACGGCTTGAGACCCTCACGGCGCCGCTCACCCAGCTCCGCCAGAATGTCCGGATTTTTCGTGAGATGGATGGCGTCGGGCTCGCCGGCGGTCTTCTTGATCTTCGATCCGCTCCGCGCCGAGGGCCGGAAGTCGGCGACGGCGGCGGCCATGACCACGGCGTCGGCGCCCTCCACCGCGTCGAGCACGGCGGCGCGCAGCTCCAGAGCCGACTCGACCCGGACGACCCTGGCCCCCGCCGGGTCGGGCAGGCCGACGTTGGCGGCCACCAGGGTGACCTCGGCGCCGCGGGCGACGGCCGTGCGCGCCAGCGCGTAGCCCTGCAGGCCCGAGGAGCGGTTGCCGATGAAGCGGACCGGGTCGATGGCCTCGCGGGTGCCCCCGGCGGAGATCACCAGGCGGCGGCCCGCCAGGTCGGCGGGGCGGCCCGCGAGAACCGCGCGGCAGACCTCGAAGATCTCCCTCGGGTCGGGCAGGCGGCCGGGGCCGGTGTCGGCACCGGTCAGGCGGCCCACCGCGGGGTCGACGACGATCGAACCGCGCTCGCGGAGCGTGGCCACGTTGGCGCGGGTCGCGGGGTGCTCCCACATCTCGGTGTGCATCGCCGGGGCGAACACCACCGGGCAGCGCGCGGTGAGCAGGGTGTTGGTCAGCAGGTCGCCCGCCAGCCCGTGGGCGGCCTTGGCGAGCACGTCGGCGGTGGCCGGCGCGACGACCACCAGGTCGGCGCCCTGCCCGATGCGGACGTGCGGCACCTCGTGCACGGACTCCCAGACGTCGGTCGCGACCGGGTTGCCGGACAGCGCCGCCCAGGTCGGCTCGCCGACGAAGCGCAGCGCGTCCCTGGTCGGGACCACGCGCACGTCGTGGCCCGACTCGGTGAACAGGCGCAGCAGCTCGCACGCCTTGTAGGCGGCGATGCCCGCGCTCACACCGAGGACGACCCTGGGCCTGCCGGGGGGCCCGGCTTCTTCGGGGGTCCGCACGAGGTGGTTCAGCCCTCGATCGGCTCGGAGGTCAGCAGGCCCTCGCTGACCTCGCGCAGCGCGATGGACAGCGGCTTCTCCTGCGCGTGGGTCTCGACGAGCGGGCCGACGTACTCGAGCAGGCCCTCGCCGAGCTGGGAGTAGTAGGCGTTGATCTGACGCGCCCGCTTGGAGCCGAAGATCACGAGACTGTACTTGCTGTCGACGATGTCGAGCAGGGCGTCGATCGACGGGTTGGTGATGCCTTCGGAGTAGGCGGCGCTGGTTGCCACGTGTGATTTCCCCTAGCTAGGTGAACGTCCGAGGTGCGAATCCTCGGGAGCATCAGCCAATAAGGCTATCAGCCGATGGCATACGCCCTGGACGGACGTGTTGACGAGTGTCAAATCGAATTCCTGCTCGGCCGCCATCTCGATCCGGCCGGCCGCCAGGCGGCGGGCGATGACGTCCTCGGGCTCGGTGCCCCGGCCGCGCAGGCGCTTCTCCAGCTCTCCCCAGGTCGGGGGGGCCAGGAAGACCAGCAGGGCCTCGGGCATGGTCGCGCGGACCTGCCTGGCGCCCTGGAGGTCGATCTCCAGCAGCGTGGGCACCCCGGCGTCGAGCTTCTCGATCACGGGGCCGCGCGGGGTTCCGTACCGGTTGCCGGCGAACTCGGCCCATTCCAGCAGCTCGCCCGAGGCGGCGAGGCGGTCGAACTCCTCGTCGTCGGCGAAGAAGTATTCGACGCCGTGGGTCTCCCCCGGACGGGGTTTCCTGGTGGTCACCGAGACCGACAGCCACACCTCAGGGTGTGCCCGCCGAAGCTCGGCGACGACCGTGGACTTGCCGACGCCCGACGGCCCGGACAGGACCGTCAGGCGCTTACCGGCCGGGAGTCCGGGGAAGGCTCGCGCCCCCTCCGGACTTCCGGCCGAGGATGTGGAGCGACCGGCCCCGCCCTCGGCGGTTGCCTCCGGAGTCCGACTCTCGTCGGACCACGACGTTCCGGTCACTCCAAACCCCCCGTAATGCCGTCCCCCATGCGGGGCGAGCGTGGTCGTATGAACCGAGATTAGCTCTCGGCCCCGCCGAACTCACGCTCGAGCGAAGCTCGCTGGTTCGTACCCAGGCCCCGCACGCGGCGGGACTCTGCGATTCCAAGCCGCTCCATGAGCTGCTTGGCGCGGACCTTGCCCACGCCGGGAAGCGACTCAAGAAGGGCCGAAACCTTCATCTTGCCGATGACGTCGTCGGCCTGCCCGTCTTTGAGCACCTCAGCCAGAGAGACCGCACCGTGCTTCAGGCGGTTCTTCACCTCGGCACGCTCTCGGCGGGCCTTGGCAGCCTTCTCTAGGGCTGCGGCGCGCTGCTCAGGGGTAAGGGGAGGAAGAGCCACGCCGGGTCACCTCGAATTTCCTGTCGATGTACTCGGACGGGAAGGGAAACTAGCTGGTCATGGCGCTTCAAGCAACGTCAAGGCCACTTTATCCCCCTAGAAAATCTACTTCGTGACTTTGCGTGCTCACAATGTCGCTCTGCGTCGATGAAACTGCTCTCAACGCCGAGTTTTCAGGGGTTGTCCCACACGCGACGCCCGGCGGTTTCGAGCGTCCCCTCACACGCGAAACCGGGTGGTTCCCGGCGTTATCCAACACGCGACGCCCGGCGCGTTTCCCGCGCCGCGTCACGCGTGAGATCCAACGTGTTTCCCCGCCGCGCGTCACGCATGAGACCCGATACGTCCCCCCGCGCCGCGCCACACATGAGACCCGACGCGTCCCCCGCGCCGCGCCACGCGAGGCGCCCCGTCACACGAGGCGCCCCCGTCACGCGAGGCGCCCCGTCGCGGCGGAGGTCCGCCGGAGGGCGGCGGCGATGCCCGCGGCCGTCGCGCCCGGGTCGGCGGAGCCGGTGATCGGGCGGCCGATCACGAGGAGGTCCGCCCCGTCGGCCAGCGCCTGCTCGGGAGTCGCTACTCTTGCCTGGTCCTGACTCGCGGCGCCCGCGGGACGGACGCCGGGGGTGATGAGGGTGATGTCGGGCCCGACCTCGGCGCGCACCGCGGCGACCTCGCGCGGCGAGCAGACGAGGGCCTGGGCGCCCGCGGCGACGGCCAGAGCCGACAGGCGGCGCACGGCGTCCTCCGCGGGGCCGTTGACGCCCATCTGGTCCAGGTCGGCCTCCGAGAGCGAGGTGAGCAACGTCACCGCCGCGATCTGGGTGTGGGGCATGGCCTCCACGGCCGCCCGGATCATCGCGGGACCGCCGGTGGCGTGCACGGTCAGGATGGCGGGCTTGAGCCGGGCCACGGCCCTGGCGGCACCCGCGACGGTGTTGGGGATGTCGTGGAGCTTCAGGTCGAGGAAGACCCGCACTCCGCTCGCCCCGCGGACGGAGGCGATCACGTCGGGGCCGTAGCGGAGATAGAGTTCCAGCCCGACCTTGACGGTGGTGACGTGCGGGGTCACCAGGCTCGCCCAGTGGGCCGCGGTCTCGAGGTCTGGCGCGTCCAGGGCGACGGCGATGGGTGCGGGCCTCACAGGGAACTCTCCTCAAGATCTATCCGGTGCCGGGTGGACGCCCCCGGCGGGCGGTGGGCCAGCCCGACCGCGTCGGCCAGCCGGTGGAACCCCCGGGCCGCCAGAAGCTCCTCCAGCTCGCGGAGGATGCGCAGGCAGGCGTAGGGGTCGTGGAACAGCGCCGTCCCCACGGCGACGACGCAGGCGCCGGCGAGGATGAGCTCGAAGGCGTCCCTGCCGGTCAGCACGCCGCCCATGCCGATGATGGGCACGCTGGGCAGGGCCGCGTGGACCTGCCACACGCAGCGTACGGCCAGCGGCCGGATGGCCGGTCCCGACAGGCCGCCGGTGACCGCGGCGAGGGCGGGCCGCATGGCCTCGGTGTCGATGCTCATGCCCAGCGGGTTGTTGATCATCGAGAGCGCGTCGGCGCCGCCGTCCACGCACGCGCGGGCGACGCTCACGATGTCCACGACGTCCGGGGAGAGCTTGGCCACCACGGGAACGTCGTAGCGCATGACCGAGCGCACCGAGGCGATCACCTCGGCGGAGGCGGCCCCGTCGCGGGCGAAGACCCTGCCGCGGTCCTCGATGTTGGGGCAGGACAGGTTGACCTCCACGGCGGTGACGCCGGGCGCGTCGGTGAGCCTGCGGGCCAGCGCGGTGTACTCGGCCACGGTGCCGCCGCCGATGGACACCACGGTCCGCACGCCCCGCTGGGACAGCCAGGGCAGCTCGCGCTCCAGGAAGGCGTCCACGCCCGGCCCCTGGAGCCCGACGGCGTTGAGCATGCCCGAGGGCGTCTCGGCCATCCTGGGGGTCGGACGGCCCGCCCTGGGGGCCATCGTGATCGACCGGGTGGTCAGCGCGCCGATCCTGGCCAGGTCGAAGAACTGGGCGAGCTCGGAGCCCGAGGCCGCGCACCCGGCGGCCGTGGTGACGGGGTTGACCAGCTCCACGTGCCCCAGGTACGTCCGCATGTCAACCGGCATTCCGCGTTCCCCCACCGGGTGCTCCCAGCGCGTCGAACGGGATCGTGCCGACGTCGTCGAAGCGGACGCGCTCGCCCCTGAAGACCGGTCCTTCGACGCACGAGCGCACCATCCGGGTTACACCGTCGTCCCCGATGACCGGCAGCACGCACGTCATGCACACGCCGATCCCGCACGCCATCCCCTCCTCGACGGCCACCTGGACGGGGATGTCGAACTCGACCGCCACCGTGGTGACGCCGCGCAGCATCGCCATCGGGCCGCAGGCGTAGACGGCGTCGGCCCGCACGTCGGCGATCACTCCGGGCAGCACGTCGGTCACCCGCCCGCGCATGCCCAGGGAGCCGTCCTCGGTGGTCAGCGTGGTGGTCTCCCCCATCCTCCTGGCGCGCAGGGCGCCGAACACCCGGTCGGCGGAGACCGCGCCGAGGACGAAGTCGACGCGGCAGCCACGCCCCTGGAGGGCGTCGGCCACGGTGAACAGCGTCGCCGAGCCGTGCTCGGCGCCGACCAGGACGCAGGTCACCGGGTCTCTGGGCAGCGGGAACGGGCGGCCGAGCGGGCCCACCAGGTCGAGGGTGTCGCGGGCACGGCGCTCGGCCAGCCAGGCCGTGCCGGGCCCGCGCACGGAGAAGACGAACTCGACCGTGCCCCCGTAGTCGGGCTTGACGTCGTGGACGAAGAAGGCGCGGCGCGTCAGCATCGACGTCTGCGCCCCGCCGACGGCCACCCCGACGAAGTGACCGGGCCGGAAGCGCTCGGCGATGCCGGGCGCCACCACGGTCAGCGCATGGTAGGCGTCGACGCGGCGCGTCGTCAGCACCGTGCCGGTCACCTGCACCGGGGTAACAGGCGTCTCCCTCACCTCCGCTAAGGCACCGGCCCGCTCCTCAGCCGCTCCGCAAACGCTTCGCGTGCTCCTGGAGGGACCGTACGCCGATGTCGCCACGGACGATCGCCTGGATGCCCTGTACGGCCGCGGCGAGCCCCTGGACGGTGGTGATGCAGGGGATGGCGCGCAGCACCGCCGCGGTGCGGATCTCGTAGCCGTCCAGGCGCGGCCCCGACTGGCCGGGACTGCCGAAGGGGGTGTTGACGATGAGGTCCACCTCCCCGTCCAGGATGCGCCGGACGATGGTCTGCTCGCCCTCGGGGCCGGTCCCCTCGCTGTGCTTGCGCACGATCTTGGCATGGACGCCGTTGCGGCGCAGTACTTCGGCGGTGCCCTCGGTGGCGAGGATCTCGAAGCCGAGGTCGGCGAGGGCCTTGACCGGGAAGATCATGGCGCGTTTGTCACGGTTGGCCACCGAGACGAACGCCCGGCCCTTGGTGGGCAGCGAGCCGTACGCGGCGGCCTGCGACTTGGCGTAGGCGGTGCCGAAGAACTCGTCGATGCCCATGACCTCGCCGGTGGAGCGCATCTCGGGGCTGAGCACGATGTCCACGCCGCGGAAGCGGTTGAACGGCAGCACGGCCTCCTTGACCGCGATGGGCGCGTCCAGCGGCATGGTGCCGCCGTCGCCGGTCGCGGGCAGCAGGCCCTCGGCGCGCAGCCCGGCCACCGTGGCGCCCATCATCACCCTGGCCGCCGCCTTGGCCAGCGGCACCGCCGTGGCCTTGGAGACGAACGGGACCGTACGGCTGGCCCGGGGGTTGGCCTCCAGCACGTACAGGATGTTGGCGGACATGGCGTACTGCACGTTGAGCAGGCCGCGCACGCCCACTCCCCTGGCGATGGCCTCGGTGGCGGCGCGGATGCGCTTGATGTCGTAGCCGCCCAGCGTCATCGGCGGCAGCGAGCACGCCGAGTCGCCGGAGTGGATGCCGGCCTCCTCGATGTGCTCCATCACGCCGCCGAGGTAGAGCTCCTCGCCGTCGAACAGGGCGTCGACGTCGATCTCCACGGCCTCGTCGAGGAACTTGTCCACCAGCACCGGGTGGTCGCTGGCCGCGCCCGCCTTGGCCATGTAGGAGGCCAGGGTGTCGTCGTCGTAGACGATGGCCATGCCGGCGCCGCCCAGCACGTAGGAGGGGCGCACCAGCACCGGGTAGCCGATCTCCGCGGCGATGGCCAGCGCCTCGTCCTCCGTCACCGCGACGCCGTGCTTGGGCGCGGGCAGGCCCGCCTCGGCGAGGACCCTGCCGAACGCGCCGCGCTCCTCGGCGAGGTGGATCGACTCGGGCGAGGTGCCGACGATGGGGACCCCGGCGTCCTTGAGCGACTGGGCCAGGCCCAGCGGGGTCTGGCCGCCGAGCTGGACGATGACGCCCACCACGGGACCGGTCTGCTGCTCGGCGTGGACGACCTCCAGGACGTCCTCCAGGGTGAGCGGCTCGAAGTAGAGGCGGTCGGAGGTGTCGTAGTCGGTGGAGACCGTCTCGGGGTTGCAGTTGACCATGACGGTCTCGTATCCGGCCGCCGACAGCTCGAAGGAGGCGTGCACGCACGCGTAGTCGAACTCGATGCCCTGGCCGATCCTGTTGGGCCCCGAGCCGAGGATGAGGACCTTGGGGCGATCCCCGTAGGGGACCTCGGTCTCCTCGTCGTAGGTGGAGTACAGGTAGGGGGTCTGGGCGGCGAACTCGGCGGCGCAGGTGTCGACGGTGTTGTAGACCGGGCGGACGCCGAGCGCGTGGCGCAGGTCGCGCACCCTCGGCTCGGTCATGCCGCGCAGCTCGGCGATCTGCGCGTCGCTGAAGCCGTACCGCTTGACCCGGGTCAGCACCTCGGCGGTCAGCTGCGGCGCCTCGCGCAGCTCGGCGGCCACCTCGTCGATCGCCATGAGCTGGTCGAGGAACCAGGGGTCGACGGAGGTGGCCTCCGACAGCTCCCCGATCGTGGCCCCGGCGCGGATGGCCTGCTGCATGGTGAACAGGCGCCCGTCGTGCGGGACGCGGCAGGCGTCCAGGAGCTCGTCCTTGGCGCCCGGCTCCCCGGCCCAGGTGAAGGAGGCGCCCTTCTTCTCCAGGGAGCGCAGCGCCTTCTGCAGGGCCTCGGGGAAGGACCGCCCGATCGCCATGGCCTCGCCCACCGACTTCATGTGGGTGGTCAGGGTCTGGTCGGCCCCGGCGAACTTCTCGAACGCGAACCTCGGCACCTTGACCACGATGTAGTCGAGCGAGGGCTCGAACGACGCCGGGGTCTCCTTCGTGATGTCGTTGGGGATCTCGTCCAGGGTGTAGCCGATGGCCAGCTTGGCGGCGATCTTCGCGATCGGGAAGCCGGTGGCCTTGGACGCGAGCGCCGAGGAGCGCGAGACGCGGGGGTTCATCTCGATGACGACCATGCGGCCGGTGAGCGGGTCGACGGCGAACTGGATGTTGCAGCCGCCGGTGTCGACGCCGACCTCGCGGATGACCGCGATGGCCACGTCGCGCATGTTCTGGTATTCACGGTCGGTCAGCGTCAGCGCGGGGGCCACGGTGACGCTGTCGCCGGTGTGCACGCCCATCGGGTCGATGTTCTCGATCGAGCAGACGATCACCACGTTGTCGGCCCGGTCGCGCATGACCTCCAGCTCGTACTCCTTCCAGCCGAGGATGGACTCCTCCAGGAGCACCTCGGTGGTCGGCGAGGCGTCGAGGCCCGCCCCGGCGATGCGGCGCAGCTCCTCCTCGTCGTGGGCGAAGCCGGAGCCGACCCCGCCCATGGTGAAGGAGGGCCGCGCCACCAGCGGGTAGCCCAGCTCGCCCGCGGCGGCCACGCACTCGTCCATGGTGTGGCAGACGAACGAGCGGGCCGACTCGGCGTTGAGGCCGTGCTCGGCGGCGACCTTGGCCACGATGCCCTTGAACAGCTCGCGGTTCTCGCCGGCCTGGATGGCGTCGACGTCGGCGCCGATCAGCTCGACCTCGTAGCGTTCCAGGACCCCGGCCTCGTACAGGGAGATCGCGGTGTTCAGCGCGGTCTGCCCGCCCAGGGTGGGCAGCAGCGCGTCGGGCCGCTCCTTGGCGATGATCTTCTCGACGATGTCGGGGGTGATGGGCTCGACGTAGGTGGCGTCCGCGAACTCGGGGTCGGTCATGATCGTCGCCGGGTTGCTGTTGACGAGGATCACGCGGAAGCCCTCGGCGCGCAGCACTCGGCAGGCCTGGGTGCCCGAATAGTCGAACTCGCAGGCCTGGCCGATCACGATCGGCCCTGAGCCGATCACCATGATCGACTGGATGTCCGTGCGCTTAGGCACCCTTGCTTCCCTCCGTGCTCGTACTCATGATCGCGCTCGGCTCCTCGCCGGCCACTTCGCCCGCTCGTCCCCTCGACAGCCCCGCACTCACGGTCGCGGTCGTGTTAGCGCTCACCTCGCTGACCGTTCCCCGCTCGACCGCCATCAACGCGCAGAAGTCGTCGAACAGTCCGGCCGAGTCGTGCGGGCCCGCCGCGGCCTCGGGGTGGTACTGGACGCTGAACGCCGGGCGGTCCAGCAGCCGCAGCCCCTCGACGCAGTCGTCGTTGAGGTTGACGTGGCTGACCTCCGCCGGTCCGTACGGCGTGTCGAACGTGCCCTCCAGCGGCGCCCGTACCGCGAAGCCGTGGTTGTGCGCGGAGATCTCCACCTTGCCGGTGCCCCGGTGCTGCACCGGCTGGTTGACGCCCCGGTGGCCGTAGCGCAGCTTGTAGGTGCCCAGCCCCAGCGCCCGCCCGAAGAGCTGGTTGCCAAAGCAGATGCCGAAGAACGGGACGCCCGCGTCGAGGACGCCGCGAAGCGCCTCGACCGGCCCGTCGGCGGTGGCGGGGTCGCCGGGGCCGTTGGAGAAGAACACCCCGTCGGGACCGATCGCGAGGATCTCCTCGACGGTGACGGAGGCGGGCAGCACGTGCACCTCGCAGCCGCGCTCGGCCAGCCGGTGCGGCGTCATCGCCTTGATGCCGAGGTCGACGGCGGCCACGGTGAACCGCCTGGGGCCGATCGCGGGCACGACGTACGGCTTGGGGGTGGAGACCTCCCCGGCCAGGTCGGCGCCCTCCATCGCGGGGCTGCTCAGCACCCGCTCCAGCAGCTCCTCGACCGGCGCCAGGGCCCCGCCGGAGAAGACCCCGGCCCGCATCGCCCCCCGCTCCCGCAGGTGGCGGGTCAGGGCGCGGGTGCCGGTGATGGCGATGCCGACGACGCCCTGCTCCTTGAGGTAGTCGTCCAGGGAGCGGTTGGACCGCCAGTTGGAGGCCACCCGGGCGGGCTCGCGGACCACGTATCCGGCCACCCACACCCGCGACGACTCCGGATCCTCGTCGTTGATCCCGGTGTTCCCGATGTGGGGCGCGGTCATCGCGACGATCTGGCGGTGGTACGACGGGTCGGTCAGCGTCTCCTGGTAGCCGGTCATCCCCGTGTTGAAGACCATCTCGCCGAAGGTCTCGCCCTCGGCGCCGTAAGGGGTCCCGTGGAAGACGCGTCCGTCTTCCAGCACTAGCACTGCGGTCACTCACACACCCCGATCATCTCGGTTACAGCTCCGCAAAGTATGAAATATCCGGCAGGTTGGGTCGCCGTCCCCCTGCCGGACGGGACGCCACCGCGTTCCGGGGAGGAAAAGGAGAGGGCATCCGACGCGGCGATCGCGGCGGCCGCCCGGGCGTGGCGGACGAGGGCCCTCACGTGAGCTTTCCGTCCAGGACGGTCGGCCTGCCGCGCAGGAAGGTCGCCACGACGCGGCCGGGCAGGGTCAGCCCCTGGTAGGGCGTGTTGCGGCTCTTGGAAGCGTAGCCCGCCGGGTCGACCGCGGCGCGCACCGACGGGTCGTAGAGGGTGATGTTGGCCGGGGCCCCGGTCTCGATCGGCTGCCCGTGGCCTTGGAGCCTGCCGATCCTGGCCGGGGCGTGGGACATGCGCTCGGCGACACCGGCCCAGTCGAGCAGCCCCGTGTCCACCATCGCCTCCTGGACCACGGCCAGCGCCGTCTCCAGGCCGATCATGCCCATGGCCGCGGCGGCCCACTCGGTCTCCTTGTCCTCGACCGGGTGCGGGGCGTGGTCGGTGGCCACGCAGTCGATCGTGCCGTCGGCCAGGGCCTCGCGCAGCGCCTCGACGTCCGCGCGGGTGCGCAGCGGCGGGTTGACCTTGTAGATCGGGTTGTAGGCGCCGACCGGGGAGTCCTCGACCAGCTCGTCGGTGAGGAGCAGGTGGTGCGGGGTCACCTCGGCGGTGACGTCCCAGCCCTTGGACTTGGCCCAGCGGATGATCTCGACGGAACCGGCCGTGGAGACGTGGCAGATGTGCAGGCGCGAGCCGACGTGGGCGGCGAGCAGGCAGTCGCGGGCGATGATCGCCTCCTCGGCGACCGCGGGCCACCCGGTCAGGCCCAGCCGCCCCGAGACCGCGCCCTCGTTCATCTGCGCGCCCTCGGTCAGGCGCGGCTCCTGGGCGTGCTGGGCGACGACGCCGTCGAACGCCTTGACGTACTCCAGGGCGCGGCGCATGAGCACCGCGTCGGAGACGCATTTGCCGTCGTCGGAGAAGACCCTGACCCGCGCGGTGGAGTCGGCCATCGCGCCGAGCTCGGCCAGGCGCTCGCCGCCCAGGCCGACGGTGACGGCGCCGACGGGCTGCACGTCGCAGTGGCCCGCCTCCTGGCCCAGGCGCCAGACCTGCTCGACGACGCCCGCGGTGTCGGCGACCGGCTCGGTGTTGGCCATGGCGTGCACGGCGGTGTAGCCGCCGAGGGCGGCGGCGCGGGTGCCGGTGGCGACGGTCTCGGCGTCCTCGCGGCCGGGCTCGCGCAGGTGGGTGTGGAGGTCGACCAGGCCGGGCAGGGCGATCAGCCCCTCGGCCTCGACGACCTCGCCGCCGGTCAGCCCCCGGCCGATCTCCACCAGGAGGCCGTCGCGGATCAGGATGTCGGCGGGCTCGCCACCCAGGATCCTGGCGCCCCTGATGACGATGCCGTCACGCGTGGTCCCGATGCGGTCGTTCATCAGATCTCTCCCCCGAGGTCGGCGCCGCCAAGCAGCAGGTACAGGACGGCCATGCGTGCGGTCACGCCGTTGGCGACCTGCTCGACGATCGTCGAGCGCGGCGAGTCGGCCACCTCCGCCGCGATCTCCATACCCCGGTTCATCGGGCCGGGATGCATCACGATGGCGTGGTCGGGCATCCTGGCGACGCGGTCGCGGTCGAGCCCGTAGCGGCGGCTGTACTCCCGCTCGGTGGGGAAGAACGCCGCGTTCATGCGCTCGCGCTGCACGCGCAGCATCATCACCACGTCGGACTTGGGCAGCACCGCGTCGAGGTCGTAGGAGACCTCGCACGGCCAGGAGTCGACCTGGACCGGGAACAGGGTCGGCGGGGCGACCAGGGTCACCTCGGCGCCGAGCGTGGCCAGCAGCAGCACGTTGGAGCGGGCCACCCGGCTGTGCAGCACGTCACCGACGATGGTGACCTTCCTGCCGTCCAGCGGGCCCAGGCGGCGGCGCATGGTGAAGGCGTCGAGCAGGGCCTGGGTGGGGTGCTCGTGGGTGCCGTCGCCGGCGTTGACGACGCTGCCGCGCACCCAGCCGGCCAGCCGGTGCGGCGCGCCCGAGGCGCCGTGGCGGATCACGACGGCGTCGGCGCCCATCGCCTCCAGGGTGAGCGCGGTGTCCTTGAGCGACTCGCCCTTGGAGACGCTGGAGCCCTTGGCGGAGAAGTTGATGACGTCGGCCGACAGGCGCTTGGCCGCGGCCTCGAAGGAGATCCTGGTCCGGGTGGAGTCCTCGAAGAAGAGGTTGACCACCGTGCGGCCCCGCAGGGTGGGGAGCTTCTTGATGGAACGTTCCGAGATCTTGGCCAGCTCGTCGGCGGTGTCCAGGATGAGCAGGGCGTCGTCGCGGGTCAGGTCGGCCGCGGAGATCAGGTGCCGCTTCATCGATCCTCCTCCTTCAGCAGCAGGACCGCGTCGCGGCCGTCGTTCTCCTCCAGGTAGACCTTGACGCTCTCGGACTTGGAGGTCGGCAGGTTCTTGCCCACGTAGTCGGGGCGGATGGGCAGCTCGCGGTGGCCCCGGTCGACCAGGGCGGCGAGCTGCACGGCCTGCGGGCGGCCCAGGTCGTTGAGGGCGTCGAGGGCGGCGCGGACGGTGCGGCCGGAGTAGAGGACGTCGTCGACGAGGACGACCACCTTGCCGTCGATGCCGTCGGCGGGCAGCTCGGTGCGGCCCAGCGCGCGGGCGGGGCGCAGCCGGAGATCGTCGCGGTACATCGTGACGTCGAGGGAGCCGACGGGGACCGAGCGGCCCTCGAACTGCTTGATGTGGGCGGCCAGGCGGCGGGCCAGGTGGACGCCGCGGGTGGGAATGCCCAGGAGGACGACGTTCTCGCCGCCCTTGGTCCGCTCAAGGATCTCGTGGGAGATGCGGATGAGGGCCCGGTTGATGTCGGGCTGCTCAAGGACGGCGCGGGCGCCGCCCTGCGCATGCGGGAGCGCACGCGAAATGGCCTCGGCCACGGGGAACACCACCTTTCCCGCCTCACGGGACGGGTCTTAAAGGAAGTCAACGACTTCAAGGTACCAGCCGTGTGACGGTTCGTTCGAACAGGGGTCCGCTCCGCGAACGCCGAAGATCCACCCCTGCCAATCTTCTCAAAAGTGAATAAATATCACGATCTTCGCTGACTTCTCCTTGGCTCTTTCGGGTATGCGCTTTACATCCGCACCAAGGCGAAGCACGACGATCACACGCCGGGCGCAGGCGGCCCGACGGTCTCTTCACCAGCCGCGAAGGAAGAGAAATGGCCTTTCACGTCGACTCCGAGGTCGGCCGGCTCCACCAGGTCCTGCTGCACAAGCCGGAACTCGCCCTGAAACGGCTCACGCCGTCGAACAAGGACGACTTCCTCTTCGACGACGTGCTGTGGGTGCAGCGCGCCGTGGAGGAGCACGAGGAGTGGCAGAAGCTCCTGGTCGACCAGGGCGTCACCGTCTACATGCTCTCCGACCTGCTCCGCGAGACGGTCGAGATCCCCGAGGCGCGCAAGCACATCCTGGACGGCGTCGCCGACGAGCGCTACTTCGGCCCGATGGCCGTCGACGCCATCCGCAACGCGCTGGACTCGATGGACTCCATCACGCTCCAGCGCTATCTCACCGGCGGCATCACCAAGCGCGAGCTGGTGGACATGGGCACCGAACCCAAGAGCCTCGCCTTCCACACGCTCAGGCCGGACGACTTCGTCCTGCCCCCGCTGCCCAACCACCTGTTCACCCGCGACACCTCCTGCTGGATCTACGACGGCGTCTCGATCAACGCGATGAGGAAGAAGGCCCGCCGCCGCGAGACCGTCAACATGGAGGCGATCTACCGCTACCACCCGGCCTTCGCGCCCGGCTACGACCGGCCGGACGAGGGCGGCTACAACGTCTGGATGCCCGGCATCCCCGCGGCGCCCGCCACCATCGAGGGCGGCGACGTGCTCGTCATCGGCCGGGGCGCGGTGCTGGTGGGGGTCAGCGAGCGCACCCAGCCCCAGGCGGTCGAGATGCTCGCGCGCAGCCTGTTCAAGCGGGGGGCGGCGACGAGGATCGTCGCGCTGGACATGCCGAAGGCGCGGGCCTTCATGCACCTGGACACGGTCATGACCAACGTGGACGTCGGCGTCTTCACCAAGTTCGCGGGGCTGGGCATGCTGCCCTCCTACACGGTCGAGCCCGGCGACAACGAGAAGGAACTCAAGATCACCGACCATCCCCCCGAGGACATGCACCGGGCCATCGCGCGGGCGATCGGGCTGGACGACATCAAGGTCCTCAGCGCGACGCAGGACGTGTACGCCTCCGAGCGGGAGCAGTGGGACGACGGCTGCAACGTGCTGGCCCTGCGGCCCGGCGTGGTGGTGGCCTACGAGCGCAACACCACCACCAACAACCACCTGCGCGAGAACGGGATCGAGGTCATCACGATCCGGGGCAGCGAGCTGGGCCGCGGCCGGGGCGGCCCGCGCTGCATGAGCTGCCCGCTCGAACGCGACGGCGTCTGACGCACCCCGTTCGCCTTCGCGATCGTCGACGCCGGCGTGCCCGTCCCGCGCCGCCCCGGCGGGCATGCGGGCACGCCGCCGATCCCCGTCCGCGGACGGACGTGACCGTCGCACCGGGTATTCCCCGCCGACGCCTCGTTCAAGATCATACGCCCGGCGCCGCGCCCGGCGACAACGTTGCCTCGAATCCAGCAGAAGAGGCGGGAATCCGGCGGAAGTCCCGTAAAAACCGGAGGTTTCACGATGCTCGGTAGGACAAGTGCGGCGTTTGAGGCGGACCCCATCGGACCGGATTCGACATCTTTTTTCCAATCAGCTTGACCTTAGGCGCCCACCGCTTTACCGTCACTGTCCGTAACCACACCTCGTGGCGTTATCGGGTGAACCCTGACGCACCGGTCACCGAAGGTGCCTACCCCGGGCGCCAACCCGGTGAACGGGGCATAAGTTGCGAGGTAGCACAATCAAGTTGAGAGCACTACATAACAGAGCCGGGGGGCCACACCATGCCGTCTGAGTACGCCAAGTCGCTGGGTGCACGACTCCGCGCCATTCGCACCCAGCAGGGCCTGTCCCTGCACGGAGTCGAAGAGAAGTCCCGCGGGCGCTGGAAGGCGGTCGTCGTCGGCTCCTACGAGCGTGGCGACCGTGCCGTCACCGTGCAGAAGCTTGCCGAACTGGCTGATTTCTACGGAGTGCCGGTCTCGGAGTTGCTGCCGGGAGGGGCCGCTCCGAGCCCCCTTGGCCCGACACCGAAGCTTGTGATCGACCTTGAGCGTCTTGCCCAGCTCCCCAAGGAGAAGGCGGGCGCGCTCGCCCGTTACGCGGCCACCATCCAGAGCCAGCGTGGCGACTACAACGGCAAGGTGCTGTCCATCCGCCAGGAGGACCTCCGCTCCCTCGCCGTGATATACGACAAGTCCCCCGGCGAGCTCACCGAGGAGCTCATCAGCTGGGGAGTGCTGGACCCGGAGGCTCGCCGAGCCGTCGAGTCCTTCTGACGGCCTGACCGGTCGTGGGTACGCCGGAACCGGCGTGCCCACCCCGCAGAGAATCTTGCTCACAGCAGAACGTGCCCTTCGTCCCGCCCCCGGCTACAGCCATTGTGGTAGGAAAAGGCAAACATGCATTTAGCGAGATGTGGTGGACATGGCCCCGGGAGATGATCGGCTTGATCACTCTCGATCGAGCCCGAAAAACCGTCTCCGCGCTCTCATGGCGTCATTGGGATCGACCAAGACGCGTGCCTTCCTGCGGCTGCTGACCTCGATCGGCACCACCCAGACCCAGGACACCCTGAAACTCCTGCCGTTCGTCGTCATGGCCGTGGTGGCCCTGATCGACTTCGGCACGGGCCCCACGTCCGGCCTCCTGCCGCTGCTCGCCCTCGGCCCGGCCTTCGCCAGCGTGGCGTGCGGCCTGGCCCGTACCACCGTGGTCGGCGTCGTCGCCCTGGTGCTGTGCTTCGCGCTCGGCGCCTACAACGACATCCTCTGGATGCCCCGCACCGACATCACCCTCCTCGCCATCCTCGGCGTCACCGTGGCCAGCGTGCTGGCCAGCGCCGGGCGGCTGCGCCACGAACACCAGCTCGCCGACGTACGCTCGGTGGCCGAGGCCGCCCAGCGGGTGCTGCTGCGCCCGGTGCCCCGCCGCGCGGGACCGGGCATCGGCGTGGCCGTCTCGTACACCTCCGCCACGGCCGAGGCCAGGATCGGCGGTGACCTGTACGAGGTCGTCACCACCCCGCACGGGGTCCGGATCATCGTGGGAGACGTCCAGGGCAAGGGCCTGGAGGCCGTGGAGACGGCCGCGGTGGTGCTCGGGGCCTTCCGTGAGGCGGCGCACGACGAGAGAACGCTCCAGGGCGTCGTGGCGCGTCTGGAGAACGCCCTGACCCGCGAGCTGTCCGGCGAGCAGTTCGTGACCGCCGTGCTGGCCGAGATCAGCGGTGGTTCCACCATCACCGTCATCAACTGCGGCCACCCGGCGCCCATGGTGCTCGGCGCCGACGGCGGGATCTGGTTCGCCGACCCGCCGGACGAGGCGCTCCCGCTGGGCATGAGCTCCCTCAAGGCCAGCGAGCCGCAGCCGCACCACATCCCGTTCGAGCCGGGCGACCAGGTCCTCTTCTACACCGACGGGGTCATCGAGGCGCGCGACGGGGCGGGCGAGTTCTACCCGCTGCTGGAGCGGGCGCACCTGCTGGACGGCGCCGACCCCCAGGACTCGCTGGACGCCCTCCGCGCCGACCTGCTCAACCACGTGGGCAGGCCGCTGGGCGACGACGCGGCCATGCTCCTGCTGCGTCACCGCGCCGCCCGTCAGAACGCCACGGCGGCGGCCTGAGGAACGGCGGCGTTAAACGTCCCCGTACGTCCTCGTGCCCGCCGGGAGGACCGATGGGCACGGGAACGTACGGGGACGGCGCCGGTGAGCTCTCGGCGCGGCGCTCCCGGGCGGGAGGCCGCTCCGGGCTCTAACCGGCTAGGGGGACCTGGCCGGGGAGCATGGGCTGGCTCGGCACGCCGAGCAGCTTCTCCACGGTGGTGACGAAGCGCTCGGCCTCGGAGATGAGCTCCTCGGCGTCTCGCGAGGACACCGTGCGGGTCAGGCCCGCCTCGGCGGCGGCCCTCTTGGCCGCGCTCGTCTCGAAGTAGGGGGCCCACTCGGCCAGGCGGGGCTCGGCCTCGGGCAGCAGCTCCCAGGCGCTGCGCAGCCTGCGCCTGCGGCCCTGCATCGGACGGGGACGGGCCGCCAGGACGGCGGCGGCCGCCCTGAGCGCGGCGAGGTGGGCCGCGACGTAACGCGCGGCGGAGGTCCGGGCGGCGGCGGCCTCTTCGAGGCAGTCGCGCGCGTCTGTGAGGTGCGCCCGCACCGTGGGGGACAACCGGGGCCCACCGGAATCGCTGAGCCGAGGGGTCATAGTGCTTCAGCCTCCTTGGTCGCAAGCGGCTCCGGCGTTTTCGCCGGTGGTATCACACTCTCAGACCCCACCGACAAACCCACCGGACGGCCGGACGAGGAGCTTCCCCTCTCCCCGCCCGCCCTGACCTGGCCCGATCGTCTTCGCCGAAGACGTGGACCCGATCGGCCGCCCTTAGAACACGAGCCGCGAGCCCCGTGTCATCACATCGAACATAAATTCGACCACTAATACTGTCAAGTAAAACGGCGAACAAAAGTTCGATCTTCGGGTGTGTGAGGGCGGGCGGGCACGCGAAAGGGCCCCGGGAGATCACCGTCTCCCGGGGCCCCGTTCGCCGCCGGCGGGGTCTCCCCCGCCGGATCGCCCGCTCCGCCGCCCTACCGGACGAACCTGCCCCGGACGTGCACCGGCACTCCCGCGCCGAGCAGGCCGGGAAGGACCTCCGCCACGTGCATCGGCAGCCGTACGCAGCCGTGCGAGGCGGGCGCCAGCGGCACCGACAGCGCGCCGTGGAAGGCGATGCCCCCGTTGAAGAAGATCGGGTTGTAGAGCTGGCCCAGGTAGGACTTGTGCCAGCCGTCTCTGCGCCAGGTGGTCTTGTAGTCGCCCGTCGGCGTGCGGGCGTCGCCGCAGAACCGCTGGGCCCTGCCCTCCCAGGTCGCCGTCTCGCAGTAGGAGATCCCGCTGCCGGAGGAGGTGTGGCTGACCAGCCTCACCACGCCGCCGACGTAGAGGACCATCACCTGCTTGGCGAGGTTGACCTCGACCCGGGTCGGCTTCCCGTTGGGAACGAGCACCTTCGGCGCCAGCGGGGCCTCCAGGGCGTCCCAGGTCCGGCGCGCCACGGTGCTGGTCGGCGAGAGGCCGTTGACCTTCTGGAAGGCCCAGACCGCAGCCAGGGTCGCCCCGCCGTAGCGGCCGTCGATCCTGCCCGGGGCGTAGCCGAGCTCGGCCAGCCGGGTCTGGAGCGTCCTCACCGTGGCGCCCTTCGCGCCGAGCCTGAGCGTCCTGCCGGGTGCGACGAACGGGGCCGCCCCCGCCGTCACGGTCGCCACGGCCGAAGAGGCCGGGGTGGCAGGGGAGGCCGAGGTCTGGGCCGCGGCGGCACCCGCGGAAAGGGTGACGCCCGCGGAAGAGAGGAGCACGGCCCCCGCCGTCATCAGCGCGGCCACTCCCAGCCGCTGTCCAACCCCCACTTTCAATCAACTCCTCATATCACTATGGATCAGGTCAAGGGACCATAGCGCACGGTTTCCCCGCGCAGGAGGCCGGTTATAGACCGGCAATCAACGGTCAATCTGTTTAGAGTGTCCGCGTGTCAGAAAAGTTGCATCCGAACATCGAGAAGGTCGCCGCCGTCCTGCGAGAGCACGGCGTTCCCGGCGAGATCGTCATCTTCGCGGAGGCCACCCCGACCGCCGCCACCGCGGCCGCGCAGCTCGGCTGCGAGGTCGGCGCCATCGCCAACAGCCTGATATTCGACGCCGACGGCGAGCCGCTCCTGGTGCTCACCAGCGGCGCCCACCGGGTCGACACCGACCTGATCGCCAGGACGGCCGGCGTGACGAGGGTGAGGCGCGCCGACCCCGCCTTCGTGCGGGCGGCCACCGGCCAGGTCATCGGCGGCGTCGCCCCGATCGGTCACCCCGCCCCGGTCAGGACCCTGGTCGACACCTGGCTGGGTAAGCACGAGGTCGTCTGGGCCGCCGCGGGCCATCCGCACACCGTCTTCCCGACCTCCTTCGACGAGCTCGTCCGCATCACCGGCGGGGTCCCCGTCGAGGTCGAATGACGGCTTTCCGCGACGCCTGAGCGCCGTGCTCACGACACGGCGCCGGGCCGGGCCCACCGCGCCGGCTCGGCCTGGACGGCCCGGACGGCCCGCACGACACCCGCGAGAAGCCGGTCAGGCCGCCCGGGGCCGGTCTGCGGGCCGGCCCCGGGCGGCGGTAAACCTCGTGGTGAACGCCGGATACCGCTCCCCCACCTGGCGGAAACCCGCGCCGCGCCCGCCCTGCTAGGGTGCGACGCGTGATCGGACTGCGACGGATCGGCCCCGACGAGTTCACTCTCCGGCTGGACGCGGTCCTGCGCGTCTACACCGAGGCGATGAACCCGCCCGCCGACCAGGTCGCCGGCCGCAGGCTCATCATGGGAAACCACGCCACCCATCCCGCCTTCACCTGCCTGTTCGCCGAGCTCTCCGACGGCACCCCGGTGGGCATCGCCTACGGCTTCCACGGGGTTCCCGGCCAGTGGTGGCACGACGTGGTCAGGCGGGCCCTGGCGGAGAAACACGGCGAGGGCAGCGCCCGCGGCTGGCTGGGCGACGCGCTGGAGCTCGCCGAGATCCACGTCCACCCCGACTACCAGGGCAAGGGCATCGGCCGGGCGATGATCACGGGCATGTGCGCGGGCCGCCTGGAGCGCACCGCCGTGCTGTCGACCCGCGACCAGCCCACCGCGGCCCGGCACCTCTATCGGAGCGTCGGCTTCGTGGACCTGCTCACGCAGTTCGTCTTCCCCGGCGGGCACGAGCGCTACGCGATCCTCGGGACCGTCCTGCCGCTGGACGGCTGAGCCACCGCCACCCGGCGGGCGGCCTCCGCGACCCCGTTCTCCGCCGGGACGCCGCCCTCCCCGGACGTCCCGCACCGGCGCGCGCCTCTCCCGCGAAACCGGCCCGCGCGATCAGGCGGGCCGGGTACGGTGCGACGGGACCGGGCGGCCACGCCAGGCCCCGGGTGCCGCGTCCCAGGCGGGGCCGGGGGCGGCCCGGCGGCGTCAGACCGGCAGCGGGGCGGTCGGCGACGTGTGGTCGAGGGCCTGGAAGACCTCGCGGGTCGCGCTGGAGCGGTTGAAGGTGATGAAGTGGATGCCGGGGGCGCCCTCGTCGAGCAGGGTCTGGCAGAGCTCGGCGGCGTGCTCGATGCCGAGGCTGCGCACCGCGGCCGGGTCGTCGGCGACGGCCGCGAACCTCTCGGCCACCTCCGGCGGGAACGGCGCGCCGGAGAGCTGCTCGGACCTGGCGATGGTGCTCATCTGCGTGACGGGCATGATGCCGGGGATGATCGGCGTGTCACACCCGCTGGCCGCCACCCGGTCGCGCAACCGTAGGTAGTCCTCGGCACGAAAGAACATCTGGGTGATCGCGTAATCGGCGCCCGCACGGCACTTGCGCACGAAGTATTCGGTGTCCGACTCGATCGAGCCCGACCTGGGGTGCTTGTAGGGGAAGGCGGCCACGCCCACGCAGAAGTCGCCGGACTGGCGGATCAGCCGGACGAGCTCCTCGGCGTACAGGACGCCCTCGGGGTGGCGCACCCACTCGCCGGTCACGTCGCCGGGCGGGTCGCCCCGCACGGCGAGGATGTTGCGCACCCCCGCTCCCGCGAAGCGGCCGATCAGGTGGCGCAGCTCGCGGACGGAGTGGTTGACGGCGGTGAAGTGGGCGACCGGGGTGAGCGTGGTCTCGTGGGCGAGCCGCTCGACGATGTCGACCGTGCGGTCGCGGGTGCTGCCGCCCGCGCCGTAGGTGACGGACACGAAGGTGGGGTGCAGCGATTCCAGCTCGCGAACCGCGCGCCAGAGCTGACGCTCCCCCTCGTCGGTCTTCGGGGGGGAGAACTCGAAGGAGAACGAGCGGGCACCGGCGGCGAGGAGCTCGCGGACGGTGGCGACACGATCAGGGAGGACAGATGCGCGACCCAGAGCCATGGGGTCAAGGATACTTGCCCGGCCGTCCGGGCGCCCGGACAGATCTTCCCCGCCGCCCGCGGAACGGGCTTGTGACAATTACCGCGTAAAACAACCACCCCTCTAGATCGAAATGTCCCCTTGGACCGTTAATCTCATTACCTGACCTCCTCCTGCCGCCGAAGCCGGGGGATTCCAATTTTCATAGATTGGGTTTCCTGCCGCATGCCCGTCGCACGGAACCCGGAGGTGTCGTGCCCCACATTGGTCCCACAGGCGTTCCACCTCTCCGCCGGGCCGGCGGAGAGGATCTTGTCGATCATGCGTACGGTGGTCGGGGTGTCATCACCGCCGGTCACGCCGCCGGGACGTACGGCGTCGTACCGCGTTTTCCCCCCAGAGCTGAAGCCCAGGGTCTCCACACTGGAGGTATTCGATGATCACTTCTGCAGCCGCGCTGGACACGATCCGCTCCGAGGTGGACCGTTCTCTTCGGCGATTCGTCGAACAGCAGCGCCCGCAGGTCAGCGCTCCGGAGCTGGCGCCGCTCGTCTCTGCGGCCGAGGACTTCCTCGCGGGTGGCAAGCGGCTGCGACCCGCCTTCTGCTACTGGGGCTGGCGCGGCGCGGGCGGGGGTGACGATCCCGCGCTCTTCTCCGCCGCGGCCTCGCTGGAGCTGCTCCAGGCCAGCGCCCTGGTGCACGACGACGTGATGGACGCCAGCGACCTGCGCCGGGGCATGCCCTCGGTGCACCGCAGGTTCGAGGAGCTGCACAGGAAGGCGGGCTGGCACGGCTCGGCCGAGCAGTTCGGCGAGGGGGCGGCCATCCTGCTGGGCAACCTGATGCTGATCTGGTCCGGGGAGATGTGGCGGAACAGCGGCCTGCCGGCCGCCTCGCTGGCGGCGGCGCAGAAGGTCCACGACGACATGCGCACCGAGCTGATGTGCGGGCAGTACTTCGACCTGCTGGAGCAGGCGCACGGCGAGGGCACCTTCGACAGCGCGCTGCGGGTCGCCCTCTTCAAGAGCGGCAAGTATTCCGTGGAGCAGCCGCTCAGGCTCGGCCTGGTGCTGGCGGCCCGGGGCAGGGAGCCCTGGATCGACCGGCTCTGCGAGGAGTACGGGCAGTCCGTGGGCATCGCCTTCCAGTTGCGCGACGACATCCTCGGCGTGTTCGGCGACCCGGACGAGACCGGCAAACCGGCCGGCGACGATCTTCGAGAGGGCAAGCGGACGATGCTCATCGCCCGCACGCTCGCCGTGGCCTCGGAATCCCAGGCCCAGGTGGTGCGCACCACGCTCGGCGATCCCGGCCTGGACGAGGCCGGGATCGACCGGCTGCGCCGGATCATCGAGGAGACGGGGGCCCTCGTGGCGTGCGAGGACCTGATCAAGGGGTATCTGGAGAACGCCCTCGGCTCGCTGGAGGGCGCTCCGATCCTGCCCGAGGCCCGCGCGGCCCTGGCCGACCTCGCGGTGGCCGCCACCTCCCGGCGGACCTGACCGCGCGTCCGGGGCACACCCGGCCGGTCCGCGACGGGTCGGCGAACAGACCGGACCTCCCGGCCGGAGAATTCGGCGAACAAAGCAGACCGCCCGGCCGGAGAATTCGGCGAACAGGCCGGACCGCCCGGCCGGGGAAACGGTCCTCGCCGGGCGGATGGCCTCAGGCGGGGGCGGCCAGCCTCCGCTTGAACTCCTCGGCCGCCGCCTTGGGGTCGTCGGCCTCGGTGATGGCCCGCACGACCACGACCCGGCGCACGCCGTACGACATGACCTCGTCCAGGTTGGCGAGGTCGATGCCGCCGATGCCGAACCAGGGCCGGTCGGTCTCCAGCGCCGCGGCATGCCTGAGCAGGCCGGGGCCCGGGGCGAACCTGCCGGGCTTGGTGGGCGTCGGCCAGATCGGGCCGCAGCAGAAGTAGTCGACACCGGGCTCGACGGCCGCGGCGGACGCCTCCTCGGGGGCGTGAGTGGAACGCCCGATGAGGATGTCGTCGCCGAGTATGTCGCGCGCGACCCGTACCGGCAGATCATCCTGGCCGAGGTGGAGCACGTCGGGACGGATCGCGTAGGCGATGTCGGCCCTGTCGTTCACGGCCAGGAGGGTGCCGTGGCGGTCGCAGGCCTCGCGGAAGACGGCGAGGAGATCGAGCTCCTCGCGCGCCTCAAGACCCTTCTCGCGCAATTGCACGATGTCGACGCCGCCCGCGAGGGCGGCGTCGAGGAAGTCCGCGAGATCTCCCCGGTCACGGCGCCCGTCCGTACACAGATACAGGCGGGCGTCAGAAACCGAGGGCTTGGGCACGTCTCTTCACCTCGGTGTGGCGACCCGCCACGATCGCGTCGACCGGCGAGCCCGGCAGCGTGTCGTCGGGGGTGAAAAGCCAGCGAAGGGATTCGACGTCGTCGTATCCGGCGTCCAGAAGCACCGTGAGGGTGCCGGGGAGGCCCTTGACGACGTCTCCGTCGGCGAGGAACGCGGCGGGGACCTGCGGCTCGCCGCCGCCCCTGCGCACTCCGATGAGCTTGCGGTCCTTGAGAAGTTGCTTGGCGCGACCGGCGCTCAGGTTGAGCCTTCTGGCCACCTCGGTCAGGGTGAGCCACTCGCCCACCAACTGGTCGGTTTCCCGGTCGATCTGCGCAACAGAAAGCGTCACGAATCCACCACTACCACATCGAGCCCTTCGCCAAACACCTGGCGGCGAGGTTACGCCACCGTACAGTCGCGCAACGCTATCGCAGGGTCGGTGAGGCGGTGGACGTCGAGGCGCTGCCCGCCCTCGATGAGACGGCGTCCCTGGACGAGGTCGCGGGGGCGGTTGACCGACAGTACCGCGGTGAGCCGGTCGTCCTCGGTCACCCAGCAGACCGCCCATCTGGGCTTCCCCTCGGCCGCCGGGTCGCCGCGCCGGATCATGCGGGCGCCGTCGTGGTGGCCGGCGTACTGGACCATGTGGCCGAACTGCTCGGACCAGAAATAAGGGACCGGGTCGTAGACGGCGGCGTCGCCGACGAGCGTGGCCGCCGCGACGTCCGGGGCGCCCAGGGCGGTGTCCCAGTGCTCGACCCGGAGGCGGAGGCCGTAGCGGCGCGACCACCAGGCCGCGCAGTCGCCCACGGCGACCACGTCCGGCAGCGAGGTGCGCAGGTGCTCGTCGGTGACCACGCCGTTGTCGAGCCTGATGCCGGACCCGGCCAGCCACTCGGTCGCGGGCCGCACCCCCACGCCGGTGACGACCACGTCGGCCTCGATCGCGGAGCCGTCGGCCAGGGTGAGGCCCCCGTGGTCGACGGAGGCGACCATGGTGCCCAGGCGCAGGTCGACGCCCGCCTCGGCGTACCAGGGGGCGGTGTACGCGCCGACCTGGCCGAGGGCGGCGGCCAGCGGGGTGTCCGCGGCCTCGACGACGGTCACGGCGCAGCCCGCCCTGCGGGCGGCGGTGGCCACCTCGGCACCGATCCAGCCCGCGCCGACGACGGCGACCGCGGTCCCCTCGCCGAGCAGGGAACGCAGCCGGAGCGCGTCGTCGATGGTGCGCACCACGTGCTGGGGGCCGTCTCCACGCAGCCTGATCGGGCGGGCGCCGGTGGCCACGACCAGGCCGTCGTAGGCCAGCTCACCCTCGGTGGTCTCGACCACGCCGGGGTGGAGCCCCTTGGCGGACACGCCCGCACGGAAGTCGACCTCGAGCGCGTCGAGGTCGGAGTCGACGACCGTGGAGTCGGTCTCGCCGAGCAGCACTCCCTTGGACAGGGGCGGGCGGTCGTAGGGCCGGTGCCGCTCCTCTCCGATCAAAGTGATCTTGCCGCCGAACCCGCGGGCCCGTAACGCCTCCACGCTGCGCACGCCGGCCAGGCCGGCTCCAACCACCACGACATGATTCACACTTCCCGACCATAAGCGGGAACCCCGTACTCCTACCAACGGTCGTTGATAACGAAAACGGGATTTACCTCACATCTGACGCGCTGAGCGTGTTGTCCGAGCCCTTAGGGTGGGGGGAGAAGACGCGCGGGAGCCCGGAACGCACCGGGCTGAGAGGAGGGCTGCGGGCGAAGAAGGACCCCTGTGAGCTGGTGATGTGCGAGGAGACGCGCCCCGTGGCGCGGTCCGGCACGGCACGGGCGAGCGAGGTCCTGAAACGGCCGCGAGCGAGCCCTCGACCGCCACGAACCTGATCCGGGTCATGCCGGCGAAGGGAGCGGAGCACGTATGGCGGACCATTTCGATCTCCTCGTCGTCGGCGGGGGCGTGATCGGCCTGTCGGTGGCGTGGCGAGCCGCCACCCGGGGCCTGAGAGTCGCGGTGGCCGACCCCGCACCGGCCTCCGGCGCCTCGCACGCGGCGGCGGGCATGCTGGCCCCGGTCAGCGAGGTCACCTACACCGAGGAGCCGCTGCTGCGGCTGGGCCTGGCCTCCCTGGAGCGCTGGCCCGCCTTCGCCGCCGAGCTGGCGGACGCCAGCGGGCACGACCTCGACTACCGCACCGACGGCACGCTCGACGTCGCCTTCGGATCGGACGACCTGGCCGCGCTGGACGACCTCGCCGCCTTCACCGCCAAGCTGGGCCTGCCCGCCGAGCGGCTCACCGGCCGCGAGTGCCGCCGCCTGGAGCCCATGCTGGCCCCCGCCGTCCGCGGCGGCCTGCTGGCGGGCGGTGACGCCTGGGTGGACCCCAGGAAGGTCACCACGGCGCTCCTGGCGGCCCTGGAGCGCGCGGGCGGCGCCCTGGTCCGCGCCCGCGCGGCCGAGCTGCTCACGACCTCGGGAACGGCCACCGGGGTGCGCCTGGCGACCGGCGAGACCGTCGGGGCCGACCTGGTGATCCTCGCCGCCGGGGCCTGGTCGGGCTCCCTGGAGGGGGTGCCCCCGGAGGCGCTGCCCCCGGTGCGGCCGGTCAAGGGCCAGATCATGCGGCTGCGCTCCCCCGCGCCGATCCTGCGGCGGTGCGTGCGCGGGGTCGTACACGGCTCGCACGTCTACCTGGTGCCGCGCGGCGACGGGGAGACGGTCCTCGGCGCCACCCAGGAGGAGATGGGCTTCGACACCCGCGTCACCGCCGGAGGGCTGTGGGAACTGCTGCGCGACGCGCGGGAGCTCGTCCCCGGGGTGACCGAGCTGGAGGTGGCCGAGGTCGCCGCGGGACTGCGCCCCGGCACCCCGGACAACCTGCCGCTGATCGGTCCCACGATCGTGCCCGGCCTGCGCCTGGCCACCGGGCACCACCGGGGCGGGGTCCTGCTCGCGCCGCTCACCGCCGATCTCTGCTTGGAGGAGACGGGCGCGACGGGAGGGGTGGACGAGACGGGAGAGACGGGCCCGGGACTCTCCGCGATCTGCTCGCCCCTCCGCTTCGGGGAGCGCGCTTCCCGCGAGCACCGCTCCCGGGAACACGACCCCCGAGACCGCGGCTCCCAGGACCTCGACCCCCAGGACGGCGGCTCCCGGGCCCTCGACCCCCGGGACCGCGATTCCCAGGAAACCCCGCCGAGGGAACACCGCCTCCGGGAGCACACACCGCAGGAGTACCGATGAACGTGACCATCAACGGCGCCGCGCACGAGTTGCCCCCCGGGGCGACCGTCGCACAGGCCGTACAGCGGCTGACCGGTGTGCGGAGCGGGGTGGCCGTCGCGGTGAACGACGAGGTCGTCTCGCGCGGCGCCTGGGAGTCCACGGCGCTCGCGGAGGCCGACCGCGTCGAGGTTCTCACCGCGGTCCAGGGAGGTTGACGGGCGATGACGGATGTGGCGGACATGGCGGACGACCTGATCATCGGCGGCGAGAAGTTCTCCTCCCGCCTCATCATGGGCACCGGGGGCGCCCCGTCCCTGGAGATCCTCGACCAGGCGCTCGCCGCCTCGGGGACCGAGCTGACCACGGTCGCGATGCGGCGGCTCGACCCGGCCGCGCGGGGCTCGGTGCTCGACGTGCTGCGCCGTCGCGACATCAAGGTGCTGCCGAACACCGCGGGCTGCTTCACCGCCGGCGAGGCCGTGCTGACCGCCAGGCTGGCCAGGGAGGCGCTGGAGACGAACTGGGTCAAGCTGGAGGTCATCGCCGACGAGCGCACCCTGCTGCCCGACCCCATCGAGACCTTCGACGCGGCTGAGCGGCTGGTCGCCGACGGGTTCGTGGTGCTGCCCTACATCGGCGACGACCCCGTGCTGGCGCGCAGGCTGGAGCAGGCGGGCTGCGCGGCGGTGATGCCGCTGGGCGCGCCGATCGGCTCGGGACTGGGCATCCGCAACCCGCACAACATCGAGCTGATCGTGGAGTTCGCGAACGTGCCGGTGATCCTGGACGCCGGGATCGGCACGGCCAGCGACGCGGCACTGGCCATGGAGCTGGGCTGCGACGCGGTTCTGCTGGCCACCGCGGTCACCCGGGCACAGCGCCCGGACCTGATGGCGGGGGCGATGCGCTCGGCCGTCTCCGCGGGCCGGGCGGCCCGCATGGCCGGGCGGATACCCCGGCGTCGCTACGCGGAAGCCTCCTCTCCCTCGATCGCCAGGCCGACGATCGTCGATCGATAGAAAACCACCACGTCTCGGCATCGGTTTGGGATTCAGGCATCCTGTCGGCGCCAAATCGCCCGTAAACTCGGCCTCGTGGACACGACGCTTACGGACCCCCTGGTCGGGAAACTCCTCGACGGGCGTTACCGCGTTGAGTCCCGGATCGCCCGGGGCGGAATGGCGACCGTCTATCTGGCCCTGGACGTCCGGCTCGACCGCACGGTCGCCGTCAAGGTGATGCACCGCTCACTCGCCGAGGACCCCGCCTTCGTGCGGCGCTTCATCGGCGAGGCCAAGTCGGTGGCCAGCCTGTCGCACCCCAACGTGGTGCACGTGTTCGACCAGGGCACGGACGGCGACAACGTCTACCTCTCGATGGAGTACGTGCCGGGGCGGACCCTGCGCGACGTGCTCCGCGCCCGGGGCAGGCTGCCCGCCCGCGAGGCGCTGGAAGTCATGATCCCGGTCCTCGCCGCGCTGGGCGCCGCCCACCAGTCCGGCCTGATCCATCGCGACGTCAAGCCGGAGAACGTACTGCTCGCCGACGACGGCCGGGTCAAGGTCGTCGACTTCGGCCTGGCCCGCGCGATCGAGGCGAGCAACCAGACGCGCACGGGTGTCATGATCGGCACCATCGGCTACATGTCGCCCGAGCAGGTGACCTCCGGGGCCGCCGACGCCCGCAGCGACGTCTACGCGGCCGGCATCATGCTGTTCGAGCTCCTGACCGGCCGCCAGCCGTACGAGGGCGAGACCCCGATGTCGGTCGCCTACCGGCACGTGCACGACACGGTGCCGGTGCCCTCGGCGCTGCTGCCCGGCTCTCCCCCGCTGCTCGACACCCTGGTGGCCAGGGCGACGTCCCGCGACCCCGCGAACCGCCCGGCGGACGCCACCGCGCTGCTGGTCGCCGCCGTCGAGGCGCACCGGATGCTGCCCAGGGAGAGCGGCCCGGTGCCGTCCGTCCCCGTCGGCCCGCCGCACGGCCACGAGATGGCGGCGCCCGCGCCTCCCGCCCCGGCCAACCACACGCTGATCCAGCCCCGCGCCGACCTGCTGACCGGCCCGGCCGCCGACCGCCACGTGGCCCCTCCCAAGGCGCGCAGGGGGTCCGCCGCCCGCTGGTTCCTGATCGGCCTGTCCGTGGTCATGGTGATCGCGGTGGGGGTGACCGGCTGGCTGTTCTCGCAGAACACCTCCATCGTGGTGCCCGCCACCCTGGTGGGCAAGAACGTCGTGGCCGCCACCGGCGAGGCCAAGCAGCGCGGCTTCACGGTCGAGACGGGCAAGGCCGAGCACGACGAGAAGGCTCCCAAGGGGACCGTGCTGCGCACCGAGCCCGTGGCGGGCACCGAGGCCGAGCCGGGGAGCAAGCTGATCCTCATCGCCTCGGCCGGCCCCAAGCGGGTGGCGGTGCCCAACGTGGTGGGCATGACCGACCCGCAGGCCAGGAGCGAGCTGGCCAAGTTCTCCCTCCGCGTCGACGACGTCAGGAAGCAGCCCAGCGAGACCGTGCCGCGCGGCCAGGTGATGCGGACCGTCCCCGCCGTGGGAAACCCGGTCAAGGAGAACAGCAAGGTCGACCTGATCGTGAGCGCGGGCCTGGTCATGCCGGACGTCAGGGGCATGCCCCGCGACCAGGCCGACGGGGTGCTGCGCGGGGCCGGGTTCACTCCCGAGTTCGTCGAGCAGACCGACTCCGCCCAGCCGTGCACCGTCATCGCCCAGGACCCGCAGCCCAAGGCCGAGATCGACAAGGGCGCCGTGGTCCGGCTGACCCTGTCGCAGTGCGGCGGCGAATGGCACTGGCCCTGGGAGCGCGAGGGCGAGATCCCGCCCGGCGACAACGGCGGCAACATCGTGGTGGTCCCGAACATCGTGTTCAAGGACTACCGGGCGGCGCGAGACGAGCTTCGCGCCGCGGGGGTCACGGTGAAGATGAGGCGCACCCTGGGCAAGGGCAGGGTCCTGGCCCAGATCCCGGCGGGCGGCCAGGCGGTCCCGCCCGGCACCGAGGTCACCATCTGGTACTGACCTCGGTGCCGGGACGAGGTCAGCCCTCGGTGAGGAAACCGTGCAGGCGGACCCGGGCCAGGCCGCCGTCGGGGTAGATGTCCACCCTGGCGTACGTGGCCGCGGGCGCGTCCCGGATGCGGAAGCGGTGCCGGGTGTCGGGCAGCAGGCGGGTCCTGGGCAGCAGCGGGAACCAGGTGGCGCCGTCCGCGGTGCCCGTGACGGAGACCTCCGCGGGGGCGTTGAACACCAGGTTGGTGGTGTCGATCTCGGCGAGGCCGACGACGCCGGAGCCCGCCAGGCGGATCACCAGCCAGTCGTTGCCGCCGTTGCGGCGGCGGGCGGTCTCCCAGCCCTCGGCCTGGTGGCGGGCGAGGCCGGGTGAGATGGCGTTGTTGGGCGAGGAGTAGAACTCGTTGGAGCAGGCGGTGACGAGCGCGCCGTTCTCCAGGGCGGCCAGGTCCAGGCCGAGCCCCTCGTACAGGGACAGGTCGGGCCTGATCTCGCCGTGCACCCGCAGGCGGGCGATGCCCCCGTCGGGGAACATGTTCAGCCGCACGTGCGTGTGGCGGCGCTCGCCGGACACCGCGAAGAAGTGCTCGGCGTCCCCCTTGAGGCCGCTCCTGGGAACGATCTCCACCCAGTCGGCCGCCTCCAGCTCGGCGACCGTCGGGTAGCCCTCGACCTCGGTGGCCTCGACGGAGGCGTACGGCGGGTAGTTGCCCTTGAACCAGGCGGTGTCGATCACGACGCCCCTGACCACCCCGGGCATGCCGAGCCTGACCAGGGCCCAGTCGTGGCCCGGCTCCCGGCGCCTGCGGGTCTCCCAGCCGTCGTAGACCTGGCCCTTGGCCCCGAAGGTGTGCGGCAGGAAGCCGGGGCGGCCCGGCCTGATGAGGCTCTCCCTCTCGGCGAAGGACTCGTCGTTGGCCGCGACGACCGAGCCGCCGAGGGTGCGCAGGGCGAGGTCGGGCAGTGCGGTGAATTCGGGCACGGAGAGAACCTTTCTCGCGGGGAACCGGCCCGGCGGCCGGAGCGGTTCCGCTCCCCGCCGAGGGCGTTCCACGGACCGGGGTCATTCCGGCGGAGGTCGTTGTGGCTTGGTCGTCCGAGCCGGAACGTCCGGCCAGGACCGTTTCAGAGGAGGGTGCCCCGGGGATCCTTCCCCACGGCCCGGCCGCGCAGCCACGTCGTGCGGACCTCTCCCACCAGCGTCCTGCCGTGGTAGGGCGTGACCGGGTTCCTGTGGTGCAGGGCGGAGACGTCCACGGTGTGGACGGCTTCGGCGTCGAAGGCGACCAGGTCGGCGTCCGCGCCCACGGCGATGGCACCCTTGCCGCGCAGCCCGGCCAGCGCGGCCGGGTGTTCCGCCATCCAGCGCACGACGTCGCCCAGCCCGTGCCCGCGCCGTGCCGCCTCGGTCCAGACGGCGGTCAGGCCGAGCTGCAGGGAGGAGATCCCGCCCCAGGCGGCGGCGAAGTCGGGCACCTTCAGGTCGGGGGTGGACGGCGAGTGGTCGGAGACGACGCAGTGGAGCACCCCGTCGGCGAGACCGCGCCAGAGCTCGTCGCGGTTGGCCGAGGAGCGGATCGGCGGGCAGCATTTGAACTGGGTGGCGCCCTCGGGCACCTCCTCGGCCACCAGCGTGAGGTAGTGCGGGCAGGTCTCCGCGGTGAGCCTGACCCCCTCCCGCCGGGCCTTCGCCAGCGGTTCCAGGCAGAGCGCGGACGACACGTGCAGGATGTGCGCCCTCACCCCGGTCTCCCCCGCCAGGGCGGCGACCCGCTCGACGGCGCGGCGCTCGGCCTCTCCCGGCCGGGAGTCGAGGAACTCCGGGTATCCCGGCCCCTCGGGGTCGGCGAGCAGTGCGGGGTCCTCCGCGTGGACGACCAGCAGGCCGTCGAAGGAGGCGATCTCCACCATGGCGGCCCGCAGCCCGTCCGCGTCCAGGGGCGGGAACTCGTCCACGCCCGACGGGGACAGGAAGCACTTGAACCCGCGCACGCCCGCCTCGTGCAGCGGCCGCAGGTCCCCGGTGTTGCCGGGGATCGCCCCGCCCCAGAAGGCGACGTCCACCGCGCACTGCCCGTCCGCGGCCCTCCTCTTCACGGCCAGGGCGTCCGCGTTCACGGTCGGCGGCAGCGAGTTGAGCGGCATGTCCACGATCGTGGTCACCCCGCCCGCCGCGGCCGCCCGGGTGGCGGAGGCGAAACCCTCCCAGTGGGTGCGGCCGGGCTCGTTGACGTGCACGTGGGTGTCGACCAGTCCGGGCAGCAGCGCGACGCCGCCGAGGTCGACCCGCTCGACGGCGTCGAGCTCGGCGTCGTGGGCGTGCACCCCGACGATCCTCCCGTCCCGTACGGAGACCGCCGCCGGTCCCTCTCCTTCGGGCAGCACGGCCCTGCGGGACCGGATGACCAGGTCCGGCACCTCTTCAACCCCTGCGCTCATCGGCTCTCCGTTCCTTCCCGCCTGTCAGAGGTGCCTTTCCGCGACCCTGCGGGCGAGCCGCTCCAGCAGCGGGCCCGCCTGGGACATGCACACGGCGGGGTCGGGCTCGATGTCGGTGAGCGCGTAGGCGGCCGTGATGCCCGCCGCGTTCAGCTCCTCGTCGCCGAGGCTGCGGCGCCCGCAGACCGCGACGACCGGGACCCCCGCCTTGGCCGCGGCGCTCGCGACCCCGGCGGGGGCCTTGCCGCGCAGCGTCTGCTCGTCGAGCGAGCCCTCGCCGGTGATGACGAGGCGCGCGCCCTCGAGCCGGTCGCGGAAGCCGAGCAGCTCCAGGAGATAGTCGATGCCGGGACGGAAGTCGGCCGCCAGGAAGGCCAGCGCGGCGAAGCCCACTCCCCCCGCGGCGCCCGCGCCCGGCCGCCCCGCCACGCCCATCGAGCGGACGACACCGTCGTGCTCGATGGCCCCGACCAGGCCGTGGGTGTGCGCGGCGACGGCGGCGAGCCGGGCGAGGGACCGGTCGAGCAGTTTCACGTCGTCGGGGCTCGCGCCCTTCTGCGGTCCGTACACGGCGGCGGCGCCGTGCGGGCCGAGCAGCGGGTTGTCCACGTCACCCGCGACGACGAACTCGACGTCGCCGATCGCGAGGAGTCCGGATGTGTCGATCCTCTCCAGGTCGCGGAGGGCCGCGCCCCCGAAGGGGAGTTCCCGTCCCTCGGCGTCCAGGAAGCGGACGCCGAGCGCCCGCATCATGCCCGTGCCGCCGTCGGTGCAGGCGCTGCCGCCGAGGCCGAGCACGACCCGCCGGGCCCCGCGCCGTACGGCGTGGGCGATCAGCTCGCCGGTGCCGTGGCTGGTCGCGGTGAGCGGGGCCAGCTCGACGCCCTCGTGCGCGGGGGATCCCGCCGGGGTGGCGGGCCCGGAGGCGACCGGCAGCCGCCGCAGGCCGGACGCCTCGGCCAGCTCGACGACCGCCGTCGGCACGTCCTGCCCCGGGAGGGCGCCCTGGGGTGAGGAGGCGTCGCGCCAGGCGTAGGAGGCGAGGACCGGTTCGCCGACGGGCCCGGTGACCTCGACCTCGACGCGGGTGAACCCGCAGGCCACGACCGCGTCCACGGTGCCGTCACCGCCGTCGGCCACCGGCAGCGCGACCGTGGCGACGCCGGGCCCGAGGCCCGCCGCGACCCACGCGGCGACCTCGGCGCCGGTCAGCGAGCCCTTGAACTTGTCCGGGGCGATCACGACGTGTCCCGACGACTCAGACAACCCTGCTCCCTGGTGACGGATGGGGGGCACGCGTCCCCGGCCGGTACGAGCGGACGGGAGGCGGATGCCGGAACCCGATGAGACGGATGACCATCATCACATCCGGCCCCGCACGCCCTCGACGCCCGGTCCCCCCGGCGAGCGGGCCGGGCCACCGCTCATCCGCCGACCTCCTTGGCCGCCGTGAAGCCCTGCTCCTCCGCCAGGCGCATGAGGCGGCGGTGCGCCTCGCCTCCCGCGCGGCCGAGCTCGTCCTGGGCGACGGTACGCAGCTCGTCGTCCTCGACGACGGTCCGGCCGCCGACCAGCAGCCGGGCCAGCGGGGGCTGCCGGGTGCCGAAGACCAGGGCGCAGACCGGGTCGGCGACCGCGGAGGCGAAGGCCCCGGTGCGCCAGAGGGCGATGTCGGCGAGCTTCCCGGCCTCCAGGGAGCCGAGTTCCTCCTGACGGCCCAGGTTCTTCGCCCCTCCGAGGGTGGCGATCTCCAGGGCCTGCCGGGCGGTGAGCGCGGTGGGCCCGTACCTGGCCCGCTGGAACAGCAGGGCCTGCCGCATCTCGCCGGAGAGGGAGGTCAGCTCGGCCGAGGCGCTGCCGTCCACCCCCAGCCCGACGTTCGCGCCCCGGTGGAGCATCTCGGAGACGCGGGCGATCCCGGCGCCGAGGCGGCCGTTGGAGCTGGGACAGTGCGCCGAACCCGTACCGGTCTGGGCGAAGACGTCGATGTCCTCGTCGCTCAGGTGGACGGCGTGGGCGAACCACACGTCCGGGCCGAGCCAGCCGAGTTTCTCCATGTAGCCGACCGGGCGCTGCCCGACCTGCCGCAGGCAGTGCTCCTCCTCGTCGAGGGTCTCGGCGAGGTGGGTGTGCAGGCGCACGCCCTTGGACCTGGCCAGCGCGGCGGCCTCGGTCATCAGGTCGGCGCTGACGGAGAACGGCGAGCAGGGGGCGACCGCGACGCGGAGCATGGAGGAGAAGGACGAATCGTGATAGGTGTCGACGGCCTCGGCCGTCGCGTCGAGGATCTCGTCGAGCCGCTCGACCACGACGTCCGGCGGCAGGCCGCCCTGCGACCTCCCCCGGTCCATCGAGCCCCGGGCGGGGTGGAAGCGGAGGCCGACCTGCCTCGCCGCCTCGATCTCCGCGGCGAACAGGTCCCCGCGCCCCTTCGGGAAGATGTAGTGGTGGTCGCTGGAGGTGGTGCAGCCCGACAGGGCCAGGTAGCCCAGCCCCGCGCCCGCCGCGCCCCTGACGACCTCGGCGTCCATGGCGGCCCACACCTGGTAGAGCGCCGTCAGCCACTCGAACAGGGTGGCGTCCTGGGCGAGCCCCTGGGAGGCCCACTGGTAGAGGTGGTGGTGGGTGTTGACCAGGCCGGGGGTCGCGAGGCAGCCCGCGCCGTCGATCCTGGTCGCTCCCGGGACGTCCGGCGCGGGGCCCGCGCCCACGGCCACGATCCTGTCGCCCTCGACGTGGATGTGCCCCGAGGGGATCTCCTGGCCCACGACCGGGGCGATGTGGACGTTCTCGATCAGGATGGAACTCGCGTGGACGTTCTCGGCCAGGGGCGCGCTCACGAGGCCTCCGCCTTCCGCGCCGCCGCGAGGCGTACGGCGTCGAGGATCTTCTCGTAGCCGGTGCACCGGCACAGGTTGCCCGCCAGGGCCTCGCGGATCTCCGCGTCGGACGGCCGCGCGACCCGTTCGATCAGGTCGTGGGCCTGGACGAGGAGGCCGGGGGTGCAGAAGCCGCACTGGACGGCGCCGCACTCGACGAAGGCCTCCTGGATCGGGTCGAGCCGGTCGCCGTCGGCGAGCCCCTCGACGGTGCGGACCTGCCGGCCCTCGGCCTGCCCGGCCGCGACCAGGCACGCGCAGACGGGGATCCCGTCGAGGTAGACCGTGCAGGAGCCGCACTCGCCCTGCTCGCAGGCGTTCTTGGAACCCGGCAGGCCGACCCGCTCGCGCAGGACGTACAGGAGGCTCTCGCCCTCCCAGACGTCGTCGGCGGTCTCCCTGCGGCCGTTGACGGTGAAGGTGACGCGCATCATCCGGCCCTCCTCTCGAAATGTCCGGAGCGGAACTCGTTCCACGCCCAGGTGAGGGTGCGTCGCGCCATCACCGCGATGGCGTGGCGCCGGTAGCCGGCGGTGCCGCGCACGTCGTCGATCGGCGAGGCGGCCCCGGCGGCCAGCTCCCCGAAACGCGCGAGCACCGCGGGGTCGAGCCGCGCCTCCCAGTCGAGTTCGGCGGCGAGGAACTCCTCGGCGGCGACGGCGCGGCGGGGGGTCGGGGCGGCCGAGCCGATGCCGGTGCCGACCCGGCGCTCGCCGGGGTGGAGCGCGATCGCGAACGAGCAGACCGCGATCACCATGGCGTTGCGGGTGCCGACCTTGGAGAAGTACTGGGGGCCGCTCGCGGGGCTCATCCAGAACGCCCGGATCAGCTCGTCGGCCTCCAGCGCGCTGCGCTTGACCCCGAGGTAGAAGTCGGCGGCCGGGATCATCCGCACACCCCTGGCGGCGGACTCGACCTCGACGACCGCGTCCCCGGCCAGCAGCGGCGGGTGGCTGTCCCCCGCGGGCGAGGCCGCGCCGAGGTTGCCCCCCACGGTGCCCCGGTTGCGGATCTGCGGCGAGCCGACCGTGCGGGAGGCCTGGGCCAGGCCGGGCAGCCGGTCGCCCAGCTCGGCGATCAACCGCGCGTACGTCACGCCCGCGCCGACCCTGAGCCTGCCGTCGGGCTCCTCGCCCCACCCCGCGAGCTCGGCGACCCGGTTCAGGTCGAGCAGCGCGCCGGGCCGCCGCACGTCGAAGTTGAGCTCGACCATCATGTCGGTGCCGCCCTGGATGGGCACCGCCTCCGGCCGCTCCGCCTTGGCGGTCAGTGCCTCCGCCCACGTGGCGGGTCGCAGGAAATCCATGGTCGTCACTCCCAGGCGAAGCGGGCGTCGGGGGCGTCGTCGCGGAGCACACTGCCCTCGATCAGCCCGTAGGGACGGTCGGCCGCATAGAACACCTCGTTGGGGTTGTCCAGCCCGAACGGGGTGAGGTCGACCAGGAAGTGGTGCTTGTTCGGCATCGCCAGGCGCACCTCGCAGACCTCCGCGCGGGCGTTCAGGACCCGCTCTCCCATCGCGTAGAGCGTCTGCTGCAGCGACAGGCTGTAGGTCTCGGCGAACGCCCCGAGCAGGTGGCGGCGCACCTCGTCGTACGACTCCCCGTACGCCGTCCCCGACGGCGCCGCGCCGGGCAGGTGCCGCCAGCGGGCCGAGACGGCGGTGGCGAGGACGCGGTCCTTGGTGGGGAGGAGGGTGGTGTACTCGTCCTCGATGAAGCCGGAGAACTCCGAGTCGGTCGAGTTGAGCACCACCAGGTCCCTCAGCCCGGAGACCACGGTGGTGGTGCCGTCGCGGTCGTGGTGGACGGCGCAGGTGCGCGCCTCCCTGCCGGAGCGGACGAAGGAGTGCCGCCCGCCCTTCCCTGCGGCGTCCTCGGCCGCCGGGATACGGTCCCAGAAGTGCTCCTCGACCTCCACGCGGGCGTGGTGGACGGTGGGCTGCGACTCCACGTAGTGGCGGGCCAGCAGGATCGCGAAATCCTCGATCTCCGCCACGCCGTACTTCCTGGCGAAGGCGTACACGGTGTTCTTCTGCGTGTCGGTCGGCAGGACCGCGGCGTTGTCCCCGGTGAGGTGGACCGCCTCCATGTCTCCGGACAGCGCCGAGCCGACGGTGACGTCCTTGATGTGGTGGACGCCGCCGTCCCTGACGACGCGGACCAGGCGGGTCTCCGCCTTGCCGTAGCGGTTGGGGCCGAGAACGACGGGCATGCTAGCTCCCTCGGTACGTCGAGTAGGCGAACGGGCTGAGCAGCAGGGGCACGTGGTGGTGCTCCCGCGGGTCCGCCACCGTGAAGTCGATCGAGACCCGGGGGTAGAAGGCGTCCACGGCGCGGGCGGCGAAGTAGCCGCCGGTGTCGAAGACCAGGCGGTGGGCGCCCGCCCCGCAGGTCCATCCCGCGATCCGCCCGTCGGCGTCGGTGACACCCTCGGCGAGCACCTCTCCGTCCCTCTCCAGGCGTACGGCGACCCCCGCCGCGGGCCTGCCGAGGGCGGCGTCCAGTACGTGGGTGGACAGGCTCATACGGGACCTTTCCGAAGCGCGGGGAAGCCCACGGGGTGGCTTCCGGGGAGTGCGGGGCTCATGTGGCCCCGGGGGCGCCGGGCCCGCGTACGGCTCCCCGGGAGGCGGAGCTCATGACGGGGCGGCTCCCCGAGATGCCGGGCTCGTATGCGGTTCCCCGGGAGGCGGAGCTCATGATGGGGGCCTCGGGGGTGCCGGGCTCGCGTGCGGTCCTCCAGGACGCGGGGTCCATGATGGGACGGCCCCCGGGTGTCCGGGGCCGCGCGACGGCCCGCGCGGGGCTCACGAGGCGGCTCCCAGGAGTTTCGCCAGCCGCAGGCGGGTGATCTTCGCGAGTTCGGCCCTGACGACGTCCCGTTCGGCGTCCTCGTCGTTGCCGAGCCGCTCCGTGAGGCGGGCCAGCATCTCCTCGGCCGACAGGCCGGTGGCGCAGATCAGGTAGACGTGGCCGAATCGCCGCTCGTAGGCGCGGTTGCCCTCCGCCAGCCGGTCGAGGACCTCCCGCCCGGCCGTGCCGACCCCCGCCTGCTCCCCGCGTGACCAGGCCGCCTCCCTTGCCGAGTGTCCCGGAGGTTCCGGGGATTCCGGGGATTCCGGGTGGCCGGGCCGCCCGGAACCCGCCACCGGACCGCTCCCGCGGGACGGCTCGGCAGCCGGTGGCCGCTCCGTCGTGCGGGGCGGCTCGCCGATCCGGGGGTGGGCGGCCAGTGCCTCGCGGACGCCGGACCAGTCCAGGCCCCGCACGGCGGCCTCCGCCGCCTCGGCCAGCCGGTCGAGATCGGGGTAGGGGCGCAGCGCGGCCACCTCCCGGGCGAAGGCCCGGCAGGCGCAGCAGGCCAGCAGCCCGGCCTCGGCCTCCTCGGCGCCCAGCGCGTTGAACGCGGCCAGCCCCGGGACCGGCGGCGCGGAGTTCACGTTAGGCATGTGAGCAGTACACACACCGCCGGTGTGTGCGGTCCAGCGCCACGTACCGCAAACTGAGCCATGATTTGCCCCAGATTTTCGTAACATGCTCCAAACTCGCTGATTCTTATCGCCCGTTCGCCCCCGTGAGGTGCGGCCGAAAGCCCCGCGCGGACCCGAGATCCGGCCCGTCACCGCTCATCGGCCTCGACGGGACGGCCCTGGTGGCCCGCCGGATCACCGTCGAGCCGCCGCCGGCGGCCCACCCCGCCCCGCACGCCACGCGATCCCCTCCAGCCCCGGACGCCACCTGCCTTTCCGGAGCGGATCTGTCACGTTGCGCGACGGCCGGTGATAAGGAACGCCGATCGGCGGGGCCGGTGAACCGGCCCGGAGGGCGCCTAAAATGGTGGCACTATGACTTCACTCTCCCCCATCGGTGGGCACGTATCCGTCACCGGCGGCCTCGCCAAGGGCGGGCTGCGGTACGCCGCGGACATCGGCGCCGAGATGATCCAGGTGTTCGTCACCAACCCCCGCGGCTGGGCGCTCGCCGCGGGCAACCCCGCCCAGGACACCGAGCTGCGCGACTCGGGCACGCTGTCCTTCGTGCACGCCCCCTACCTCGTCAACATGGGCTCCCCCAGCCCCGAGACGCTGGAGAAGTCGGTGGCCACCGTGCGGCACAACCTGCTGCGCGGCCACGCGATCGGCGCGAAGGGAGTGGTCATCCACACCGGGTCGGCGGTGAGCCAGCCCCGTGACGCCGCCCTGCGCCAGTTGCACGAGCACCTCCTGCCGCTCCTGGAGGAGATCCCCGACGACGGGCCCGATCTGCTGCTGGAGCCGATGGCCGGGCAGGGCGGGGTGCTCTGCGCGACCGTCCAGAACCTGGAGCCCTACCTGGAGGCCCTCGACTGGCACCCGAAGGCGGGCGTCTGCTTCGACACCTGCCACGCCTTCTCCGCCGGTCACGACCTGTCGACCTCCGAGGGCGTCAAGGAGACCCTGGACGCCCTGCACACGATCGCCCCGGGGCGGCTCAAGCTGATCCACGCCAACGACTCCAAGGACGTCTGCGGCTCCAGGAAGGACCGGCACGAGAACATCGGTGCCGGCCACATCGGCGCCGCCCCCTTCGCCGAGATGTTGCGCCACCCCGTGGCGGCGGGGGTGCCGTTCTGCATCGAGACGCCGGGCGGCGCCGAGAAGCACCGCGAGGACATCGACGCGCTCAAGAAGCTCCGCGACACCTGACGTGGCGGCCGGCCGCCTTCCGGTGCCCGCCGGCCGGAAAGGCCCGCGTCACCGGCATTCACGAGATCGGACGGGACGCCCGTCCTCGTGATCCGACCGCCCCCGTGTGGCCGGATCACGGTCCGGCCCGCTGGCTAACGCGGGCGTCCCGTCACATCGGAGATCGGCGGCCCCTCCCCTTCCGGCCAAGGACCCGGCGGCCGAGTGACCGGCTGTCGTCGGCTCCCGACGGTCACCCGGCGTCCGCGCATCAGGCCTTGTGCGAGCCTTCCGGCTCTGTCCCCCCTGACGCGGCGGGTCTCGCTCTCCGATGAGGGAACACTAGAGGCGCGTCCAGACGAGTGAGCGACGCTTTCCCCCCAGCGCGATTAACGGTCCGTAGTTGTCGATGTGCGGAGAGTGCCGGGGCGACGAGCGGCCGGCGGCGGACGACGAACGGTCGATCGGGGGCTCACGGGGCCCGTGAGGCCACCGGTACGCGAGACCGCCGATGAGGCGCGCGAGACGCGTGTGGCGAACGGCTTTCAAGATCAAGGACCTGGCGACGGCAGGTGGGCGCCCATGGCCGGAACCGGCCCGGGTCGCCGCCCGGGCCACGACCGGCGCGGCGATCGGCGACGGGACCAAGGACCCTGTGACCGGGGACGGGCGTGCCGGGGTCCACGCGGGCGTGAATCGCCGCACGGGGGCGTAAGGGCACCGTGGCAGGGGCGGGAGGCCGCGAACGGCGAGGGGACGTCACACGGCGATCGTGCGGCGACGGCACGGCGGTTCGCACGGCGGCCATACGGCGGTTCATACGGCTGTCGTGCGGCGGTGACACGACGGCCGCCACGGCGGTCGTACGGCTGCGAGAGGGGTGAGGGGCGGCCTGAGACCACGCCCCGCGGGTACCCGCGGGGCGGCGGAGGGCGAAGGCGGCGCGGCTACCGTAGGGCGGCGGAGGGCGAAGGCAGGGTCGCGGAGGGTGAGGGCAGGGATCTGGACCGGGTCGCACCGGGAGCGGCCGGGCGGTCGCGGAACTGGCGGATGAGCCGCTCGCGGACCTGGCGGGTGTGGCGGCGGCTGACCGGGAGCGTCTCGGTGCCGACTCTGAGCATCACCCGGCCGCCGTCGAAGCGCAGCTCGCTCACGTGCCGTACCGAGACCAGCGTGCTGCGGTGCACCCTGATGAACCCGGATCCGGCCCAGCGCCGCTCCAGGGCGGCCAGCGGCATGCGGACCAGGTAACTGCCCTCGTCGGTGTGCAGCCGGACGTAGTCGCCCTGCGCCTCGGCGAACCAGACGGCCTGCTGGGGCACGAACCTCGTCCGTCCGGCGAGCTCGACCGGGATGACGTCCTCGGGAACGGGGTCGGCGGCCGCGGGAGTCATGGACTCCAGACGCCGCACCGCCTCGGCCAGCCGGTCGGCCCTGATCGGCTTGAGCAGGTAGTCGACCGCCTCCAGCTCGAAGGCCTGCACCGCGCACTCCTCGTGGGCGGTGACGAAGACCAGCCGGGGCGGGTTGGGGAAGCCCCCGATGAGCCTGGCCAGGTCGAGGCCGTCGAGGCCGGGCATCCGGATGTCGAGGAAGACCCCGTCCAGCCGCTCGCCCGTACCGATCATCTGGACCATGTCCTGGAGCGCGGTGACGCCGCCCACGGCGGTGGAGACGTGCTCGATACGGGGGTCCTGGCGGAGGAGATAGGCGATCTCCTCCAGAGCGGGGACCTCGTCGTCAACGGCCAGGACTCGCAACATGACCCTACGCTGCCTCCTCGACCACACCCGCCGCAAGCCTCATGGCAACTTCAGGTAATAGTTTGACTACAAGTAGCTATCGGCGGAGGGAGCTTGGGAACGCGCAGCCGCACCGTGGTGCCCACGTTCGGGGCACTCTCCACGACCAGGCCGTAGTCCTCGCCGTAGATCTGGCGGAACCGCACGTCCACTCCGGCCAGCCCGATCCCGCCCTCCTCGCCCCCGTATGGGGGGCCGCCGTCGAGGAGCGTCCGGGTCCGCTCGGGCGGCATGCCCAGGCCGTCGTCCTCCACGCTGATGTGGGCCTCGGGCCCGGCGTCGCTGACCACCACCCGGACCTCGCCGCGACGTCCCGCCGCGGCCACCCCGTGCTTGACGGCGTTCTCCACCAGGGGCTGCAGGCAGAGGAACGGGACGGAGAGCGACAGCACCTCCGGCGCGACCCGGAGGGTGACGTGGAGCCGGTCGCCGAACCTGGCACGTTCCAGCAGCAGGTAGCGGTCCACGCAGTGCAGCTCCTCGGCGAGGGTGGCGAAGTCGCGGGCCCGGCGCAGCGCGTACCGGTTGAAGTCGGCGAACTCGACCAGCAGCTCCCGCGCCCGGTCGGGGTCGGTGCGGACGAACGAGGCGATGGTGGTCAGCGCGTTGTAGACGAAGTGGGGGGACATCTGGGCGCGCAGCACCCGCATCTCGGCCTCCATCGTCCGCCGCCGCGAGGAGTCGACCTCGGCCAGCTCCAGCTGCCCGGAGACCCACCGGGCGACCTCGGTGACGGTCCGCGCCAGTGCCGCGCTCACCTCGGTGTCGTACGCGGCGAGCGCGCCGACCACCCGCCCGTCGACGGTGAGCGGCACGACGACCCCGCTCCGGATGGCGCAGCCCGGCGTGCCGCAGGTCAGGTCGTCTCCGGCCACCACGTGCGGGCGGGCCGAGGCGAGGACGGTACGGGCGTGCTCGGGCACGTGGTCGCGGTGGCAGCCCGCCGCGCCGTCCCAGGCGAGCAGGCCGCCGGTGTCGGTGACCGCGACGGCGCCGGTGCCCAGCAGGGCACGCAGGTGGCGGACCGCCTTGCGCGCGGACTCGCGGGTGAGCCCGGCCCGCAGCGAGGGGGCCGCCATCGCCGCGATGTGCAGCGTGAGGAAGGTGGCCTCGTCCGTCGGACCGCCCGGACGGTCCGGACGCTCCCCGCGCGGGCGGGGCAGGAGGAATCCGAGGAGGGTGCTGAAGGCGCAGAGCAGCACCCAGCCGGTGGTCGACATGCGGGAAACGGTAGTCAACCGACCCCTGTGATCAGGGGCGAACACCAATCACCGCAGTACCGATAGAAGGACTGACCGGGCACTTCGGGCGTCCAGAACCGACCAATCCCCGGAGACGATCACATGCCCCCGCGTCAGCGCGCCGAAATCCACGTGCGAGTGCCCGCCACCAGGGGCAAAGGGATCTCCACTCCCTCGAGATCCAGATCGACACCTGCGACCAGATGGCCCTGCGGACGAACCCGGAGATCCTCGACGTCGCCCAGGACCTGGACCGCGGCCGGGTCACCGGCCACGGCCCGCTCGGCGAGCCGCCGGAGAACCGCCCGGAGACGCGGCGGCCAGGGAGAAGCCGGGAAACGGACGGATCACCCCTCGTCCCCGCGTTCCCCGGCCAGCCTTCGATGGAATTCCTCGTGCTCTTCCCCCTCCTTCGACCAGGAAGGGCCGGTCACCACCGACATTTTGGCGTCCGCCGGCGACATGGAGAACACTTTGGAGACTATGTAGATGGATTCCACCATCGAGCGGCCGGATGCCTTGAGTGCCGCGATCAGGTCGTCCACTCCCTTTTCTCCGGCGTTTCCCTCGATCAGCTCCGCGGACAACAGGTCCAATTCTTTTTTGTCCATGAATCTTTCCCTATAGATCTATGGTCATCGTACCATTGCGGCGAACCGTCCCACCTTTCAGATATCTCGTGTACCGGATGGTGGTTTTCTTGAATCCCTGCTTTCGCGCCAGGCCGGCGATTCTCTTCTTGATTTCGGTTATACCTTCCATCCCGATCTCGGTCCGATCGAGCCCCGACCGCCCTCGGGCGAATACCGCCAGGTCGCTCAGGATCGGCTCCTCCCCCGAACGGGAGACGCGGGGGCCGCGGCGGCGACCCGCGGGACCAGGCGTTCCGGGACCTCCACGCCGGAGATCAGGAGTGACATGAGGGTTCCGATCACACCGGTCGTCAGCCACGAACGCACGCGCCGAGTCCGCATCCCGAGCCCTTTCGCAGGCACTCCGACGCGGACCCGGGTGAAGGGTCACGGCGCGTCGAAGAGCGGAGGCAAGAAGGATCACCAGGGATATTGAACGAGATGACAGAATGGGTCAACCCACCGGAACGTAACCTACTCAATGCGCCGCGCTCTTTCGCGACAGGGGAGGCGGTGAAGCCCGTGGTCGGCAGCCGGTCGGACTCCGCCGTGAACGCGGCGTTCATTTGCAATTCTTTCATGTGACGTGTGTCATTTTGATCACCGGGACATTCGGCGACACCACCGTACGGGTTCACGAAGAACATGGTTCCGGTCAGCCGCGTCGCGTGGCGAGGATCTCGCGCCCCCGCTCCCGGTAATCGGCGGTCGGCTTTCTGATCGGTTCGGACCCGTGCCCGGCCCACCTGCGTGCCGTAGTAGCCAGGTCCTGACGCGATCGACCCCACGCCGGGAGAATCGGCCGACGCCGGACATCCCCACGGCCGGTGATCGTCGCGTATACGGTCACAGGATCACCGTCGGCGCCCCCGGAACATCAACGGGCCATCCGCCAGGGTCTCCTCCGTGGCGCTCTCAGCGTCGATCGTGGGCTCTCGTCGACATCCGGTCCTGGCAGGTCAGGAGAGCGGGTCCAGGCTCCGAGCGGTGCGCCGGCACCGGCTCGGGGCCGATTTCGTCTGGGTCACCGGTGCTCGGCGAGCACGGCGTTGGCCGGTCTTCTCGTCCGCCCTACGGCGGTGGGCCTTCGCCAGCTTCCTCCTGATAGGAGTAGCGCTGCTCACGCCAGGGGTCGGCGATGTTGTGGTAGCCGCGCTCCTCCCAGAAACCCCGCCTGTCCTCCAGCAGGTATTCCACGGCGCGCACCCACTTGACGCTCTTCCACGCGTACAGGTGCGGGACGATCATCCGCACCGGGAATCCGCGCTCCGGGGAGATGGGCTTCTCGTCGAACTCCAGCGCGAACATCGTCTGGGAACGGGCGAAGTCGCCTATCCGGATGTTGGCGCTGTAGCCGTACTCGCCCCAGATCATCACGTGCTTCACGCCGGGCGCGGGCGGGGCGATCTCCATCAGCGTCGCCGTGGAGACCCCGCTCCACTCGTTGCCCATGATCGAGAACTTGGTGACGCAGTGGAAGTCGGCCACGATCGTGGTGCGCGGCAACTCTGAGAACTGGGGCCAGGTGAAGCGGTGCTGCTCGCCCGAGGCGGTCGCCCCCATGACGTGCAGCTGCCAGGTCGCCGGACGAAACGTCGGCACCCGGCCGTAGTGGATCACCGGCCTGCCCCGGGGGACGTACTGGCCCGGGGGCAGGCGAGGCTCCTCCGAAGGTTCGGGCTGCTCCACCATCACTCCCCTCGCTGTTTCCCGACGGCACGGGGTAATCCTGCCATCGCCGGTTTCGCGCCACCTCGGTGGCCACCGCATAGCGCTCTTCCCCGGTTCGCCCCCGGGTCACGGGGGAGTCGTGTTCTCGCCGTGCGCTATCATTTGCCGCTATGCGCACCACGTTCTGGTTTTGGTATGGCGACGGACCCCTAGGTCGGACCGTTCGCCACCAGATGCTGCGCTGACAGCCTGGCGAACAGGAGGCCCCGGGTCCGATTTTCGGACCCGGGGCCTTCTGCTTTTTCCGGCCTTCGTCGAGAACGTCACAACCACGGAAACCACAGAAACCATCGGGGCCCGCCGGCACCGGCGGAGTCATCGAGAGGGAGAGAAAATGGTCATCGTCATGGGTCCCGGCGCCACGGGGGCGGACGTCGAGGCGATTGTGGAGATCATCGGCGCGGCGGGCGGCGAGGCGTTCGTCAGCCGGGGCGTGAGCCGCACGATCATCGGTCTGGTCGGCGACATCGCCCAGTTCGCCGCCCTGGACCTGCGGGGGATGCCGGGGGTGGCCGACGTGATGCGGGTGAGCGCGCCGTACAAGCTGGTGAGCCGCGACAACCATCCCGAGCGGTCCACCGTCCGCGTCGGCGGCGTGCCGATCGGCCCGGGGACGGTCACCCTGATCGCCGGCCCGTGCGCGGTGGAGACCCCGCAGCAGACCCTGGAGGCCGCCCTGATGGCCAAGGCCGCCGGAGCCTCCCTGCTGCGCGGCGGCGCCTACAAGCCCCGCACCTCCCCGTACGCCTTCCAGGGGCTCGGCGAGGCGGGCCTGCGCATCCTCGCCGACGTGCGCGAGCAGACCGGGCTTCCCATCGTCACCGAGGTCGTCGACGCCGCCGACGTGGAGCTGGTGGCCTCCTACGCCGACATGCTCCAGGTCGGCACCCGCAACGCGCAGAACTTCGCGCTGCTGCAGGCCGTCGGCGCGGCGGGCAAGCCGGTGATGCTCAAGCGCGGGATGAGCGCCACCATCGAGGAGTGGCTGATGGCCGCCGAGTACGTCGCCCAGCGCGGCAACCTCGACATCGTGCTGTGCGAGCGCGGCATCCGCACCTTCGAGACCGCCACCCGCAACACCCTGGACGTCTCGGCGGTGCCGCTCGCCCAGCGGCTGTCGCACCTGCCGGTGATCGTCGACCCGTCGCACTCCGGCGGCCACCGCGACCTGGTCCTGCCGCTCACCCGCGCGGCCATCGCGGTCGGCGCCGACGGCGTGATCATCGATGTCCACCCGCACCCCGAGCAGGCCCTCTGTGACGGCCCCCAGGCGCTGGTCGACGGCGACCTGGACGAGCTCGCCCAGGTGATGGAGCACCTCCCGCCGCTGCTGGGCAAGGTCGCCGCCGGCGACCTCCTGGCCCCGGCCTGACCTCGACCCCTTTCCCCTCGGGCGCACCCGAGGGGAAAGGGGTTCAGGCGTCGAGCTTGTACTCCTGCAGGGACCCGGCCAGCTGGATGGCGAGCTCCTCGGCGTCGAGGCGGCGCTCGATCTTCTTCAGGTCGGCGACCTTCGCGGCGGTCTCGGCCTTGCGAGGGGCCAGGAGCGTGCAGCAGTCCTCGTCCGGCAGCTCGGAGATCGCCAGGGTGCCGATACGGCGGGCCTCGGCCATGATCTCGGTCTTGTCGAGGCCGATGAGGGGACGCAGGATCGGCATGTCGACGGCGTCGTCCTGGGCGGTGATGTTCTGCAGGGTCTGCGAGGAGACCTGCCCCAGGGAGTCACCGGTGACCAGGGCGCCGGCGCGCAGGCGGCGGGCGACCTCCTCGCCGGTCTTCAGCATCAAGCGCCGCTGGGTGATGATCGCCAGGCGCTCCTGCCCCGACGCCTTGATCGACTGCTGGGCCTTGCCGAAGGGGACGACCCACAGCCGGGACCCGCCCTGGAACTTATCGAGGGCCCTGACCAGCGCGTACGCCTTGTAAATGGACTCGGAGGTGGTGAAGGGGATGCCGGAGAAGTGCAGGAAGTCGACCCGCAGGCCGCGGCGCATCATCCGGTAGGCGGCCACCGGGGAGTCGATGCCGCCGGACATCAGGACCAGGCCCCTGCCGCTGGTGCCGACCGGCAGCCCGCCCTGGCCCGGCTGCCCGCCGGTGAAGACGAACGCCTCGTCGCGGTCGACCTCGATGGAGACGACCAGCTCGGGACGCTTCAGGTCGACCGGCAGGCCGTAGATGTCGTTGAGCTCGCCGCCGACCGAGCGGTCCAGCTGCATCGAGGTGAGCGGGAAGCGCTTGTCGCGGCGGCGGGAGCGGACCGCGAAGGAGACGCCGCGTTTGACGTCGTCGCGGTCGGCCAGCAGCTCGATGGCGGCCTTGGTGATCGCCGAAGGGTCCTTCTCCACCCGCCAGGCGCGGTGGACCCAGACCAGGCCGGGGACGTACGAGACGCGCTCGGCGACCGCGTCGGCGATCTCGGCACCGCTGCCGTCCGGCAGGAAGAGCGCGATGACACCGTGGCGCTGCCGTACGTCGACCTTGACGCCGACGTCCTTCAGGGCGGCCTTGATGTTGGCCTGCAACCTGCGCTCGAAGAGCTCGCGGTTGTTGCCCTTGAGGACGACCTCGCCCAGTTTGAGCAGAACGCAGGGCTCGCCCAAGGCGGACATGGTCATGGTGCGACCTCCGGTGGAGCTTCGAGGGGAACGGGGAGTCGTGAGACGCCGGGAGGAACCGGGAACCACAGTCAAGTCTCTCGCGTGCTCACGCAAAGACAACATCTCGACCTTGTCACTTTAGTCGCGCCTACGACCCGTCGAGGCCCCGCTCGATCGCGTAGCGGACCAGTTCCACCCGATTGTGAAGCTGGAGCTTGTTCAACGTGTTCTGGACATGGTTCTGCACCGTCCGGTGGGAGAGCACGAGACGCTCGGCGATCTGCTTGTACGACAGGCCCTTGGCGACCAGGCGGAGCACCTCGGTCTCCCGCTCGGTCAACCGGGGCGTCGCCTCGGGCGCGGGCCTGGCGGCCAGCCTGCGGTACTCCCCCAGGACGAGTCCCGCCAGGCCCGGGGTGAACACCGCGTCGCCCCCTGCGGTACGCCTGACCGCGTCGAGGAACTCCTCCTTGCTCGCGGATTTCAGGAGATATCCGGACGCACCCGCCTTGACGGCCTCCAGCACGTCCTCCTGCTCACCGCTGGCCGACAGCACCAGCACCCGGGGCGGCGGCTCCGACGCGGCCAGCCTCCTGGCCACCTCGACCCCCGGCAGGTCGGGCAGTTGCAGGTCGAGCACGACCAGCTCGGGCCGGACCGCCGCGGCCACCCGGACCGCCTGCCGCCCCTCTCCGACCGTGGCCACGACCTCGTACCCGGCCTCGGCCAGATCCCTGGCCACCCCGTCCCTCCACATCGGGTGGTCGTCCACCACCATCACGCGCATTGGCCCAGCTTAGGGCTGTTACCTCTCGACCGGTCAGCCTTCTTCACGCCGCTCTCCCCGAGACCACGGGCCCCGCCTCCCGCACACGGCGCCCGTCCCGCCGGCCGCGGCGGGCGGGAGACGACACGGTGGGTCAGAGACGACACGACGGGCCGGAGACGACACGACGGGCCGGAGACGACACGACGGGCCGGAGACGACATGACGGGCCGGAGACGACACGACGGGCCGGAGACGACACGGAGACCCGGTCTACCCCTCCCACCCCACCGGGACCGACATCTCGATCTCGGTGCCCCGGCCGGGACCCGAGACCACGGTGACCGTGCCGCCGAGGTCGGCGATGCGGCCCCTGATGGACTGCGCGACACCGAGCCGCCCGTCGGCGGCGGCCTCCTCCAGGCGTCCGGGCGCGATGCCCGGCCCCTCGTCCCTGACGGTCACGGTGACCAGCCCGCCGTCGCTCTCGGCGAAGACCCACGCGGGCGCCCGTGCCCCGCAGTGGCGGGCGACGTTGTCCAGGGCCGCACCGACCGCGGCGGCCATCTCGGCCGCGGTGGCGGCGGGCAGGGTCAGCGGGGTCGCCGGGGCCGAGACGGTGACCGTGGCCGAGCCGTACCTGTGCAGCAGGACGCGCAGGTCGGCGGCGCCGAGGGCGGGCGCCTCGGGCCTGAGCCTGACCAGCTCGCGCAGGGCGACCTCCTGCTCGCCCGCGAGCCTGCCCAGCTCGGCCGCCTCGCCGCCGATCTCCTGCCCGCGCCGCTGGACCAGTGCGAGCACCTGGAGCACCGAGTCGTGGATTCCCCGGGCGAGCCGCTCCCGCTCCCGCCCGGCCGCCTCCAGCTCGATCGCCTGCTGCATGCGCTCCTCGGCCTTCTTCGCCAGCCGGGCCACGTGCCCGACGACCACACCGGCGAGGAAGAGCAGGACGGTGCCGTTGATCGGCAGCATCTCGAAGCCACCCCCGGGGACGCCGTGCAGCCACAGGTCGGCCAGCGAGACGATCAGCGCGGCCACGGCCCCCAGCCGCCGCCCGCCGTACACCCCCCAGGCGAGCACCGCCCCGCCCATCCAGGTGCCGGTGATCGGCAGGCTGCCCTGCTGGTAGGCGCCCTGCACGGCCGGGGTGGCGAGCAGGCAGCCCACGGTCACGAGCATGTCGGCGGCGAGCAGGGGCCGGCCGCGGAACTCCTCGACGGAGTAGGCGAAGATCGTCGCCACGGTCCACAGCGCCATGACGCCGATCACCAGCCAGCCGGTCGCCGGGTGGGCGTATCCCCCCGCGCGGATGAGCAGGACCGCCGCGTACGCGAGGGACGCGACGCGGAAAACCGCGACCGCCCGCCAGAACGGGCCCTCGATTCCGGTCACCTGCCGCCCACACCTTTCACCGCAAAGGCCACGAGCTGCAATAATTCACCGATTTCCCTCTCACGAGAAACTGGAATATGTCCCACGTAGATCACTTCTCCTACGGCCTGCTCACTCCCGTGCTGGCCTACGTCATGTCGAGCGTCGGATGCATGCTCGGCCTCCTGCTCACCGCCAAGGCCCGCGCGGCGGGGGGCTCGGCACGCGTCCGCTGGCTGGTGGGCGGGGCGCTGTCCATCGGAGGCACCGGCATCTGGGTCATGCACTTCGTCGCCATGATGGGCTTCGCCGTCGGCGGTGGCCAGATCCGCTACGACGTGCCGCTGACGGTGGGCTCGGCGGTCCTGGCGATCGTCGTCGTGGGCGCGGGTCTGTTCCTGGTCTCCTACCAGGGGGAGAGTCCGCTCTCCCTCCTGTCCGGCGGCGTGCTCACCGGCCTCGGCGTGGCGGGCATGCACTACATCGGCATGTTCGCGATGAACATGTCGGCGCAGGTCTCCTACGACCCGCTGCTGGTCGGGCTCTCGGTGCTGATCGCGATCGCCGCCTCCACGGTGGCGCTCTGGTTCACCCTGCGGGTCAGCGGCGCGCTCGCCACCGGCGGCGCCGCACTGATCATGGCCCTGGCGGTCTGCGGCATGCACTACACCGGCATGTTCGCGCTCGAGGTGCGGCCCCTGATCTCGCTCACGCCGATCGAGGGGGCCAGGGGCGTCGACTTCATGCTGCCCACGCTGGCCCTGGTGGGCCTGCTGAGCCTCAGCCTGCTGCTGGCCGTCATCCTGTCGCCGTCGCAGGGGGAGCTGGAGAACGACGCCGTCCTGCTGGCCAAGCTGGAGAGCCGTCGCGACGAGGACCGGCTCAGAGAGCCGGTCGCCCCGGCGCCGGCTCCCGCGCCGAGGGGTCCGTCGCTGTTCGACTCCCGGGAGCGATGATGTACGGCTTGCGCCCCCGCTGGTGCCTGGTCAAGGCGCAAGCCGTACATGGAGGGGAATCGCGGGCGGCCGCCCTGTCGGGAGGCTAGGAGAGGCCGCTTGCAGAACACTTACAGACGTGCGCGGAGAGACCCCGGCGGTGTGCCGGGGACATGTCCGCGGCGATCCGGGCGGCTCCCCGCCGGGGGGAACCACTCGGGAAACACCCCGGCCGGAGCCTCGGGGGCGGGCCTCAGCCGAAGAAGACCTCGGCCTCCTCGTAGCGGCTGGCCGGCACGGTCTTCAGCTCCTTGGTGGCCTCGTCGAGGCCGACCCTGACGATGTCGGTGCCCTGGAGGGCGACCATCTTGCCGAAGTCGCCGTCCTGCACCGCGTCGATGGCCTGCAGGCCGAACCGGGTGGCCAGCACCCGGTCGAAGGCCGTGGGGGTGCCGCCGCGCTGGATGTGGCCGAGCACGGTGGTGCGGGCCTCCTTGCCGGTGCGCTTCTCGATCTCCTTGGCGAGGTTCTCGCCGATGCCGCCGAGCCGCACGTGGCCGAAGGCGTCGAGCTCGCCCGCCTGCAGCGCCATCTGGCCCTCGATCGGGTGCGCGCCCTCGGCCACGACGATGATCGGCGCGTACCGCGTCTTGAAGCGGGACTCGACGTAGGCGCAGACCCGGTCGATGTCGAAGGGCTTCTCCGGGATGAGGATGACGTTGGCGCCGCCCGCCATGCCGGCGTGCAGGGCGATCCAGCCCGCGTGGCGGCCCATGACCTCGCAGATCAGCGCGCGGTGGTGGGACTCGGCGGTGGTGTGCAGGCGGTCGATCGCCTCGACGGCGATGTTGACGGCCGTGTCGAAGCCGAAGGTGTAGTCGGTCGCGTTGAGGTCGTTGTCGATCGTCTTGGGCACGCCGACGACCTTCACACCCTTGTCGAAGAGCTGCTTGGCCACGCCGAGGGTGTCTTCGCCGCCGATCGCGATCAGCGCGTCGACCCCACCCTTCGCGAGGTTTTCCTTGATCTTCTCAACGCCACCCTCGATCTTGATCGGGTTGGTCCGCGAGGAGCCAAGGATCGTCCCGCCTCGCGGCAGGATTCCGCGCACGGCCTCGATGTCAAGCGGCATGGTGTCGCCCTCCAGGGGGCCCCGCCAGCCGTCGCGGAACCCGACGAACTCATGCCCGTGAACGCCCGCTCCCTTGCGTACGACGGCGCGGATAACGGCGTTCAGGCCGGGGCAGTCGCCGCCCCCGGTGAGCACTCCGATACGCATGGCATCCTCCGGTAGTGAGTTCGAGACAAGATGGCCAGACTAAGTGGCACGGTCGGTCCGGCGATGGGTTTTCGCCACCGACGCAACGCATTCTGCCCGCAGATACACCCAGTGGTCTAGACCAAGGAGAGTAGTCCTCACATGTCCTTTCCCGCGATTGACGGGAGAGCGGGACCCGGCGGGCCCGAAGACACGGGTCCCGCCGGGCGTGCGTGTCAGAGGCGGCTCAGAGGCCCCGGGAGGCCCGTGGGGGGCACGTTACGGCAGAGGCAGAACGCAGGAGGGGGTGCCGACGGCGAAGACCTCCTCGGCGGGCTGCGGGACGCCTCCCTTGAGCGGGAGCACGGCGACGCCGTCCGAGCGCTGGTTGGCCACGTACATGCGGCCGTCGGCGATGGCGAAGTGCCTCGGCCAGGCGCCGCCGCAGGGGACCTCCGCCACCGGCTCCAGCTCGGGGCCCGCGAAGACCGAGATCGTGTCGGGCCCCCGGTTGGCGACGTAGACGAACCCTCCGGAGACCTCCAGGTGCGAGGGCTGGTTGTGCCCCTCGCCCCCGCCGGCCCGGACGACGGCGATCTCGCGCCACTCTCCACCGGAGCCACCGGAGCCACCGGAGCCACCGGAGCCGTCAGATCCGTCCGAGCCCTCATAGACGCCCTCGTCGACGCCGTCGGAGACCTCGTAGACGCGCACGGTGCCGTCCAGCTCCCCCGCCACGTACCAGTGGCCGCCCGACCAGGCCATGTGCCGGGGGCCCATGCCGGACGCGAGCCGCACCGGCCCCGCCGGGTGCGGGACCACCTCGTCCCCGACCAGGTAGCGGCGGACCTCGTCGGAGCCCAGGTCGCTCACGTGCAGCACCCCGTCGGGGCCGAAGACCGCCTGGTGGGCGTGGGCGCCCTCACGGTAGGGGAAGATCCACACGTCGGTCAGGAGGCCGGACCCGTCGATGCCGTGCACGCTGACCGTGCCGTCACCGTAGTTGGCCACCGCGAGGCGCGTGCCGGTGGGGTCCACCGCCAGGTGGCAGGGGGCCGATCCCTCGCTGGGCCGCTGCGCGAGCGGGCTCAGCGTGCCGTCCCCGGCGCGGGCGAAGACACAGACCGTGCCGCGATCGCTCTCCCCCACCGCGTACAGGACCGGGAGGGTGGGGTGGACGGCGAGGAAGGAGGGGCCGGAGGCCGCCGTCTCCCCGAGCCGCGCGAGGCTCCCCAGCTCGACCAGGGTGATCCCCGGTCCGGACCCGCCGGTGTCCGGGGTGTATCCACCGATGTACGCGACCTCAGCCATCATGCTCCCGCCATGGGCACGGCACATGCCGCCCCGGTTCATCATCCGTTCTCAGCCAAAGTGCGAAGCTAGCGCAGCGGGCCGCCGATCTCACAGGGGGCCGTGCCGGTCGATTCATTGACCTCGTCAACGAATTGCTTGATGCTGTCAAGCATGGAGAGACATGTGGCGGACGTCCGCGCCTTCAACCGCTTCTACACGAGGCTCATCGGCCTGCTCCACCAGGGCGTCCTGGACAGCTCCTACTCGCTGACGGAGGTGAGGGTGCTGTTCGAGCTGGACCGGGCGGGCCGGATGGAGGCGGGCGACCTGCGGCGGCTGCTCGGGCTCGACGCCGGATACCTCAGCCGGATGCTCGGCAGGTTCGAGGGCGACGGGCTGGTGGTGCGCGAGCGCTCCGCCGCCGACGCGCGACGGCAGGTGGTCGAACTGACCGGCGAGGGCAGGGTCAGGTTCGCGGGCTTCGACGAGCGCGCGGCGGAGGAGGTACGCGAGCTGCTGGCCGGGGTGACCGACGAGGACCGCGGGCGGCTGGTCGCGAGCATGGCGACGATCGAGGAGATTCTCGGCCGGGCGCCGAAGACGGACCGGCCGTACGTCATCCGCCCGCCGCGCCCCGGCGACCTCGGCTGGGTGGTCTACCGGCACGGCACTCTCTACAGCCAGGAGCAGGGCTGGGGAATGGACTTCGAGGCGACGGTGGCCGGGATCGTGGCCGACTACGTGAGGGGCCACGATCCCGGGCGCGAGGCGGGCTGGATCGCCGAGGTGGACGGCGAGCGCGCCGGGTGCGTCTTCTGCGTACGCAAGGACGACGAGACCGCGCAGCTGCGGATGCTGCTGGTCGAGCCGTCCACGCGCGGCATGGGGATCGGCACCCGGCTCGTGGACGAGTGCGTGCGCTTCGCCAGGGCCGCCGGCTACCGGCGGATGGTGCTGTGGACCAGGGACGTGCTGCTGGGCGCCAGGCGCATCTACCAGGCGGCGGGCTTCGAGCTGGTCGAGAAGGAGCGGGGCGAGGGCGGCGGGGACTTCGTCGAGGAGATCTGGGCCCGCGACCTCTGAGCGAGCGTCCGGAAACCCGGGTCAGCGGGTCGCCGGTCCGGGCAACCGCCGACCTGCCGGGAGCTCGCCTCCTGTCGATCCATTGCGCGCCGTGCTTCGTCGCCTCGCGACCATGCGCCCGCCGAGTCCTTGGACGCCCGCTCAGTGGCAGTGCGGCTGGTGGTGACCATTGGACGAGTTGCCGAGGTCGTCGTCGCGTCCAGCCTTGATCCGTGACCACTGGGCGGTCGGGCGGCCGTCCAGCCGAAACTGCTCGCCCCTGGAATCCCAGCGCTGCGGCCAGCCCTCCGGCGAGTCCTCCCAGAACTCCTGCCGGCCGTGGACGGTCAGATCCAGCAGTCCGTACGACGGCGCCATCCGTTCGTTGCCGCGGCCGGTGGTCCAGTAGGTCTCGTAGACCTTGTCGTCGTCGCGGAGATAGGTGACCAGGATGCCGAAGGGCCGGTTCGCGACCAGCCGGTCCACGGCGTCCTGCGGCACCGAGTACCAGGGAATCGTCCAGCCCATGAAGTCGCGATAGCGCGAGCTCTCCTCGTACGGCCCCTGGCAGAAGGTCGCGTAACCGACGTCCCGCGAGTGCAGGTAGGACAACTCGTTGATGTGGGTCGTGGAGAAGGTGCAACCCTCGCACTGCTCCGCCGCGGGCCTGCCGGTGTGCCACATCTGGAAGTAGGCGATCAGCTGGGACCGGCCGTCGAAGATGTCGATCAACGGCACCGGACCGCCGGCTCCGATCAGCGGAGTCCGCGGATCGACTTCGACCATCGGCAGCCGACGGCGTTCGGCGGCCAGTGCGTCCCCGGCCCTGGTGTGAGCCTTCTCCTTGACCCGGAGTTCGTCGATCCTCGCCTGCCAGGTCCGCCGATCGGCGATCTGCGGAAGCGCGTGTTCAACTGCCGACGTCTCTGTCATGCGATCTGTGTAGCCCAGATGGAGAGCGCGAAACAACACTTATGCCGATCATGGTCAAAAACTGATCTCGGGAATGCCGGAGCCGCGCGTACCCCCCGGCCGGGGTCCCGTCCGGAGGCCGTTTCACACCCTCGCCCTAATTCCCTCTTTATAGATAGGTATTATGTGGTTAATATCGGGAGCGCCACCCCGTTCCGTATGAGCCCAATGAGGCGAAGATGCGCTTGCACTGGTTCCTGCCGACCACCGGCGACGGCCACCACGTCAGGCCCGCCACGACGACCGTCGCGGCGGGAGGCGCCGCGGCCAGGCCCGCGACGCTCGACTACCTGTCCCAGGTGGCCCTCGCCGCCGAGGCGGCCGGTTTCGAGGCGGCGCTGACCCCGGTGGGCGCGGGCTGTCCCGACCCGCTGGTGGCGTGCAGCGCCGTCGCGGCACGGACCGAGCGGCTCAAGCTGCTGGTGGCCTTCCGGCCCGGCTTCACCCTCCCCACGCTGCTCGCCCAGCAGGCGCAGACCCTCCAGGAGATCAGCGGGGGGCGGCTCCTGCTCAACGTGGTCACCGGAGGCGACCCCCGGGAGCAGCGCGCCTACGGCGACTTCCTCGACCACGACGCCCGCTACGAGCGCACCGGTGAGTTCATCCAGGTGCTCAGGCGCACCTGGGCGGGCGAGCCGTTCGACCACCTGGGCGCCCACTACCGGGTGTCGGGGGGAGGGCTCGCCACACCACTCCTCGACACCTCCGACATCTACTTCGGCGGCGCCTCCCCCGCCGCGGAGCGGGTGGCCGCCGCCGGGGCGGACGTCTACCTGATGTGGGGCGAGCCCCCGGCGATGATCGCCGAAAGGGTCGCCAGGATGCGCGAGCGCGCCGCCCAGGCGGGCCGCGAGCTGCGGTTCGGCATCCGGCTCCACGTCATCGCCCGCGACACCTCCGAGGAGGCCTGGGCGCACGCCCGGCGCCTGCTCGACGGCATGGACCCGGAAAGGATCGCCGCCGCCCAGGCGCGGTTCGCCCGGATGGACTCGGTGGGACAGCGCCGCATGGCCGACCTCCACGGGGGCTCCGCGGACGCGCTCGAGATCTCGCCCAACCTCTGGGCGGGGGTCGGGCTGGTCCGGGAGGGTGCCGGTACCGCGCTGGTCGGCAGTTACGAGGAGGTCGCCGAGCGCCTCCGCGAATACTCCGAGCTGGGCCTGTCGGAGTTCGTGCTGTCCGGCTGGCCGCATCTGGAGGAGGCCTGGCGGGTGGGCGACTTCGTCCTTCCCCGGCTGGCCGCCCCCGCGCTCGTCGCGTGAGCGTCCTCACCTCCCGTCCCCGTCCCCGTCGCGTGAACGTCCCCGGCGCCGAACCGGGGCCGGGGCTCTGGCGGGCCCTGGCGCTGCGGGCCGGGGCGATCGTCGCGCTGGTCGCGATCTGGCAGGCCGTGGCCATGGCCGGGATCTGGCCGCCGGTCTTCGTACCGGAACCCGTCGCGGTCTGGGACCAGTTCCTGCGCACCACCGTCGAGGGCGTGAGCGGCCACACCCTCCAGGAACACCTGCTCACCAGCCTGCGCCGCATCCTGCTCGGCTGCCTGTACGGGGTGACGGGCGGGATCGCGCTGGGACTGCTGATCGGCATGGTCCCGACGCTGCGCGCGCTGCTCGGCCCGCTGGTCACGTTCGTCCGCACCCTGCCGCCGCTGGCGTACCTCAGCCTGCTGGTGATCTGGTTCGGCATCGACGAGGAGCCCAAGATCTGGCTCCTGCTGCTGGCCGCGCTCCCGCCGGTCGCGGTGGCCACCGCCGACGCCGTGCGCGGCGTGCACGAGGACTATCTGAACGCGGCCCGCTCGCTGGGCGCCCGCCGGCACGAACTGCCGCTGCGGGTGGTGCTGCCGAGCGCGCTGCCCGAGATCATCACGGGGGTGCGGGTGGCCGTGGGCGTCGCCTACACCACCGTGGTCGCCGCCGAGACCGTGAACGGCGTGCCCGGCATCGGCGGCATGGTCCGCGACGCCCAGCGCTACAACCAGACGGATGTGGTCGTCCTCGGGATCATCGTCATCGGCCTGTCCGGCCTGCTCATCGACTTCCTCCTGCAAACGCTGGACCGCCGCCTGGTGCCCTGGCGCGGCCGTACCTAGGAAAGACCCACATGAAACACCTGGCAGTGAACCCAGTGAAGCGCGCCGCGCTCGCCCTGACCGCCGCCGCCCTCGCCCTGACCGCCTGCGGGTCCGGTACGGAGGAGGCCAAGCCCGCCGCCGACGGTTCCCCGGCCACCCTGCGCATCGGCTACCAGCTCATCCCCAACGGAGACCTGATCGTCAAGGACCAGCAGTGGCTGGAGAAGGCGCTGCCGAACACGAAGATCACATGGAGCAAGTTCGACTCGGGCGGCGACGTGAACACCGCGATGATCGCCGGATCGCTCGACATCGGGCTGGCGGGCAGCAGCCCGGTCACCCGTGGCCTGTCGGCGCCCCTCAACATCCCGTACCGGGTGCCGTGGATCTTCGACGTGATCGGTGACAACGAGGCGCTCGTCGCCCGGGGCGGCGTGACCGACGTCAAGGGGCTCGCGGGCAAGCGGGTCGCCGCCCCCTTCGCCTCGACCACCCACTACAGCCTGCTGGCCGCGCTCGCCGAGGCCGGGCTGTCGGAGGCCGACGTGAAGATCCTCGACATGGAGCCGCCGGACATCCAGGCCGCCTGGCAGCGCGGCGACGTCGACGCCGCCTACGTCTGGACGCCCACCCTGGCCGAGCTGCAGAAGAACGGCGGCACGACGCTGGTCACCAGCCGCGAGCTGGCCCAGCGGGGCAAGCTCACCGCCGACCTCGCGGTGGTGAGCGACGACTTCGCGAAGAAGTACCCCAAGGCGCTGCACGTCTGGCTCCAGCAGCAGGACCGCGCGGTCAAGCTGGCCAGGGGCGACAAGGACGCCGCCGCCGCGGCCATCGGCCGCCAGCTCAACCTCGACCCGGCGGAGGCCGCGCGCCAGCTCGGCCAGCTCGTCCTCCTCGACGCGGGTGAGCAGCGCTCCGCCGAGTATCTCGGCACCCCCTCGGCCCCCGGCAAGTTCGCCGAGAACCTGCGGAGCTCGGCCGAGTTCCTCAAGGGTCAGAAGAAGGTGGACGCGGTGCCGGAGCTGAGCGCCTTCCAGAAGGGCCTGGCCACGCAGGAGCTCGCGGATGCCTTCGCCGGAAGCTGAGGTCGCGCTGGCGCTCACCGGGGTGTCGCACTCCTACCGGGGACGCGCCGGGACGGTCGACGCGCTCGGGCCGATCGACCTGGAGATCGCCGCCGGGGAGTTCGTGACGGTCGTGGGCCCCTCGGGGTGCGGCAAGAGCACGCTGCTGCGGCTGGTGGCGGGCTTCACCGCGCCGTCGGCGGGGGCCATCACCGCCTCCGGCGGGCCGGTTTCCGGGCCCGACCCGGCCAGGGGGTACGTGTTCCAGCAGCACCGCCTCTTCCCCTGGCTCTCGGTCGAGGGGAACGTCGGATTCGGGCTGCGCGGCCTGCCCAGGGCGGCGCGGCGCGAGCGGGTGGCCGGGCTGCTGGAGCTGACCGGGCTGGCCGACGTCGCGAGGGCCAGGCCGTACGAGCTCTCCGGGGGCATGCAGCAGCGCGCGGCGATCGCCCGCGCGCTCGCCCCGGGCCCCGCGCTGCTGCTGATGGACGAGCCGTTCGCCGCCCTGGACGCCTTCACGAGGGAGCGCATGCAGGAGGAGGTCCGCGAGCTGTGGCGGCGGGCGGGGACGACGGTGGTGTTCATCACCCACAGCGTGGACGAGGCCGTCTATCTCGGCACCCGGGTGCTCGCGCTGAGCGGCAGGCCGGGCCGGGTGGTCCTCGACCGCGCCTCGGACCTGCCGTACGGCGACCACCCCCGCACCGACCCGCTCTTCGCCGGGCTGCGCGAGGAGCTGACGGAGGTCGTCAGGGAGGCCGCGTCGCTCAGCGGCGGAAGGGGCCGGTGACCTCGTAGGTGACGCCGTCGGTGCCGGAGGCGTCGCCGCGGGGTCCGCGCTTGGAGGAGAAGTAGAGGCGGTCGCCGCCCGGTGAGAGGGCGGGGCCGGTGATCTCCGACCCGGGATGGCCCGAGATCCGCAGGACCGGGGTGACGACCCGGTCGGGGGTGATCAGGTCGATCTCCATGTCGCCGCCGTCCCGGGTGACGTACAGGTCGCCCGAGGGAGTGACGGCTTCGGCGGCGGCCGGCGGGGCGCCGGCGTCGTAGGCGACCTCCAGGCGTTCGCGCTCCGCGTCGTACGCCCACACCCGGTCGTCGCCCCCGGTGGCGAAGAGGCACAGGCCGTCCGCGTAGTGGCAGCCCCGCCCGCCGGAGAAGTGTTTGGCGTCGCCGACCTGGTCGCGGGTGGCCGCCCGCGCCCCGCCGGGGTCGGGCACCCGCCGCCAGGTCACCGGCCCCCGGTCGGACGTGGCGCAGAGCACCTCCAGGACACCCGACGTCAGGTCGCCCCAGTAGGCCGGACGGAACCGGTAGAAGCAGCCGTCCGGCTCGTCCTCGGTCAGGTAGACCACTCCCCGGTCGGGGTCGCAGGACACGGCCTCGTGCCTGAAGCGGCCCATGGCCAGGCGCGGCATCGCGGCCCGCGAGCCGTAGGGATCGCACTCGAAGACCCGGCCGCGGAGGATCTCCTCGCACGACAGCCAGGAATTCCACGGGGTGCGCCCGCCCGCGCGGTTGAGGTTGGTGCCCGACAGGACGCGGTAGGCGTCGACGACGGCCCCGCCGGGCCCGAACCTGATCGCCGACGCCCCGCCGAGCAGCGGGGCCTCCGAGTTGGAGACGTAGATCCAGCCGTCGCCGTCGGGGAAGCACGCGCCGCCGTCGGGCGCCGGGTGCCACAGCACCCCGCCGATCCTGCGGCCGGTGCGGGCGACGATCCGGCTGGTGAACCCCTCGGGCAGCGCGACCCCGTTGACGTCGGGCTCGCGGAGCGGCCCGTAGGGACCTCCCGGACGCCGGGTGACGGGGTCCGCGGCCTCGTGCCAGAGCGAACCCGCGAGAACCGTGCCGGTGGTCGGAGCCTGCGTGCACGGAGCCGTACGGCGAAGCATGGGGCCTCTCCTCGTCGTCCCTCACGGTACGCGGCCAGTCGATCGAACCCACATGAACGCCGAGGCTCCCCCGCCGCAAACTTTGCGGAAACCGGAGAGCAAACATCCGTCAAAACAGGTCGACCTATCGCCAAGATCGCCATCCGTCCCGCCCCGCGCGTCCACAGTGGGATCTTGAACCGTCGTCAGATCGGGAGGACCGTTGAGCGAGGGACTCGCGTTCGCGAATCCAGTCTTCGAGACCACGCCCCACGTGGGCACCCGCCGAGCTCTCGTCTTCCTCGACTCCCCTCCGGCCTCGCCCCCGCCACCGATCCTGTCACCCGCCTCGTCACCGGCTCTGTCACCTGCCTCGTCATCGGCTCCGCACCCGCACCCGTTCTCGTCACCGCCCTCGCCGGACGCGGGCACCACCGGCGCCGTCGGTGGCACCGGCACCGGCCCGTACACCGCCCCGCCGGACGCGCGCCTGGTGAGCGCCCTGCGCGCCGAGGGGTTCGCCGTCGAGGCCGAGACCAGCCGGGGAGCGGGCGCGGACGGCGAGCGCGTGTGGAACCTGCTGCGCTCGGCGCGGGAGGGTGACCTGCTGGTGATCCGGCTGCCCGCCGACGGCGGGTGGACCTCGGGACAGCTGGGGTCGATGATCGGCGCGTTCGGGCGGCAGGTCGGCGAGTCGCTGGCGGCCGCCGTACTGATGATCGTCGACTTCGGGTGGAGCGCCCTGGACGGCTCCGCCGAACCGGTCAGGCAGCTCGCCGTGGCCGGGGAGCCGAGGGTGGCCGCGGCGGCCCTGACCCTCACGCTGAGGTTCGACGAGACGGTACCCGGCCCGGCGCGCACGCTGACCGACGTCATCGCGGAGGGCCTGGTGACGCGGGCCGCCGACCTCGACGGGGACGGGACGATCAGCGTCGGGGACCTGCACGCCTACGCGCTCGCCCGCTACGCGGCGGCCTCGGCCGCCCGCACGCCCATCCTGATCTCGTACGGAGCCGTCGCCGGGGTCGCCCTGACCCCGGCGAGGGACACCTCCGCCGTGCCGCACGCCGCCTTCGCCCGCGTCCTGGCGCGGCTCGGCGACCACGCCCCGCCCGCCTGCGGGATCGAGATCGTGCGGCGGGTCTACGAGCTCCACCTGAGCGAGCCCGCCAGGGAGATGCTGCGCAGGGCGGCCCTGCTCGACGAGGACGAGCCGATCGACGAGATCCTCGGCGACGCCGCCGAGCTGAGGCAGTGGGGCCTGCTGGGCGAGGCGACCACGTTCGTCCACCCGGACGTGCGGACCTTCGGCCACTCGCGGCTGTCGGCGGCCGAGCGGGCGCAGACCTCGGCGCTGCTGCGCCGCCGCCGGGCCGGTCTGCGGACGGTGCGGCCCAGGGCCAGGCTCACCGCCGACCGGTGGACCACCGAGGACCAGCTCGGGCACCGGGTCTACGCCGAGGCCATCGCGGCCTTCGTCCGCCACCCCGAGACCCGGCCCCCGCTCACGATCGGCCTCAAGGGCCCCTGGGGCGCGGGCAAGACCTCCCTGATGCGGATGATCCAGGACCTCCTGGACCCCGGGGCCGCCGGGGACGCCCCCGCCCCGATCCACCTGCCCGGCTCCCGCGCGGAGCGGGCGCTGACCAACGCCGAGGTGCTCGCCAGGACGGGACGGCGCCCCCGGGAGAGCACCGGGCAGGCCGAGCCGGGCCCGCTCCCGCTGCGGCCGGCGGACTGGCGGCCCACGGTCTGGTTCAACCCGTGGATGTACCAGAGCGGCGAGCAGGTCTGGGCCGGGCTGGCCCACGAGATCATCAGCCAGGTCACCCGGCGGCTGCCCCGCGCCGAGCGGGAACGGTTCTGGCTGGAGCTGAACCTGTCCAGGATCGACCGAGAGGCGGTCCGCAAGCGCGCCTACCAGCTGGCGGTGACCCGCCTGGCGCCCGTGGCCCTCGGCCTGGTCGCCACCGCCGTCCTCACCGGGGCGCTCCTGGCCGCCGCCGCGCTGCTCCCGGCGCTCGGCGCCTTCCTGGGGAACGCCGCGGCGGCCGTCGGCTCCGCCGGGTCGGCGGTGGTGGTGGCCGCGGGCGCCGTACGGCTGGCGCGGTTCTTCGGGGAGTCGGCGGACAACGCGTTCCGCGGCCTGGTCACGCAGCCCGACCTGCTCGGCCCCGGCGCGGCCGACGGGTTCGTCAACGAGGTCGCGACCACTCCCGGGTACCGGTCCAGGACCGGCTTCCTGCACCTGGTGCAGACCGACATGCGGCAGGTCCTCGACCTGGTCGCCACCGGCGAGCGCCCGCTGGTGGTGTTCGTGGACGACCTGGACCGCTGCTCTCCGGGAACGGTGGCGCAGGTCATCGAGGCGATCAACCTGTTCCTCGCCGGAGAGTTCCCCAACTGCGTGTTCGTGCTGGCGATGGAGCCCGAGGTGGTCGTGGCGCACGTCGAGGCGGCCTACCCGGAACTGGCCGGGACGCTGCCGGGCGGCGGGCGCTCCGGCCTGGGCTGGCGGTTCCTGGAGAAGATCGTGCAGCTCCCGCTGAGCGTGCCGCTGCTGGACGACGCCGACCGGCTGCCCGCCTTCGTCCGTGCCCTGCTGGGTGTCCCCGACGTCACGGAGCCCGCGACCGCTTCCCCGGGGGTTCCCGAGGCCACGCGGCCGGTGGCGGTCGCCCCGGGTGTTCCCGGCGTCACGGGGCCCGCGACCGTCGCCCCTGGTGTCGCCGACGTACGCGCGGGTGCTTCCACTGTTCCCACAGGCACGGAGACCGCGCGACCGCGGGACCCGGACACCGCACGGACACCGAATCCGGCCGGACCGCGTCCGGCGGGTCCCCCAGCCGCCCTGGAACGGCTCGACCCGCCACCGGATCCGGCCGGACCGCGCTCGCGCGGTCCCCTGCCTCCCGCACGGCCCTCCCCGCCCGACGTGGTCACACCGGGTTCGCCCGGCACCGCCACGCCACCGGGAGCGGCCGTGCCGGGGCTGCGGGCACCGGCGGAGCCGCCGGACCCGGTGCAGGTGAGCCGGTTGCAGGACGCCATCTGGGCGCTGCGCCCGACCACGACGACCCTCGACGAGGCGGCGCGACTGGCGCAGGACGCCCTGGGCATCCAGTGCTCCGACGCCGTCGGCGGTCTCTGCGCGGCGACCCGCGAGGCCGCGGACCGGGTCTTCGACGACCTCTACAGCGACGAGAACGCCTACCGGGCGATCGAGTTCGTGCTCCCGGCGCTGACGTTCTTCAACCCGCGCGAGATCAAGCGGTACGTGAACGTGTTCCGTTTCTACTCGTTCCTGACCTACCGCCGCGCCCTCGCCGGGGCGGCCCCCGCCTCGGACGGCGAGGTCGCCAAGCTCGCGGCGCTGGCCGTCCAGTGGCCGCACCTGCTGACCCTGCTGGCCGGGGAGACGGACGGGGCGAGCGTGCTGCGACGGCTGGAGGGCTCCGCGAACGACGACGGGGGCTGGGAGCGGGCCGTCCACGACACCGGCCTCGTCGCCCACCACACCCCCGGCGGCCCCCACCTGGACGCCCTGCGCGACCTGCTCTCCCGCCCCCACCCCATCGCCGACCTGGCCCGCTATCTCCTCTGAGCCCTCCCGCTGCTCCGCGACCGACGGTGCCACAGGAGACCGCGAACGCGCGGCTGAGAGTCCAAACTTGTCAAAACCGAGGTCGGTCGAGGCACGGAGCGTGAGCCCGTTCCTCGATACCGCGACGGAACGGGCCCCTTCGCGATCACGCCTGAGCGCTGAGTGCCCGCGCGACCGTGAGGCTGTCCTCGTAGATGTGGAAGCGGGTGACGAGCCCGTCTTCGACAGTGAGGTGCAGCGCGAACGGTGAGGTGTACGAGGTCCCGCCATCCCTCACCGTCTGCGCGATCTCCCCGAGCACGACGGCGTCCGCCCCGTCGACCAGGATCCGCGTCACCGAGGTGCCGTTCAGTTCGGGCACGTGATGGGCCTCCAGCGACCGGAAATGGTCCGCCACATCCGCCCGGCCGGACCGGGGGCGAATCCACGGCACCGCCGGATGTCCCTCGGCGGGCCAGGCGAGCTGCCAGTCAATCGGCTCGGCGAACAACTCCGCCGTACGGTCGTGATCGCCCTCGGCCATCCGACGCAGCAGTTCTTCCACGATGTCATGGGTTTTATCACTCATGTCGGCAGGCTACTCATGTCGCCGGCCTCTCGGCTCCGGGCGTCGCCCGTCGATCACCACCGAGGCATGACGGGACCCGTAGAAGCCGGGACAAGGTGAATCGCCTCATCGTCCGGCCACACCATTCGGCGGCCGGTACGGTCAGCGGGCGGGGAAGTCGAACTCGCCGTCCTTGACTCCGCCGACGAAGGCCTCCCACTCGGCCCGGGTGTAGACGATCACCTCGGCGTCGGGGCGACGGCTGTGCCGTACGGCGACACGCCCGCTGCCGTCGGCCAGCGGACCGGCCTCGACGCACTGACCGCCACCGTCGGGGCTCCGGGTGCTGATGTGCCAAGCCACGCCCGCCAGCTCCTCAGGACTGATCATCACATGCTCCTCCCTCTCGCTCGTCTGAGACGGTCGACAGCGCCTCGGATGACGGCCGCAGACTCATCCCGGGTGAGCGCGACGCTACGTAGGGAATCGTACGCTCGCGCAAAGTTTTCGGCGCCCTCTGCCTCGGTGTAGACAGCGCCTCCTCGGGTCTCCACACAGGCCACGTCGGAGTAGGGCTCCGGCATATCGAAGATTATGAAAGATCCCTCTGGGCTGGCGTGCGCCCCAGCAGTGAACGGCAGGACCCGGACGGTCACATTCGGCCTGTTCATGGCCTGGGATAGGTGCTCCAATTGGCCGCGCATCACCTGCGGGCCACCGATCATGCGATGCAGTACGGCCTCATCGAGAATGATCTCTAGGTTCGGAGTCGACTCGGCGTCGAGCACACGCTGCCGATCCATTCGGAACTGCACCCAACGCTCGACCTGCTCGCCGGGAGCGTCCGCGTCGCCCGCCGCGATGACTGCCTGGGCGTAGTCACGAGTTTGGAGGAGCCCGGGGACAACCATCGCCCCATAGGAGCGAATTCCCGCTGTACGGGTTTCGAGCCATGCATGGTCAAACAGCCCACCAAGCGAATCAGTGGCATAACCGTCCCACCAGCCCTTGCGCCAGATGTCACGACTGATCTGCTCCAACCCGTCGCGGACCTTCTGGTCACCGACGCCGTACAAATTGAGGAGTGCCAGCACATCGGACACCCTCGCTGGGATGACGCCGGACTCCAACCGGCTGATTGTTCCGGCGTCACGCTGCAGGTAGTCGCCTGCCTGTTTGAGTGTCAACTTGGCCGACTCACGGAAATCCCTCAGGTGTTTGCCGAGCCACTGCGCCCGCAGCGTTGGTCCTCGCTTCGCGCCCATCGCCGTCTCCTTCGAGTTCACGTCGCTTGTGCCGCTAGCCGGTACTAGACAAATCAGGGCAACACCAACAACCTCATCAAGCAAGCTTGCGTCATCCTGAATTCGCTGTCACGCTACCGAAGTATTGACGGTCACGCTCGGTATTTATCCGAAAACGCAGGGAAATCGGGGCGCTGCCGTCTACCAGATCTCCACTCAGGTTCAGCACCGGAAGGGAGTACTCGACATGGAGCATCACGCTGGTTCTGGCCAGCCATCCGCCTGCCATGCCCCGGACTTCGACGAACGTTGCCCGCAAAGCACGGATTCGGAATGTGCGCACACGCTGACGGGCGACCTTCCGCGGATGTTCGCCCTAGTCCAGGAGTTCTACGAGGATGACGAGGGCGAAGAGGACGGGGAGAGCGTCACGGAGGTGGTGGCCTACGGGCTGACACTGCCGGGCGGGACGGCGGCGACCGTCGGGGCGAACGGCAACGGATTCGGCCGGTGGACGAGCGCGTACAGCGCCGCGCGGCGGCTTCACTCCGACCTTGTCTGGCTCGGGAGCGGCGACACGGAAAAGTACCCCTCGTAGCGTCTATGGGCGACGCGATCACCCCCCCACGCCTCCTCGAAACCCCGAGACGGCTGGGAACGCGAAAGGCGCCCCGGCCCTCACAGCCGGGGCGCCTCGAAAGACGATCTAGCGCTGGGCCTCGATCATCCAGTGGTGCTTCTCCAGGTCCTGCGTGATCTCGATGAGGAGGTCCTGGGTGACCAGGTCGGGCTTCTCGGTGGCTTCGATGCGCTCACGCATCCGGCGCACGATGGACCCGAGAATGTCCGTCATGGCGGCTACGACCTTGCCGTCGTTGATGTAGCCCGACTCCAGCTGCGGCACCTCGCTGGCGCTCGCGAGCGTGGAGGCCCGGCCGTCGGGGTTGCACCCGAGGGCCACCGCGCGCTCGGCGACGGTGTCCGCGTGCTTCCTGGCCGACGAGACGATCTTGTCGAGCTGCAGGTGCAGCGACCGGAAATTGTGGCCGATCACGTTCCAGTGGGCCTGCTTGGTCAGGAGCGACAGGTCGAGCAGATCGACGAGCGCGCCCTGGAGCACGTTGCCGACGACCTTCTTGTCTTCTGCCTTGAGTGGACTGGTGATCGCGGACATGGAATCTTCCCCCTGTTTCGAGCTTAGTTTCCCCTTTGCTACGGAATGTCCGTACCCACCTCCACGCCCTCCTATTCCGGCAATCATGTTGACACTGTCATGATTACAGTGTCACTATCGAAGCATGGAATGGACCATCGGTGAACTGGCTGAGCGGGCATCCGCGGCGCTGACCCCCACCGCCCAGCTCAACGGGCGGGTCAGGGACATGCCCAACGAGCGCCTCATCCGCTGGTATTCGACGATCGGCCTCCTCGACCCCCCGTCGGCCCGCCGAGGCCGCGTCGCCATGTACGGCAGGCGTCACCTCCTCCAGATCGTCGCCGTCAAGCGACGCCAGTCCGACGGCCGGACCATCGCCGAGATCCAGATCGAGCTGGCCGGGGCCACCGACCAGACCCTGGAGTCGATCGCCCGCCTCCCGGAGCACACGCCGGCGCACCCGCCCGAGCACCTACCTGAGCACGCGCCGAAGCCCTCGCCCGCCCCTCCCGCCCAGACCGGCTCTCCCGGGACGGCCCGCCCACGCTTCTGGGCCGGACCACCCTCCCCCGCAGAGCTGGCGAAACCAACGCAACCGTCGAACCCGGCGAAACCCGTGGACCCGGTGGACCCGGCCGCACACCCGTTACCGCCCCCTCGACCGGCCGCCACACGGTCACCACCTCCCACACCGGCCGCCGAGCCCCGGCCCCCCGCCCCGGCGACCCCGCCCGCCCCGGAGGCCGTGATCGTCCACGGCGTACGGCTGGCGAGCGGCGTGACACTGATGCTCGACACGGGCGGACACGCCCCCTCCCCCGGCGACCTCGCCGAGATCGCCGCCGCCTCGGAGGGGCTCCTTTCACTCCTCCGCGAACGCGGCTTCATACCTCCGGAAGGAATCCACGCATGAGCACCTCGATCACAACACTGCTGCCGGAGGAGTGCCTGCCCGTCCCCGACGCCGGGCTGGGGGCCCTCACCACCGAGCGCGGCAACCTGCCGCTGGAGAGTGTGGACGTCACCGCCGCCGTGTCCGGCCTGAGCGCCGGGGTCGAGGTGGTCCAGGGCTTCCGCAACCCGCACGACGTGGCGCTTGAGGCGACCTACGTCTTCCCGCTGCCCGACCGGGCCGCCGTGACCGCCTTCAGGATGGAGGCCGACGGCCGGGTCATCGAGGGCGTGCTCAAGGAGCGCGGCCAGGCCAGGGCCGACTACGACCAGGCGATCTCCCAGGGCAAGCGGGCCGCGATCGCCGAGGAGGACCGGCCGGACGTCTTCACCATGAGGGTCGGCAACATCGTGCCGGGCGAGCGGGTCACCGTGCACCTCACGCTGAACCAGCCGCTCCCGTACGAGGACGGCGCGGCCACCTTCCGCTTCCCCCTGGTCGTCGCCCCCCGCTACATCCCGGGCACCCCGCTGGACGGCGAGCGGGCGGGCGACGGGTGGGCTCCGGACACCGACGCGGTCCCCGACGCCTCCCGGATCACCCCGCCGGTGCTGCTGCCCGGCTTCCCCAACCCGGTCCGCCTGTCACTGGCCGTCTCCGTCGACCCGGCCGGCCTGGAGCTGCGCGAGGTCCGTTCCAGCCTGCACGTGGTCCAGGAGGAGGGCACCACGATCCGCCTCCAGCCGGGTGAGCGGCTGGATCGCGACTTCATCCTGCGCCTGGCCTTCGACGCCTCCACCTCCCTCGCGCTGGCCCCCGACAACGACGACGAGAACGGCGAGGGCACGTTCACGCTGACCGTCGTCCCCGAACCGGCGCCCGCCGGGGGCCGGGCCAAGGACGTGGTGCTGGTCCTCGACCGCTCGGGCAGCATGACCGGCTGGAAGATGGTGGCCGCCCGGCGCGCCGCCGCGCGCATCGTCGACACGCTCACCTCCGGTGACCGTTTCGCGGTGCTCTCCTTCGACACCGTCGTGGAGTACCCGGAGGGCCTCGGCGAGGGGCTGTCCGAGGCGTCCGACCGCAACCGCTACCGGGCCGTGGAGCACCTGGCCAGGCTGGAGGCGCGCGGCGGCACCGAGATGCTGTCCCCGCTGGAGCAGGCCGCCGCACTGCTCACCGACTCCACCCGGGACCGGGTGCTGGTGCTCGTCACCGACGGGCAGGTCGGCAACGAGGACCAGATCCTGGAGCGGACCGGCGCCCGGCTGGCCGGGGTGCGGGTGCACACGGTCGGCATCGACAGGGCGGTCAACGCCGGTTTCCTGGGCAGGCTGGCCGCGGTGGGAGGGGGCAGGTGCGAGCTGGTCGAGTCCGAGGACCGGCTGGACGAGGCGATGGAGCACATCCACCGCCGGATCGGCGCCCCCCTGGTCACCGACCTGTCCCTCAAGGCCGACGGGCTCGACCTGGTCACCGAGACGGTCAGCCACGTCGGCTCGATCTACTCGGGCGTCCCGCTCACCGTGCTCGGCCGCTACCGCGGCACGGCCGCCGGAGCGCTGACCGTACGGGGCCTGGGCGCCGACGGCTCGCCGTGGGAGCGGAGGGTCACCGCGTCGGTGGTGGACAATCCGGCCGTACGGGCGATCTGGGCGCGGGCGCGGCTGCGGGCCCTGGAGGACCGCTACGCGGCCGGTGACCGGTCGCTGGAGGCCGAGATCGTCGAGACCTCGCTCAGATACGGAGTGCTCTGCCGGTTCACCGCCTTCGTCGCGGTCGACACGCAGGTGGTCGCCGAGGGTGGTCCGGGGCACCGGGTGATCCAGCCGGTGGAGCTGCCCAGCGGCTGGGAGAGCCCGATCATCGCCGCTCCGATGATGATGACCTCGATGGCCTTCGAGAACGCGGCGGCCCCGAGCCCTCCGCCGATGGGACCGCCCGGGATGGCCCCTCCCGGCGCCGCGCCGAAGTTCGCGGCGAGCCCGCTCGGCGGCGGCCTGCCGCAGGACGCGGCGGCCGGAGGCTTCGACGACCGCGCCCGGATGCTGCGGCCCGCGCCGGCCGGGGCTCCCCCGAGGCAGGGCAGGTCCCCGGCCGACCCGCAGGACCCGCCGAGGGAGCAGCTCGCCGAGGAGCTGAAGCGGCTGCGCGCCGCGGCCTCCCTGCCCGCCGCCGAACGGCTGCGCCTGCTGGAGGACCTGGGCAGCCGCCTCGCGGCCCTGGCCGTCTACCTCGGCGGCCACGCGGAGCTGGCGGCCCTGGCCGAGGAGCTGCAGGCCGGTGGGGACGTGGACGTCCTGTGGCGGCGCGCCGAGGAGGTCCTGGAGTCCCTGGCGGGCCCCGCCAGGCGACGCCCGTTCTGGAAGCGGTGACCTCCCCGATCCCGCCCCTGGAAACACCACGGGACGTCGTGGCGACCTGAGGGGCCGGGAGGTGGTCTCGTGACCGTTCGAACGGTCACGAGACCACCTCCGGATGCGGACACCCGCGAAGATCACGCTTCGAGCGGGCCTCCCGGACCCGGCGGACGTGTTCCAGCCGTTTCACGAGAGCGCGGCGGAGGTCCCCCGCACGGCGGCACGGAGAGGCGGTCGTCGGCTCGGCGGCCCTCCCCGGGTGCGGCCCTCGCACGGGCGCGGGCCACCGCATGTGGCGAAGATGCCCACAAGACCGATATGGGACAGCGCGAGGGCGGAAAGAGCGGGGTTCCAACCCCGGCCGCTCCACATAAAGTAGCGGAATGGTGATTCTGGACGGCGGCCTGGCCACTCATTTGGAGGAGCTGGGCGCGGACCTGCGAGACGATCTCTGGTCGGCGAAACTCCTGTTGGAGAACCCCGCAGTGATCCGGCAGGCGCATCTCGACTACTTCGCCGCGGGGGCCGAGGTGGCGATAACGGCGAGTTACCAGGCGAGCATTCCCGCGTTCGTACGGCGGGGACTGAGCGCCACCGAGGCCGAGGACCTCATCCTGCTCTCCGTGCACCTGGCCGCCCAGGCCAGGGACGCCCACGGCTCGGGCACCGTGGCCGCCAGCGTCGGCCCGTACGGCGCCTACCTGGCCAACGGCGCCGAGTACACCGGCGACTACGACCTCGACGAGGACGGCCTGACCGACTGGCACCGCGACCGCTGGCACATCCTGGCCGACAGCGAGGCCGACCTGATGGCCTGCGAGACCATCCCGTCCTACACCGAGGCCAGGGCGCTGCGGCGGCTGCTCGCCGAGACGCCGGGAATGCGGGCGTGGGTGAGCTTCTCCTGCCGCGACGGCGAGCACATCAACGACGGCACCCCGCTCAAGATGGCGGCGGGCCTGTTCGTCGGAAACCCCCAGGTGATCGCGATCGGCGTCAACTGCACGGCACCGCGCCACGTGCTCAGCCTGATCTCGCAGATCAAGGGCAAGCCCACCATGGTCTACCCCAACTCCGGCGAGGTCTGGGACTCCGCGAACCGGCGCTGGCTCGGGCTGGCCGACCCGGTGGAGTTCGGAGAGGCCGCGGCCGGGTGGACCGCCGCGGGCTCCGCCTTCGTCGGCGGCTGCTGCCGTACCACCCCGGAGCACATCCGCCAGATCCGCGCCCACCTCACGGGGTCGGGCACCCCGTAAGACACTGACCGGCCGCCCGGCCGCCGCGCGTCCCGCGCCCGCGAACACGGACGCGGACGCGGGATCCCCGGCCGCACACCTTTGGGGATCCCGCGGCGGACACCCGCTCACCCTCCGGCGAAACAGGCCGGGCGACGCTCGGAACAGGCAGGGCAACGTTCGAAACAGGCAGGGCGACGCTCGGAACGGGCCGACCGACGCTCACCCTCCGGCGGAAACAGGCCGGGCGACGCTCACCCCTCGGCGGAAACAGGCCTGACGGGCGCCTTCGCGGGCGGGATCCCGGCATCGGGGCGGGGTTCGTAGCGCTCCAGGTGCTGGGTACGCCGGACCAGGGCACGCAGGTCGGCGAGGCCGCCGGAGACGACCCCGTCGGCTCTGGCCTGGACCAGGACGTTGCCGATCGAGGTGGCCTCGACGGGCCCCGCGACCACGGGAAGGCCGCAGGCGTCGGCGGTGAGCCGGCAGAGCAGCGCGTTGCGCGAGCCTCCTCCGACGATGTGGATGGTGTCCACCGCCTGCCCGGTGAGCCGCCGGGCGTCCTCGATCGCCGCCCGGTGAGCCAGCGCCAAGGAGTCGATCACGCAGCGGACGATCTGGGCCCGGGTCTCCGGCACGGGGCGGCCGGTACGGCGGCAGAAGTCGGCGATGCGTCCGGGCATGTCGCCGGGCGTGTGGAAGATCGGGTCGTCGGCGTCCACGACCGACCGGAACGGCGCCTCCCGTTCGGCCTCGCGGAGCAGCGCCTCCAGATCGACCCGCCCTCCCGCCACCTCGGCGGGCGGCCCTTCGAGTGACCCGTCAGGCGATCCGGCGGACACCCCTTCAGGCGACCCGCTGGACACCACAGCGGACACCTCCTCAAGCGACCCGCCGGACGCCACGGCGGACGCCCCCTCGAGCGCCCCGCCGGACGCCACGGTGAACAATCCGGCGGACGGCTCCGCGCCCGGCGGGACCTCCGCCGGAGCGACCTCCGACTCCCAGGTGCGGATGCACTCCTGCAGGAGCCACAGCCCGGTGACGTTGCGGAGGTAGCGCACGGTGCCGTCGATGCCCGCCTCGTTGGTGAAGTTGGCCCGCCGCCCCTCCTCGCTGATCATGGGCTGGTCCAGCTCGACGCCGACCAGCGACCAGGTACCGCAGGAGATGTAGGCGAACCTCTCGCTCCCCGCGGGGACCGCCGCCACCGCGGAGGCGGTGTCGTGGGAACCGACCGCGATGACCCGGGTGTCCGGGGAGAGCCCGATCTCGCCCGCGACCTCCGGCACCAGCGGGCCGATCACCTCGCCGGGACGCCGGATCGGCGGAAGGACTCCGGCCGCGGGGCCGAGGCCGCCCGCCAGCACGGCGTCCCACCGGCGGGTCCTGGCGTCGAGCAGCTGGGTGGTGGAGGCGTTGGTCAGCTCCGCGCCGACCTCTCCGGTCAGCCAGTACGCGATCAGGTCGGGAATGAGCAGCAGCGTCGAGGCCGAGGCCAGCCGGGGCTCGGCGGCGAGCTGGTGGATGGTGTTGAACGGCTGGCGGGCGATGCCCGTGCGGGCGTACAGCTCCTCGAAGGGGACCTCGCTGGCCGCCTTCTCGGTGCGGGCGTCGCGGTAGTGGACGGGGTTGCCGAGCAGCGCCCCCCTGTCGTCCAGGAGCCCGTAGTCGACGGCCCAGGAGTCGATCCCGATGCCGTCGACGGGGCCCGCCGCGCGCAGGCCGTCCAGCACGCCCCGGTAGATCCGCAGGATGTCCCAGTACAGCGTGCCGCCGGCCCGGACGGGCATGTTCGCGAAACGATGCACCTCGCGCAGTTCCAGGGTGTCCGGCCCGATCTCGGCGACGACCACCCGGCCGCTGGACGCGCCGAGGTCGACCGCGGCGTACCGGCCGACCCGACCGGCCTGACCGGCCTGCGTGGACCGCCCGGTCCCCGGTGCCGACTGCATGCGAACCCCTCTCAGAAAGCGGAAAGCAGGAATCAGGAACGTCCCCGATTCCCTCTGTCCCACAGGAGCGGGACAGAGGGAACCGGGGACGGGTTCAGCGCAGGAAGGCCGCCGCGACGCCCGCGTCGACCGGGATGTGCAGCCCCGTGGTCTGGGTGAGCTGGGTCAGCTGGAAGACCGCCCCCGCGACGTGCTCGGGCAGCACCTCGCGCTTGAGCAGGGTGCGCTGCGCGTAGAACTCGCCCAGCTTCTCCTCCTCCACCCCGTACACCGCCGCCCGGTTGGCCCCCCATCCGGAGGCGAAGATGCCGGACCCGCGCACCACCCCGTCGGGGTTGACCCCGTTGACCCGGATGCCGTACCCGCCGAGCTCGGCCGCCAGCAGTCGCACCTGGTGGGCCTGATCGGCCTTGGCGGCCCCGTAGGCCACGTTGTTCGGGCCGGCGAACACCGCGTTCTTGGAGGAGATGTACACGATCTCCCCGCCCATCCCCTGGGCGATCATCACCCGGGCGCTCTCCCTCGAGACCAGGAACGACCCGCGGGCCATCACGTCGTGCTGCAGGTCCCAGTCGGCCACGCTGGTCTCCAGCAGCGAGCGCGACAGCGACAGGCCCGCGTTGTTGACCACCAGGTCCACCCCGCCGAACGCCAGCACCGCCGCGCGGATCGCGGCGGTCACCTGTGCCTCGTCGGTGACGTCCGCCTCCACCGCGACCGCGACGTCCTGGGGCCGGTACGCCCCCTCGCCCAGCTCGGCGGCCACCTTGCTCGCGGCGCCGAGGTCGCGGTCGGCCACCACCACGCACGCCCCCTCGGCGGCCAGCCTGCGCGCGGTCGCCGCCCCGATGCCCGAGCCGCCGCCGGTCACCACCGCCACCCGCGTCGCCAGCGGGCGCGCGGGCGGCATCCGGCGCAGCTTGGCCTCCTCCAGATCCCAGTACTCGATCCGGAACTTCTCGCTCTCCTCGATCGGCGCGTACGAGGAGATCGCCTCGGCGCCGCGCATCACGTTGATCGCGTTGACGTAGAACTCCCCGGCCACCCGCGCGGTCTGCTTGTCCCTGCCGAAGGAGAACATGCCCACCCCCGGCACCAGCACGATCGCCGGGTCGGCCCCCCGCATCGCGGGTGAGCCCTCCACCGCGTGCCGCCGGTAGTAGGCCGCGTACCGCTCGCGGTAGTCGGCGTGCAGTTCCCGCAGCCGGGCGATCACGTCCTCGATCGGCGCGCCGGCGGGCAGGTCCACCACCAGCGGGGCCACCTTGGTCCGCAGGAAGTGGTCGGGACACGAGGTGCCCAGCGCCGCCAGCTCGGGGTGGCGCTCGCGCGACAGGAAGTCAAGCACCTCGTCGGTGGCGGTGTAGTGGCCGACCTGCGGGGCGTCGGTGGAGGCCAGGCCCCGCACCGTGGGGAGCAGCGCCGCCGCCCGTTCCAGCCGCGCCGCCTCGTCCAGCGGCTCGTACCCGGCGAGCACCGGCCCGAACGGCTCCGCCCGCCCGTGCTCGGCGATGTACGCCTCCGCGGTGCGGATGATCTCCAGCGAGTTGGCCTCGCACGCGGCCGAGGTGTCGCCCCAGGCGGTGATGCCGTGCCCGCCGAGGACGCACCCGATCGCCCGCGGGTTTCCGGCCTTGATCGCCGCGATGTCCAGCCCCAGCTGGAAGCCGGGCCGGCGCCAGGGCACCCAGACCACGCGGTCCCCGAAGATCCGCTCCGTCAGCGCCTCGCCGTCCGCGGCGGTGGCGATCGCGATCCCCGCGTCGGGGTGCAGGTGGTCGACGTGCGCCGCGTCCACCAGGCCGTGCATGGCGGTGTCGATCGACGGCGCGGCGCCGCCCGTGCCGAAGGCGCAGAAGTCGAACGCCGCGACCATCTCGTCCTCGCGCTCGACCCCGGGGTACACCCCCGTCAGCGCCCGCAGCCGGTCCAGCCGCAGCACCGCCAGGCCGCGCTCGGCCAGGGTGCCCAGATCGCCCCCGGACCCCTTGACCCACATCACCTCGGCCGAGGACCCGGTCACGGGGTCGGTCGCCGTCCCCTTGGCCGAGGTGTTGCCCCCCGCGAAGTTCGTGTTCCGCGGGTCGGCCCCCAGCGCGTGCGACCGCTGCAGCAGTTCCTCAACCGGCGACGTCATGGCACCTCTCCGCTCGCTCGTTCACCTGATCGCCTCCCGCGGACACCCGGCGGGGCCTTGGTGGGAGACCCGGGTGCGCGACGGGAAGGGATCTTCTTAAAAACGTTTTAAAGACGGTGAAAAAGCTATGTGACGCGCACGACACTGTCAACGCCATCTCGTCGGATCGCAGGCCGAAAGCCGTCAGGGGGGCCGAAAATACCGACACTGACTGGCGAAGCAACGGTTGTTACGTTTTAATCAATGCACATGAGCTCGGTGAGCATAAAGGAAGTCGCGACACGGGCCGGGGTGTCCCCCGGAACGGTGTCCAACGTGCTCAACCGCCCGGAGAAGGTCGCCGAGACCACCCGCGTCCGGGTCGAGGAGGCCATCCGCGACCTGGGATTCGTCCGGCACGGCTCCGCCTCCAGCCTGCGGGCCGGGCACAGCCGCACCGTCGGCCTGTCTGTTATCGACATCGGCAACCCCTTCTTCACCGACGTGGCGGCGGGGGTCGAGGAGGTGGCCAGCGAGCGCGGGTACGCGGTGATACTGGGCAACTCCTCGGGCGACCGGCTCAAGGAGGAGCGCAACCTCCTGGTCTTCGCCGAGCAGCGCGTCCGCGGGGTGCTCATCACGCCCGCCGGGGCGAACCTGGCCAAGCTCGACCAGCTCAAGGAGCGCGGCATCAGCGTGGTGCTGGTGGACCACCCCGCCGAACGCGCCGACCAGTGCTCGGTGGCGGTCAACGACATCACCGGCGGCTCGCTGGCGGTCTCCCACCTGCTGTCCTCCGGGGCCGAGCGGATCGCCTACGTCACCGGCCCCCTCACCATCCGCCAGTGCGCCGACCGCCTGATCGGCGCGGAGCGGGCGCTGGCCGCGGCGGGCCGCGACCCCCGGGAGACGCTGGAGGAGATCGCGATGAGCGCGATGAACGCCAGGTCGGGGCAGCAGGCCGCGGAGAAGATGATCGCCGAGGGGCGGCTGCCCGACGCCGTGTTCTGCGCGAACGACCTGCTGGCCCTGGGCATGCTGCGCGGGCTGCTGCAGGCCGGCGTGCGGGTCCCCCAGGACATCTCCCTCATCGGCTACGACGACATCGACTTCGCCTCGGCGTCGGCGGTCTCGCTCAGCTCCATCCGGCAGCCGACCCACCGGCTCGGCCGGGTCGCCACCGAGCTGCTGCTGGACGAGTGCGACAATCCCGACTCCCACGCCCACCAGCAGATCATGTTCCAGCCCGAGCTGGTCGTCCGCGAGTCGACTCTCTGATCCCGCTCGCGCCCCCGATCAGGGAGTCGACCTCCTGATCCCGCTCGCCCCGGTCAGGGACGCCTGCGCGACTCCTTGGCGGCCTGCCTGGCGGCCTCCTTCGCCTCCTTGGCGGCTCGGGCGGCCTCGACCTTGGCGCTCGCGGCGTATTTGTCGACGTACTCCTGGCCCGAGAGCTCCATCAGCGCGTACATGATCTCGTCGGTGACGGCGCGCAGGACGAGGCGGTCCTCCTCCATCCCGTAGTAGCGGGTGAAGTCGAGCGGCTTGCCGAACTTCACCCCCGGGCGGATGCCCAGCTTGGGGAGAAGGCTGCCCGGGGGCATCATCTCGAAGGTGTTGACCATCGCCCACGGAATGACCGGCACGCGCGACTCCAGCGCCAGGCGGGCCACCCCGGTCTTGCCCTTGTAGAGGCGGCCGTCGTGGGAGCGGGTCCCCTCCGGGTAGATGGCAAGCACGTGCCCCCCTTCGAGGATGCGCTTGCCGGTGCGCAGCGCCGCCTCGCTGGCCTTGCCTCCGGAGCGGTCGATGGGGACGGTGCCGACGCCGCTGAAGAAGGCCTTGCTCATCATCCCCTTGAGACCGCGGCCGGTGAAATAGTCGGACTTGCCGAGAGAGATCACCTTTCGCCGCAGGAAGAGCGCCCCGAAGAAGTGGTCGGCGAACGACAGGTGGTTTCCGGCCAGGATGACAGGCCCTTGCTTCGGCACGTTCCCCACGCCCTCCACCCAGGGGCGGAAAATCAGATGGAGTAGGGGCGAGAGGATGGCCTTCACCACCCAGTAGAACACTCGATGCTCCTTTGGTTGACAGGCGGGGACGTGGAGTTATCCTCCCACTTCCGATCCCGGCCACCTACCCCACCGAACCACCCAAATCGACCTCTCGCAAAACACGTCCCAGTCGTGCGACGATCAGGCGAACCTTACTAGGAGCCGCGATGCCAGTCATGCCCGGTGCGGAGGCGTACCACCATGCGGGGGGACAGGTCGGTGTCCTGCTCTGCCACGGATTCACCGGATCGCCGCAGTCGTTGCGCCCCTGGGCCGAATACCTGGCGGCGGCGGGCATGACGGTGGCGCTGCCGAGGCTGCCCGGCCACGGCACCACCTGGCAGGAGATGGCCCGCACCCGCTGGGAAGACTGGTACGCCGAGCTGGACAAGGCGTTGGCCGACCTGCGCGGCGCCTGTGCCGAGGTCTTCGTCATGGGCCTGTCACTCGGCGGGTGCATGGCGCTGCGGCTGGCCGAGGTGCACGGCGACGGGATCAGGGGGGTCGTGGTCGTCAACCCGTCGATCGTCAACGACGTGCCGCTGCTCAAGCTGGCACCCCTGCTCAAGTTCGTGGTCGCGTCGGTGCCCGGCGTGGCCGGGGACATCAAGAAGGCGGGGGCGACCGAGCTCGGCTACACGCGTACGCCGGTCAAGGCCGCGGCCACCCTCCTGCGGCTGTGGTCGCTGACCCAATCGGAGCTGGGTAAGATCACCCAGCCCGTCCTGGTTTTTCATAGCCCGCAGGATCATGTTGTGAAACCGGTGAGTGTGCGTATTCTGCGTGAGAGGCTGACCGGGGGGAATCTGAATGTGGTGGAGCTCGCCGACAGCTACCACGTCGCGACACTTGACAACGATGCTGATCGGATCTTTGCGGGGAGCCTGGAGTTCATCATCTCGAACGCGTCTGTACCCTTGCAGAGAGACTGATCGCGAGCGGGGGATGCGCGGTCTCCGGGAGAAAGTGATCGGCCGATGAACAACGGGCCCAACTAGGTGACACCTCAAAGCGATGAGGACGAGGTCTGGCGTCAGATCGTCGCGTCCTTCAACGACACCGCCGAGCGCGACTCGGCAGATCAGCCGTGGCCGGACAGTGAGAACCTTCCGGCCGAGCCTCCGCGACGGGTGATCAAGCAGTCGGACGAGGAAGACCTCCTGCGTGAGGACGACCCCGCCGACGAGGCCGAATCCGGCACGGAACAGCCCGACGGCGAGGACGAAGAGGGGCACTACGTACCTCCGCCGCCCCCTCCCCTGCCCAAGACCGACGCCACCACCAAGATCGCATGGCTGGCGCTGTTCGGCGGCCCCGCCTACCTGCTGCTGAGCGCCGCGCTCAACTGGAACCTGCAGGGATGGATGCTCTTCACCGCGGTCGCCGCGTTCATCGGCGGTTTCGTGGCGCTGGTGGTCCGCATGGGCGACGGCCCGCCCAACGACTCCGGCTGGGACGACGGCGCGGTCATCTGAACGGGCCGTCCGCCCGCGGTCGTCCCACCCGGGCGGATCGTCCCATCCGGGTGGGGTGACCTCGGTCATCCCGGCGCGGCATCGGCCGCGCTCGTCCGAGCGGGTCGTCACCGGCCGCCGGACACGGCCGTTTCGCGGCTACGGCTTGGCGCGCTCCGGGGTGCCGAAGCGCTCGATCACGTCGGTGTACTCGCCGGAGGCGTCGACCACGTGGCCGACGGTCCACACGGTGCCGGTTCCCGGCAGGTAGGCCACCGACTGGAGCCGCACCGTCCGGGGGGCCGCGGTCTCCGGACCGCGCAGCGCCTTGACCGTGTGCCCGTCGTATCGGAGCAGGAAGGCCTCGCCGGGCCGCTCCAGGTCGACCCCGGAGATCCAGAAGTGGCCCTTGCGGTCGCCCGTCACCCCGTACAGGCGGACGTCACCGTCGGGGAGGGACACCCGGGACCACTTCTTGCCGTTCCACGACAGGACCAGCGGGACGATCCCGCCACTCTCCCGGTAGACGCCGCCGACGGCGAGGGCCCGCTTGGGCCCGTCGAGGTGGACGTCACGCAGATAGCCGCCCGGAATATCCGGGGCCTTGAAGGTCTTCCAGCGCCCGCCGGACTGCTTCATGATCAAGGGCTTGCCCTTGCTGTCGCCCACCGCCCAGCCGTCGCTCTTGCCCGACAGCGCCACCCCGTACAGCGCTCCCCTGTCGGGGAGCTGGGTGAGCCTCCACTTCGAGCCGGTGCCGGTCACGACCATGGGCAGCTTGTCGCGGCGCCCGACGGCGACCACCCTGCCGGGAACGGCCGCGACCCCGCCCAGCCAGTCGCCCGAGTGCAGCCTGTCGACGATGATCCTGTCGAAGGACGCCCCGTCTCCCCTCGCCAGGTAGGGGAGGCCGTCGTGCCCCTCGCCGACGGCCCACAGCTCGGTCGCCGAGGCCGCCGCGACGGAACGCAGCGGCCCGGCACCGGTCGGGTCGTTGCGGATGCCGACCTCGTTCCAGGAGGTGCCGTCCCAGTGGGTGATCGCGCCGCGGCTCTGCCAGACGTCCCAGACGCTCTGCTGGCCGACCGCCCACACGCTCGTGGCCGAGACCCCCGCCACGTCGGACAACGACCCGTCACTGCTCAGGCCCGCGCTGACCGGAGCCTGCCATGCCTCGGCCGCGGGCGGGCTGACGGGATCGGCGTGGGCTGGGAACGGATGCGAGGACAGCAGGAGCAGGCCTCCCGCGCAGAGAACCAGCGCACGCCGCGGAAGGCGACGGGTCATGTTTCAAATGGTACGGGGCTCACCCGCTCCCCGCATGCCGGTCTCCCCACTTGCCGGGCGCGATCTGGAAAGACGCCCTACCCTTCGTCGCCAAAACGCCGGTGGTCCAGCTCGGCGACCACCGGCAGGTGGTCGGTGGCGGCCACCAGGTCGGCGGGGTCGGCGTCGACCCCGCCGCAGGAGACCACGGAGAGGCCGTCCATCGCGAAGATCGCGTCGATCCTCTTGTGCGGACCCCTCGCGGGGAAGGTGAAACCGTCGCCGCGCGGCGAGACCGGGTAGCAGTCGGTCAGCCGCTCGGCGAGATACCGCCAGCTCGGCTGGTCGGACTGCTCGTTGATGTCTCCCGCCAGCACCGGCAGCGCGCCGAACCGGTCGGCCACCTCCCGCAGGACCCTCACCGCCTCGTCCGCGTGGCGGTGCCGGGCGGTCTCGTCGAGATCCAGGTGGATGGAGCCGACGGCGACCCGCCGTCCTCCCGACTCCACCACGGCGATCGCGATGGCGCGCCGCTCCAGGGGAAAGAAGGACTTCAGGAGCCGGCCCTCCCCGTGCAGCAGCCGCACCCCGGGGCCGGTCAGCACGGCGACCCCGCCCCTGCGGCGGCCCGCGGCCACGGCCAGCCCGCCGAAGGCGGCCAGGCGCCTTCGCCTGCGGCGCCAGCACAGGAACCGGGGCGCCTCCTGCACGCAGAGCACGTCGGCGCGGAGCGCGGCGACCACCCGCTCCAGCGCCGGGACGTCGTCCCTCATGGAGCGCACGTTGTAGCTGGCGATCCTGAGCACCACGGCCACCTCACTTCGCGACGCGTGCCGCGAGGATAACCGCGCGCCGCCGGACGTACCAGCCGCCCGCCCCGATCGGCATGCGGGCGGCCGTACGCGCCGGAGGCGGTCAGCGCCTGCGGGCCAGATCCGCGGCACCCACCAGACCCGCCGAGGCGCCGAGCTCGGCGCAGCGGATGTCGGCCAGCGGGCGGTGTCCCCGGCCGCTCAGATGGGTGTTGTAGAACTCCCGGGTCTCGTCGATCCACAGGTCGGCGGCACGCGAGACGCCGCCGCCGAGGACGAAGCACCCCGGGTCGAGGACGGCGGCGAGGTCTGCCAGGCCCTGGCCGATCCAGCGGGCCATCGAGGAGAACGCGGCCAGTGCCGCCGGGTCGCCCTGCCTGGCGGCCTCGGTGACCTCCTGCCCCTCGATGTCGTCGGGCGTTCCCCCGGCGATCTCCAGGAGCTTGACGGCCTTGTCCGGCTCGGCCTCGGCGATCCTCCTGGCCTCGCTGACCAGGGCGTTCCCGCTGGCGTACTGCTCCCAGCAGCCGAGGTTGCCGCACCCGCACAGGCGCCCGCCGGGGACCGCCTGCATGTGACCGAGCTCGGCGCCCATGCCCCAGCGCCCCCGGTAAAGAGAGCCGTCGAGCACGATGCCGCCGCCGATGCCGGTACCGACGGTCACGCACACCAGGTGGGTCTCACCTCGACCGGCACCGAACCTGGCCTCGCCCCATGCCATCGCGTTGGCGTCGTTCTCCACCACGACGGGAAGGCCGACCATGTCGGAGACCTTCTTCTGCAGTGGCTCCTCGCGCCAGGCGAGGTTGGGGGCGAAGCGGACAATGGACCTGGTCTCGTCGACGAACCCGGCCGCGCCGAGACCGACGGCCTCGATCTCCCTGCCCTTGGAGAGCTCCAGGATCGCGTCACCGATCGTGTGGGCGACCTGGTCCGGATTCTCCGCCGGGGTGGGTCGCAAGAGATGCTCGACGATCTGGCCGTCCTCGTCGACGACTCCCGCGGCGACCTTCGTACCGCCAATGTCCACACCGATGGTCAGAGCCATTGTCCATTCATCCTCTCCCCCTGGGCTCACCCCAGGTCGATGTGCTCCACGGGGGTGTCTCCTCGCTCGCGCTCGCGTTCCCGCTGCGCGGGCGCGGGCCTGCCGAGTCCGTCGACGGCCGACTTGAAGGCGGCGAACAGCTCGGTGCCGGCCTGCACGAGGTGGTCGGTGACGGCGCCGCCGCCCGACTCGCGCTGCGCGGCCATCGCGCGGCAGACGGGGCAGGCCCGGCAGATGTACTCCTCATGCTCCGAGACCGCCTCCTCCCACACGTCCCGCTCTCTTCTTCCTCGCCCGCCACCGGAGAGCGCGCCGCCCAAACCGGTCATCGTTCCCTTGATCAGATTCTTGCGCAGTTCCCGGGTCGCCTTCTGCTGCAGCGTCTCGAAAAGCTTGAACGCCTCCTCGGCGGCGCTGCCCAGCGGGTCCTTGCCGGCCTGGGGCCGCTCGTCACGCGTCCGCTCCCCGGCCCCGGCGCTCTTCTCGCCGGCCGAAGGCTCGGCCTTCTCGCTCGCCGAAGGCTCGGCGCGGTCACCGGGCCTGGCCCACGGGGTCCAGCCGGTCGTCCGCTCCTCGCGCCTGGCCCGCTCGGCGCGCTCGAACCACTCGGCGCGCGCGTCACGCTCGGCCTGCCCGGAATCCGGGGTCTGCTCGGTACTCGAGGTCTGCCCGGTGACCGGGGTCTGCTCGGTGACCGGGGTCTGCTCGGAACCCGGGATCCGCCCCGTGACCGGCGTCTGCCCGGAATCCGGCGTCTGCCCGGAAGGCGCGGCCTCGGCCACAGCCTCCACCTCGACCACCTCCAGGCGCGCGACCTTCTCGACACGCTCGGCCCGCGCGGGCTCTCCGGCGTCCTCCGGCCGCTCGACGACCTCGACCCGCTCGACCCTCACGGACTCGACGGACTCGACGGACTCGGACGATCCGGCACGCCCGCTCTTCGGGGATTTCCCGGCCGGCGACGCGCGCCGGCCCTTCTGGGTCGTCTTCCCGGCGCTCCGGCCCTTCTGGGCCTTGCCGGTGCTCCCCGCACCCTCAGCGTTTCCCGCGTTTCCCGCGTCGCCGGCGATCCCGGTGTCCTTGGTGCTCTCGATGCCCCCGGCCTCAGGCGCCGGCGCCACGGCGTCGGCGGTCTTCCGCGGCCTCCTCGGCGCGCGCGGCTTCGGGGTCTTCTCTGCGTCGTTCGTGTTATCGGTCATCAGGCCCTCCCGATTCGAACCGTACCCGGAGAAGCCCGTCGCGGAGCGCGGCGTCTCGCACCGACCTGCGGGCCAGCGCGGCGGGCAGTGCCAGGACACGGCGGTAGGAACCGGCGTTGACGATCAGCTCGTCGCCCTTGCGCGCCAGATCCACCTCGTCCTTGTCCGCGAGCGGCAGGGCCAGGATCAGCTCGCCCTCCGCGGTGATCCGCAGCGGCGGGTCGACGGAGGGCGGGGCGAAGGGGTCGTCCTTGCCGTACATGGCCTCGGCGACGGCGGCGAGGGCGTCGATGCCGACGGGCTCGGCCTCGAGGTAGGGCACGATGTGCACGGGCAGCGGCGCGAAGGACTCCTCGACCTCGGCCAGGTGGCGGGCCTGGGCACGCACCCATCTCTGCCGCCACGGGTCGGCGCCCTCGGAGGGGAAGACGCGGTTGGCGATCACCGCGTCCACCCGGTAGCCGTACAGGCTGAGGGAGGTGAGCGTGCGCCGGGCCTCGGCGAGCACGACGGCCTCGGGGGTGAGCACCAGCCGGACGCTCGCGCCGGGTCCGGTGAGCAGCTCGCGCACCTCCATCAGGCCCCGGTGGAGCCGCTCCCCCGCGCCGATCACGTGGTCTTCCGGCACGCTGACCTGCGCCAGGCGGCGGACCAGCGGGGAGATGGTGCTCAGCAGCCGCCTGCCGATGGGCAGCAGCCGGTTCACGTGCCAGTCGAGGGCCTCGGGCAGGGCGAGCAGCCGGAGCGTCTCGGCGGTCGGGGCGCAGTCGATGACGATGACGTCCCACAGCCCGGTGCGCGCCTGCTCGCGCAGTTCGAGCAGCGCGATGACCTCCTCGGCGCCGGGCAGCACCGTGATCTCCTCGGCGGTCACCTCATCGAGGCCGAGTTCGGCGAAGACGCCCCTGGCGTAGTCGCGCAGCTCGCCCCACTGGCGTTCCAGCGCCCTCTGGGTGTCGACCTGGTGGAGGGAGAGACCGGGCGCGATCTCCGTGGGCTCACCCCCGACCCGCACGCCGAGGGCGTCGGCCAGCGAGTGGGCGGTGTCGGTGGAGACCACGAGGGTCTTGAGGCCGGACCGGGCGGCGAGTGTGGCCGTGGCGGCGGCGGCGGTCGTCTTGCCGACGCCGCCCTTGCCGGTGAAGAGCAGGACCCTGCTCACGCCACCTCCCGGCGGGACGGCGCGAGGTCACGCTCCGCGACCGCGCCGTGCCGCGCGCCCCGCTCCCTCATGGGGTCTCGACGCGCTTCTTCAGCCCCTTCAGGGCGGTGTCGATGATGACCTTCTCCGCCTTTCGCTTGATCATGCCGATCATCGGGACCTTGAGATCGACGGCGAGTTCGTACGTCACCTCGGTGCCGCTGCCCGCATCGGCAAGACGATAACTCCCGGTGAGCCCGGAGACCATCTTTCCCGCCTCGGCGATGCTCCAGTCGACGGACTCGTCGTCGTGCCAGGTGTAGCGGAGGGTGTATTCGTCGCTGATCACGCCCGCGTCGAGAACGAACCGGACCGTGGCGGGCCGGCCGTCCTCCCCCGTGGAGAGGATGCGCGCGGCCTTCACCTGGCCGGCCCACTCCGGGTACGAGGGGAAGTCGGCGATGACCGTCATGATGGTCGACCGGTCCGCGCCGATCGTGATGCTGGAGGTGGTGCGATCAGCCATGGGGCAACCGTACTGCCTCACGATCGTCCGCGTACGCCCGGCGGCTCCGGGCGTGGTCACCGCGGTGGTAAGAAGCGGCGGCACGAAGCGGACACCCCGCGCGCTCGCCGCTCCGGCGGGGGCGGCCAGGGTCCACCGGGGCCCGGTGGGGTCAGTGGGGCCAGGGTCCGCCAGGGGCCGGTGAGGGAGGAGCCGCCCGGCCGGAGCGAGCGCGGTCACCACTCCAGGACGTAGGGGAGGCCTCTGTTCCTGAAGTGGCCCACGTTGAGGCATTCGGTCCTGCCGACGCGGGTGCGGGCGGCGAGGGGCTGGTGCACGTGGCCGAAGAGGGCGTAGCGCGGCTGGGTCCGCCTGATCGCCTCCAGGGTGGCCTCGCTGCCCCGCTCGAAGCGCCGGGCGACCACGTCGTAGAGCAGCTCGGGGATCGCGGGAGGGATGTGGCAGCAGAGCACGTCGACCTCGCCGACGGCCTCGACCTTGCGGGCGAACTCCTCGTCGTCGATCTCGTACGGGGTCCGGTACTGGGTGCGCAGCCCGCCCCCGACGAAGCCGAACCGGAGACCGCCGATCTCCACGGTCTCGCCGTCGAGCACGTGGTGGCCCTCCCTGACGTACTCGGGCCAGTAGAGCGGCAGGTCCACGTTGCCGTAGGTGATGTACGCGGGAGTCGGCATGGCGGCGAAGATCTCGCCGTACTGCCGCCGGACGGAGCGCTCGATGTGCTCGCGCGGGTCGCCCTCCAGCGAGGCCCACAGCGCGGTGGACATCGCCCGTGCCTCGTCGAACCGCTTGGCCGTCCGCAGCGCGATGAACTCCCCCGCCCGCTCGGCCCCGAAGAGCTCGGCGAAGATGCCCTGGGAGTGGTCCTCGTAGTCGACGAACAGGATCAGGTCGCCCAGGCAGATCAGCGCGTCGGCGCCGTCTCCGGCGCGGGCCAGTGCGTCGGCTCTCCCGTGGACATCGCTGACGACGTGAACCCGCATGCCGGACATCCTAACTACCAACAAATACGGTCATATGTGATGAACCTCGCAGGTAAGGACACGACAGGGGACACACGGCGCGGCCGACGGCCCGGAGTGACGGTACTTGCTACGGTGAAAACACGCTTGATAACGCCTGGGTGACGAATTTACCCATGCGTAACTTATCGCGATAACTTCCAGGCAGCCCATCGATCGTGCGTCTCCAGGAGTGACCCGTGCGCGAGTACAGCGTCCCCGTGCTGGTGGATGTCCCCGCCTCCGCCAACCTCACCGACACGGTGTTCCGGCGTGCCGAGGAGGAGCCCAACGTCGTCGCCCTGCGCCGCAAGGTCGGTGACGACTGGACCGCCGTCACCGCCCGGGAGTTCCGCGACCAGGTCGCCGGGGTGGCCAAGGGCCTGATCGCGGCGGGGGTGGAACCCGGCGACCGGGTGGCCCTGATGTCGCGCACCCGCTACGAGTGGACCGTGATCGACTACGCGATCTGGACCGCCGGGGCGGTCAGCGTGCCGATCTACGAGTCCTCCTCGGCCGACCAGGCCGCCTGGATCATCTCCGACAGCGGCGCGAAGGCCGTGTTCGCCGAGCTGGAGTCCCACGAGGCGACCATCCGCGAGGACGCGTCCGGCCTGCCGGGCCTCAAGGACGTCTGGCGCATCGAGGGCGGTGCCCTGGACGAGCTGACCGCGCTCGGCGCCGGGGTCCCCGAAGAGACGCTCGCCGAGCGCAGGGCCGGGCGCGGTATCGCCGACCTGGCGACCATCGTCTACACCTCGGGCACCACCGGCAGGCCCAAGGGCTGCAGCCTGACCCACGACAACCTGCTGTTCACCGCCAGGAACGTCGCGAACGGCCCGCTGGAGCGCCTGTTCAGCGTGGACGAGAGGGCGGCGCTGCTCTTCCTGCCGCTCGCGCACGTCTTCGCCCGCATCATCGAGATCGTGCTGATCGAGACGGGCACGATCCTCGCGCACACCCCCAACATGAAGAACGTCGCCCCCGACCTGCAGGCCTTCAAGCCCACGTTCCTGCTGGGCGTGCCCCGCGTGTTCGAGAAGGTCTACAACGGCGCCGAGCAGAAGGCGACCGCCGAGGGCAAGGGGAAGATCTTCCACGCCGCGGCCGACACCGCCGTCGCCTGGAGCAGGGCGGAGTCCGCAGGCGGCGCGGGACTGGGCCTCAAGCTCAAGCACGCCCTGTTCAACAAGCTCGTGTACGGCAAGATCCGCACCGCGACCGGAGGCAGGCTGACGACGGCGGTGTCCGGTGGCTCCGCCCTGGGCGAGCGGCTCGGCCACTTCTTCCGCGGCGTGGGCATCGAGACCCTGGAGGGCTGGGGCCTCACCGAGACCTCCGCGCCGTCCTCGGTCAACATGCCGGGGGCCAACAAGATCGGCACCGTCGGCAAGCCGTTCCCCGGCGTCACCATCGGCATCGGCGACGACGGCGAGGTGCTCGTCAAGGGCCGCCACGTCTTCCAGGGCTACTGGAACAACGACGAGGCCACCGCCGAGGCGATCGACACGGGCGGCTGGTTCCACACCGGTGACATCGGCGAGCTCGACAAGGACGGCTACCTCCGCATCACCGGACGCAAGAAGGAGATCATCGTCACCGCCGCGGGCAAGAACGTCGCCCCGGCCCCGATGGAGGACCACATCCGCGCCCACCCGCTGATCAGCCAGGCGATGGTGGTCGGCGACGACAGGCCGTTCGTCGCGGCGCTCGTCACGCTCGACGTCGAGGCCCTGGAGCAGTGGAAGGCCGCCAACGGCAAGACGGGGGCGAACCTCACCGACCTCAGCTCCGATCCGGCGATCGTCGCCGAGGTGCAGAAGGCGGTGGACGGCGCCAACAAGTTCGTCTCCAAGGCCGAGCAGATCAAGAAGTTCGCCATCCTCGACATCGACATCAGCGAGGAGAGCGGGCACCTCACCCCGACCCTGAAGATCAAGCGCAACATCGTGATGCGCGACTTCGCCGAGCAGGTCGCCTCCCTCTACAGCTGAGGGCCTCCCCCGGCTCCGGAACCTCCGCGGGGCGCCGCGCGTCTTCGCGAGGGCCGGTCGCACGGCCGGGGGATCCTTGCGAGCCCCAGGCATGCCGGGCTCTCCGCGGACCCCGGGCATGCCAGGGGTGTTCGCGGAGATCCCCGGCCCGTACGGCCAAGAGGTCTCCCCAGGCCCCGGGCATGCCGGGGTCCTCCTCGACGGGCAAAGGCCGGCCGTACGACGGCTAGGGGGTCTCCGCGGGCTCCAGGATGCGGGCGAAGCGGGAGGCGGCGAGGTCCCAGCTCCACTCCCGCGCCGCCCACTCACGCCCGCGCTCCCCCATGGCACGCGCCCCGGCCGGGTCCTTGAGGAGGCCGAGCAGGGCCGCCGCGACCTCGTCGGGGCGGGTGCCGTCGACGACCAGGCCGGTCTCCCCGCGCAGCACGGCGTCGGGGGCGCCGCCCGAGGAACCGGCCACCACCGGCAGGCCGCTGGCGGAGGCCTCCAGGTAGACGATGCCGAGTCCCTCCACGTCGACGCCGCCCAGGCGGGTGCGGCACGGCATGGCGAACACGTCGCCCGCGGCGAGGTAGCCGGGCAGCTCCGCCTCGGGCACCGGGCCGGTGATCCTAACCGAACCGCCCATCGGCCGGGCCAGCCGCTCCAGGGTCCTGCGGTACGGGCCCCCTCCGACGATCAGGAGCACCGCGTCGGGCACGTCCCTGACCACGCCGGGCCAGGCCCGCAGGAGCGTGTCCTGGCCCTTGCGCGGCACCAGCCTGGACAGGCAGACCACCACCGGCCGCTCTCCCAGGCCGAATTCCTCGCGCACCCGCCCTCCCCCGGCCCCCGGGCGGAACACCTCGGTGTCGACGCCGGGCGCGAGCCGCACCAGCTTGTCCTCGGCCATCACCCGGGCCAGCCGCCGCCGGGTGTACTCCCCGAGGTAGGTGACCACGTCGGCGTTCGCCCCGATCCTGGCGAGCACCCGGCGGCCGATCGGGATTCCGGCCCAGCCCGCCTCGTGGCCGTGGGTGACCATGACGACGCGGCGGGCCCCGGCCTCGCGCATCCTGGGCGCGAGCAGCCCGAGCGGCGCCGCCGCCCCGAAGACCACGGTGTCGCACGCGAACTCGGCGACCAGCCCGGCGGCCCGGCGGGCGACGGCGGGCGTGGGCAGCATCAGCGAGGTCGGGTGCCGCACGACGGGGTACGGCTGGCGCAGGTCGAAGGCCGCGCTGCCGGACCACCGCGGGGCGTAGACGACGACCGAACCCGGCGGGCGGCGGGCGATGAGACCGTACACGAACGACTGGATCCCCCCCGCGCGGGGCGGGAAGTCGTTCGTGACGACCAGCGTGCGGTTCACGGCTCGGGGAGACCGTTCAGCCTGGCCCAGGAGCGCGCCATGGCGATGCGCTGTGGCGTCGTGGGATGCGATACATAAAGCACATATTCAATGAAATCAGGCGACAAATCCGAAATATTGGTGGTTGACAGCCGTTTCTGCATGGCGACGAACGTCGCCGGGTCCCTGGTCAGATCCAGCGCGTGCACGTCCGCACGGGCCTCGATGTGCCTGCTCACCAGGTTCTGGGCCGGTCCCGACAGGACCGTGGCCACGCTCAGCAACCCCATGATCAGGCCCACCGCCCTCGGGTCGCCGAGTGAGGAGATCCCCGTCCGGCGCCGTACGGCCCCCGCGGAGGTCACCGCGTAGAGCAGGCACGCCCCGCACGCCGCGCCCAGGCCGCCGATGAGCGTGCCCGACAGCACGTCGCCCGCCTTGGCGTGGCCCAGCTCGTGCGCGACCACCAGTTTGACCTCGTCGGCGGGCGCGCGGAGCAGCGTGTCGTAGACCACGATCCTGCGGGTCGCGCCGAATCCGGAGACGTACGCGTTGAGCGCGGTGGTCCGCCGGGAGGCGTCGGCGACGAGCACGTTCTCGACCGGCACGCCGTCCCTGGCGGCCATGGCGAGCAGGTCGTCGCGGAGCGGCCCGGCCTCCAGCGGCCTGAAGTCGTTGAAGACCGGCTCGATGAGCACCGGGTAGGCGAAGGAGGCGGCCACGGTCAGGACGAACGCCCCGCCCGCCGCGGGGATCCACCAGCGCCGGTAGCGCCGCGCCAGGGCGATCACCGCCACCACCATGATCGCGGTCAGCGCGGTGCCGATGCCGGTGCTCTTGGCCCGGTCGGCCGCCCACGAAGGCCAGGTCTGGGTGGACAGCCCGAAGTCGCGAAGGTAGCCCTCCGACCACATCCCCAGCGGCCAGCGCAGGATCGCCACGGCCACCGACAGCGCCAGCACGCCGAGGAGCGCCCGCAGCCACCACGGCCCCGGCAGCCGGTCGGCGAGCCGCGCGCCCAGCGGGGTGGCCACCAGCGCCCCCGCCACGACCAGCGTCAGGCCGAGCGACAGGTAGCCGGGGAGGCTGACCAGCGCGTCGAACGTCTCGGCCCTGGCGATCTGTTCGGGGGTGAAGTCGCGGGCCGGATCGGGGACGACGGCCGGGGCCCCCTCGGGCAGCGCCCTCCAGGGCGTGGTCAACGCCACGACCGCCAGCGTGACCACCCCCAGGCCGGCCAGCGCCCACCCCGCCGGCCGCACGCCCGGGGGCGCGTCCGTCGTGCTCAGCGTCACGTGAGTTCCTCTCTGAGGTAGTCGCGCCAGGCCGCGGTGAACTCGGCCACCGGCAGGCCGAGCGTGCTCCCGACATCGCTACCGTAGAGCCTCACCAGCGCCTTCTCCCCGAAGCGCTCCGCGACGAACCGGCAGGCGAGCCACGCCTCCTCGTACGCCTGCGCGAGCCGGGGCGCGCCGGGGGCGAAGTCGGCCGGGCCGGGGAGGCGGTCGGGCAGGACGCCCGCGCGCACCTCGTCGGCCAGTTCGGCGGCGGCCGTCCGCACCGCGATCCCGGCGTCGCGGTAGCCCGTGTAGTCGGCGAAGCCCTCGGACAGCCACATCGGCACCCGGCCGCCGCGGGTCGCGCCGGTGGCCACGTGGGTGAGCTCGTGGGTGATCACCACGTCCTTGCCGGTCCCGGTGAGCCTGGCGTATCCCGACGGCAGGACGATCACCCGGTCCGCGGTCGCCATCGCGGCCAGCCCGTGGGTGCTCCCGGCTCCGGCGAGCGCCGCGGCCTCTGCGTCGGTGGCGGGGAAGAGGATCACCGGGGTGACGGGTCCCCAGACCGCCGCGATCGTCGCGCGGGCCCGGTCGGCCCTGGCCGCCAGATCCCTCAGGACGGAGGCGGGGACGCCGTGGCCGATCACGAGGGAGTGCTCGCCCCGGACGGTGACGGCGGCCCCCGGCCACAGGCCGCGGAGGTCGCGCGGGCTCGGGGGGGTGTACGAGACGCGTGGGAGGGGCCCGGCGTCGTACGGGAGAAGATGGCGGGGGGCGCGCGGGAGCGGCGCGGCCCCGGCGAGGAGGGGACCCGTCCCGGCGAACGGGGCGGCGCTCATCAGCGCCAGCATCCCGGCGAGCACGGCGCGGCGCCCTTTCGGGACGGACATACGAGCCGATGGTACTCGACCGAAGTGGAGCGGTCCCGGCCCTCCTGGTGGAGGACCGGGACCGCTTTTCCGTGCTCGGGCGCGTGCTCGTGGCACGTACCCGGGCGCGGGCTCGGGCTTCGTACTCGGACGCCGTGCCCGGAGCGCGTGCCCGGACGCGGGCTCGGGCTCCGTGCTCGGACGCCGTGCCCGGACGCGGACCTCGGGTTCCGTGCTCGGACGCGCGGGCTCCGTGCTCCGTGCTCGGGCGCGGGCTCAGGCTCCGGGTCGTACCGCTCCGGCGAAGGAGGACCTGTAGTAGCCCGCCAGCCTCACGACACGAACCGTCTTGCCGCTGCTCGGCGAGTGGACCATCCTGCCCTTGCCGACGTACATGCCGACGTGGCCCTTCCCGCTGAAGAACAGCAGGTCACCGGGGAGCAGCTTGCTCCACGAGACCTTTTTCCTGATCGACCTGTACTGGCTGTGCGTGATCCGGGGGAGGGACACGCCCGCCTTTCGCCAGGCGTATCGGACGAGCCCCGAGCAGTCGAACGCTCCGGGACCGGAGGCTCCCCACCGGTACGGATCGCCGATCTGCTTCTTGGCCGCCGAGACCGCTTTGCCTGCCCGGACTTTCTGCAGTGCCGCCTTGCTCATCTTGGTCTTGCCCTTGGCCTTGGCCTTCGCCGTAGTCGTGGCCTGAGTGGCGGTCTTCTTGGTGCTTTCGGCCTTCTCGGAAACGCCGGCCAGGCTGCTGACCAGGATCTCGGAGGGGCCGTCCGCCGTCGCCTGCGCCGCCGTGGACCCTAGGGTGACCGCTCCGGCTGAGGCGGTCAACGTGAGGGCGATACCGCCGATGGAAAGGCGGAAAAGGCGCGACAGACGGGGGTTGTGCGGGGTGGTAGACAGGATTTCTCCTTGGGACTTCCACTGATGCCTACCGGGTTAGCTGACGGATTCGGGCTTGGAAGATGCCCTACGGCAAAATGCGCCGATTCACCCCTGGCCACGCTGTGATGGGCCTTTTGGGTCCCCGGTTCCATGCCTCCTGGCTGCATAGATTCGGCGGGCCGCCGTGATGAGCCCTGCCCCCGGGTGGGGGCACGGCGGCCGGTTGGATTTCTATAGGGACACCGGCCCGAAGACCGACATTCACCGCGACGGCGTGGCTTGCACGTCGCGACGCCAGAAGTTACCCCGATCTCCAACTTTCGGCAAAGCATTCGCCAAATCGGATGACCGGAGAGCCCTCTTGATCTTCCTGTTACCCCTGCTTAATGGCTATTTATGCTATTGAGATATGACTCTCGTCACATCCTTATGATCACAACGGCAAATCACGATTTATGTAATATTCATCACACTTGCCGCGTCCCGGGGAGATCCCGGCGAACGAGGCGGTCCCGGACGATCGGCGGAGCCGCCTCGGCGCCGTGGATCACGCGTGCGGGCGCAGTGGATCGGCCGCCGGAATCCCGTCCCGGCGATCTCGAATCCGGCGGCGTCGGGCGTCGGCGCGGCCGGCCACCCGAAGGTGCCGCACGCGGTGCGCGAACGCCCGGCGCGATCGTCGTACGACGCCGTCAATGGGCGTTATGTACCAGTTTGGGAGATTTAAAATGAAATAAAACGTCATCTCAAGGAGGCGGTAGCGATGTCGAACCGCTTGTTCCAGGACCGGCGCGACGCGGGGCGAGTGCTCGCGGGCCTCCTCGAGAAGTACCGGGGGCGATCCGGCGTCGTCGTCCTGGGACTGCCCCGGGGCGGCGTACCGGTGGCCTACGAGCTCGCCGTGGCCCTGGACGCCCCGCTCGACGTCTTCCTGGTCCGCAAGCTCGGCGCTCCCGGAAGGGCGGAGCTCGCGATGGGGGCGATCTCCACCGGCGGGGTGATCGTCCTCAACGAGGACGTCACCGAGATTTTCGGCGTCTCGCCGGAGACCATCCGGCAGGTCGCCCGGCGCGAGGGACAGGAGCTGATCCGGCGCGAGCGGGCCTACCGGGAGGGGCGGCCGCCACCGGATCTGGCGGGCAGGACCGTCATCGTGGTGGACGACGGCCTCGCGACGGGTGCCAGCATGCGCGCCGCCCTGCAGGCCCTGCGCCGCTTCCGGCCCGCCAGGACCGTCGTCGCCGTACCCTCCGCGCCGAGGTCCGCCTGTGACGACCTCGCCGCCATGGCGGACGAGGTCGTCTGCGCCACCACGCCGTCGCCCTTCTTCGCGGTCGGGCAGTCGTACGTGGACTTCTCCCAGACGACCGACGAGGAAGTACGCGATCTGCTGCGCGCCGCGTCGAGGTCACACCCGGCCACGGCGGGCGCGTGAGCGGTCGCCGGCGTGGTCCCCATCCGGTCGGCGCGGCCCGCCGCGGTCAGGGGCGGACGGCTCCGACGATGCGGCGGCCGTAGGCGGACAGCGGGACGACCTTGACGACGTCGCCGGTCTGCGGGGCGTGCACGATCTGGCCGTTGCCCGCGTACATGCTGACGTGGCCGAGACCCTCGCTGAAGATGAGGTCGCCCGGCTGGAGCTCGTTCAGCGAGACCTTGCGGCTCGCGCCCCAGCTCCACTGCTCCCAGGTCGTACGGGGAAGGCTGACTCCCCCGCTGCGCCAGGCCCCCTGGACCAGGCCCGAGCAGTCCCAGCCGCTGGGGCCCGTGCCGCCGTACCGGTAGGGCTTGCCGACCTGGGCGAAGGCGAACTGCAGGGCGGCGCGGGCGTTGCCCGAGGCGGAACCGTTGTACTGGATCCCGGCGCTCTCGGGGTTGCCCGTCTTGAAGACGTTGAGCTCGCGCAGGATCTTCGTCTGGGCCTTGACCATCTTGTCGGCCTTGGCCTTCTCCTCGACCAGCTCGTCACGCGTCTCGTCTGCCTCGGCGAGGGCCTTCTTGGCCTCGTCCCGGCTGGTCCGCAGCGCCTTGGTGGCCTCGTCGAAGGCGCTCAGGGACTGGGCGCGGGAGGTGGACATCTGGTCGGCGGCGGCCATGCCGCTCAGCAGGGCACCGGGGTCGGCCTGGTAGATCATGCCTTCCCAGCCGTTGATCACCCCGACCTGGTAGGTGCTGACGGCCATCGTGACGAGTTCCTTGCGCAACCCGGCGACCTGCTCGTTCTGGCGGGTCAGGTCGCCGTTCAGCGTGCGGTACTTCTTCCTGGCCCGCTTCCACTTCTCCGAGGCCTGGTTGTACTTCTCGACGATCTGGTCGGCCTGCTCGTTGAGCTTCTCCAGCTTCTTCTTGGCCTGGGCGAGCGTCGGCTTCGGTTCGGCGAACGCTCCGCTCACCGGCAGCATCAGCAACGCGAGAGCGAGCCCGGCCGCCACCGGTATCCGAATCAGTCCAACCGGCAAACCCGCCACGGCCACGTCAACGCCTCCCGACTGCACCAGACCTGCGGCGAATAGTACAGAAGAAGTAATGATTGACTCACCTTTTTGCCGGGTTTGCTCTCAATCGCAGGTGAAACGCCTCACCCGCGGCCGGTGACGCCCTCCTCGGGAGCGGCGGCGCCTCGGCCGCGGGGAGCGGCCCGATCGAAACCCCGCTCGCGCTACCCGCAGGTTGCGACGTCGCAGATCTTGGCGGTCATCCTCCGCGCGTCACGCAACTGGTCGGTCCAGTCGCCCTTCGCGGGCTTGGAGTACTCCCCCGCCCAGAGATAGACCAGGACGGCGTTGCCCTTCCTGACCAGCACGCTCCGGTCACCGCCCACCCCGGCCTTCTTCCCGTAGTAGACCTGTCCGGAGATCCTCAGCGCCTCGTCGCCGAGCCCGGTCACGCGTGCGGAGGCGTAGCGGTAGCTGGAGCCCGAGTCGGTCCTGGCCTTGCACCTGGTCAGGGCGGCGCGCACCTGGGCGACGGCCGAGGCGGCCGAGGCCGGCGAACCGTACAGGATCACCTGCTCGACCTTCATGAAGTCCGGGACGCCGGTGAAGGTCACCGTCCTGGCCGCCGCGCGGCCGGTCGCGGCCAGCGTGCTCCTGCCGCACGGGTTGACGGCCAGCCCGGCCTTCGCCGAGTTGCTCACCTTCCAGGTGGTCTCGGGGTCGTTGTCCTTCTTGGCGGCGTCCTTCTCGTAGAGCAGGAAACCCTTGGGGATGGCGGCCGTCGTGGCCGCCGCGGGTGTGGTGGCGGTCGCCCCCGCGGCCAGAACGGCGAGCGCGAGCGTTATGATCTTCTTCATCGAATCGAACCTCCTGGGTGATCCGATGCCTCGCTACCCGGAAAGGTTTACGCGCGACCAAGACGTCTTAGAAGAAGCACCGAGGGCACCGGCCTGGCGCCCATCCTGCGGACCGACTCGGCCACCTCGCGATCCGAGGAGACCACCGCGACCGCGCGTCCCGCCGGCTCGGCGCGGACCAGCTGGCGGATCAGGTCGTCGGCGATCTGGTTCGGGGCGCTGAACAGCACGCGCACCCCCCTGGGCGCCGACACCGGAACCGGCCCGTTCAGCTCGGCGCCGTCGAAGACGCAGGTCAGCTCGGTGCGGGTCTGCGCGTAGAGCGCGCCGAGACCGGTGAGGAGGCGGCTGCGCTGGTCGGCCAGGGTGAACGTGCCGTAACCGGTCTTGGTCACGTTGTAGCCGTCGACGATCAGGTGGATCTGCGGCAGCGCGAGCAGCTGGTCGAGCAGGGCGGGGTCGTCGTCGGCGAGCGCCCGCGCGGGAACCGCCTGGACTCCCTGCCTGCCGGGCGCCACCGAGGCCACCGAGTCGGCGGGGCGGTGGATGCCCGAGGGCAGGGCGAGCTCCCTGCGCAGCCCGGCGGCGGCGTCCTGCAGGGCGTCGAGCAGCATGCGGACCTTGGTGTCCTCCACGCTGCGGCCCTCGCGGGCGGCCCTGCGCGTCGACTCCAGCTGCCGTTCGGCGTCGGCCAGCCGCTCGCGCAGGCGGCGCAGCTCGCTCTCCACCGTGCTCCCCGCCGAGAGGGCGGCGGCCCTCGCCTCGTCGGCCATCTCCTGGGCCGCGGCGGCGCGCGCCTCGGCCGCCTTCGCCCGCTCGCGGGCGTCGTGCAGCCTGCGGCGCAGGTCGGAGACCTCCGAGCGCGAGGTCTTGAGCTGCTCGCGCAGCCGCTCGGACTCCTCCTTGGCCGCCGTCTTCTGGCCGGCCAGCTGCTCGCGCAGCCGGGAGACCGTCTGCTCCTGGGCGGAACCCTCGGCCGCGGCGGCCGACTGCTCCAGGTCGGCGCGGGCCGCCTCCACCATGTCCGCCCAGCCCGGCGGCCGGGTCAGGTACGCGGCGGCGGCCACCATGACGGGCTCGGCCGCCGGCGGCACCGTGCCCTCGGCGAGGCTCGCGACCAGCTCGGGCCAGCCCGCGGTCAGCGTCTCGGCGACCAGCTCGCGGAACTTCTTGTCGGTCTCCAGCTGCGCGGCGATCGGCGCGCCGCCCAGCCTGGCCCGCTTGCGGGGGTCGAACTTGGCGATCCCCTTCAGCGGCAGCGGCACCGAGGCCGCGGGCATCGAACCGAGAATCTGGGAGGCCAGCTCCACGACATGTAAGCGGACCTGCTCGGGTAACGGACGAGACAGGCCCTCTCCGGCTGAACTCATCACGGCCCCTACTCGGATCGGTCTTCACGTCAAGGGTACGGCTACCGCACCCTGACCCCGACCTGACCGTAATGCGACCGATGGCCGACAGGGCCGTGAATGCTTTGTGGACAAGCGCTTGCTGGTGGGTTACGACTGTGCGGATCGCCTTGTGACGCACGCCACCCGGGAGAGCGCGATGGACGAGCCGACGAACGAGCACGGCCGGCGGACCGAGGACATGCGGACATCGACCCGCGACCTCGGAGAGTTACGGGAGCGGATGGGCTCGTGGCTTTCCGGGAGGCTGGGAGGCCCCGTCACGCTCTCCCCGCTGTCCCGCCCCTCGGGCAACGGCCTGTCCAGCGAGACCCTGCTCTTCGACGCCTCCTGGACCTCCGCCGAGGGCGGGCTCGACGTCCCGTGCGTCGCCAGGATGGCCCCGGCGAGCGAGGCGGTGCCGGTCTTCCCGAGCTACGACATCGGCAGGCAGTTCGAGGTCATGCGGATGGTCAGGGAGCGCGCGGGCGTGCTCGCGCCCCGGCCCCTGTGGTACGAGCCCGACCCCGGGCCGCTGGGCGCCCCGTTCTTCGTGATGGAGCGGATCACCGGCGACGTGCCGCCGGACCTGATGCCCTACACCTTCGGGAGCTGGCTGCTGGAGGCCTCCCCCGCCGACCGCGACCGGCTGCAGCGCGACAGCGTCGAGATCCTGGCCACGCTGCACGACGCCCCCTTCACCGCCGAGGAGCTGCGCCCCCTGGAGATCCCCGGGTCGGGCGGGACGGCGCTGCGCAGGCACGTCGAGGACCAGCGCGCCTACTACGAGTGGGCGCACCGCTCCATGCCCATCCCGCTGCTGGAGCGGGCGTTCGGCTGGCTGGAGGAGCACTGGCCGGCCGATCCCGGACCCGATGTGCTGAACTGGGGCGACGCCCGCATCGGGAACGTGATGTACCGCGACTTCACCCCGGTGGCGGTGCTCGACTGGGAGATGGCCACGATCGCCCCCCGCGAGCTGGACGTCTCCTGGATGATCTTCCTGCACGCCTTCTTCCAGGAGATCACCGAGGCCATGGAACTGCCGGGCATGCCCGACTTCATGCGGCGCGAGGACGTGTGCCAGACGTACCACGAAATAACGGGATACAAGCCCCGCGACATGGAGTTCTACGAGACGTACGCCGCCCTCAGGCACGGCATCATCATGGCCCGCGTCGGGCACCGCCAGATCCACTTCGGCGAGCAGACCATGCCCGGCGACCCCGACGACCTGGTCATGCACCGGGCCGCCCTCGAACGGATGCTGGACGGGAGTTACTGGGGCTGAGGCCCGCCGGAGACCCTCGCCGGCCCGTGGGGACCGCCGGTTTTCCCGGCGCCCGGCGCGCACCGGGCCGGGGAGGGTCCGGTGCGCTAAATGTCGGTCGGGGCTTCTATGGTCGGGAATCGTGGACTACGCCGTGCAGGGAACACTCGACGAGCTGGGCACGCCGCTCAGCCAGATCACCTTCGTCGTGTTCGACCTGGAGACCACCGGGGTCTCGGCGGGCGAGCACGCGATCACCGAGATCGGGGCGGTCAAGGTCAGGGGCGGCGAGGTGCTCGGCGAGTTCGCCACCCTGGTCGACCCCGGCTCGCCGATCCCGCCCTTCATCTCGGTGCTGACCGGCATCACCGACAGCATGGTGGTGGCGGCGCCGAGGATCGAGTCGGTGCTGCCTTCCTTCCTGGAGTTCGCCGCGGGCTCCACCCTGGTGGCGCACAACGCGGGGTTCGACCTGGGGTTCGTCAGGGCGGCCTGCGCCGCGCACGGGTATCCCGCGCCGGCCCACCAGGTGGTCGACACCGTCGACCTGGCCCGCAAGCTGCTGACCCGCGACGAGGCGCCCAACTGCAAGCTGTCCACCCTGGCCAAGATCTTCAGCCACACCGAGCCCTGTCACCGGGCGCTCGCCGACGCGCGGGCCACCGTCGACGTGCTGCACGCCCTGCTGGAGCGGGCGGGCTCCTTCGGGGTGCAGACGCTGGAGGAGCTCAAGGGCTTCGTCCGCGCGCCCACCCCCGAGCAGCGCCGCAAGCGGCACCTGGCCGACTCGGTGCCGGCGGGCCCCGGCGTCTACGTGTTCGAGGACGAGGGCGGCGACCCCCTGTACGTCGGCAAGAGCACCAACCTGCGCAACCGCGTGCGCAGTTACTTCACCGCGAGCGAGACCAGGCCCCGCGTCCGCGAGATGGTCGGCATCGCCGCGCGGGTCAGGTCCATCGCCTGCGCGACCTCGCTGGAGGCCGAGGTCAGGGAGCTGCGGCTGATCGGCTCGGCCAAGCCCCGCTACAACCGCAGGTCGCGCTTCCCCGAGAAGATGTTCTGGCTCAAGCTGACCGACGAGCCGTTCCCCCGCCTGTCGGTCGTCCGCGAGGTCAAGGACGACGAGGCCTCCTACCTGGGCCCGTTCAACAGCACCCGGGCCGCCGAGGACGCCCGCACGGCCCTGCACGAGACGGTCCCGCTGCGGCAGTGCACCGAGCGGATCACCCCGCGCACCCGGCGCTCCGCCTGCGCGCTCGCCGAGATCGGCAGGTGCGGGGCGCCGTGCGAGGGCCGCCAGAGCCCCGGCGAGTACGCCGTGCACGTCGTGGCGGCCCGCCGGGCGATGGAGCTGGACGCGGCCCCGGTCTTCTCCGCGATCGAGGCCAGGATGGAGCGCCTGGCCCTCGACCAGCGCTACGAGGAGGCCGCGGCCGACCGCGACCGGCTCGCTTCCTACATCCGCACCTCGGCCCGCATGCAGCGGCTGCGGTCGCTGACCGCGATCCCCCAGATGGTCGCCGCCGCCCCTCTGCCCGGCGGCGCCTGGGAGATCCACGTCATCCGCTACGGGCGGCTCGCCTCGGCCGGGGTGATGCCGAAGGGCGCCCACCCCACCCCGTTCGTCGAGGCGCTGACCGCCACCGCGGAGACGGTGCCCCCGGGGCCGGGGCCGGTCCACGCGGCCAGCGCAGAGGAGACCGAGTGCGTCCTGCGCTGGCTGGAGACCCCGGGGGTGCGGCTGGTGCAGGTCGAGGGCACCTGGAGCCTGCCCGTGTCCGGCGCGGGGCGGCTCAAGGCCCGCATCGACCGCGCCTACCAGGCGGCCGAGCCGCGCCGCGCGCGCGAGGGCCGGCCACTGCGCTGACGGCCGCGCTGATAGCTTCTGAGGCGGCAAGCCGCACTCAACGAGGAGGAAGCTCGTGGTCACCGCGATCGTTCACATCAACGCCGAGGTGGACCGGATCCCCGAGGTCGCCCAGACGGTCGCCGAGATCGACGGGGTGAGCGAGGTCTACTCCATAACCGGGGAGTACGACCTGATGGCCATGGTCCGCGTCACCGCCTACGAGGAGATCGCCGAGGTCGTCCCCGGCCGGATCAACAAGGTGGACGGGGTGCTGCACACCGAGACCCACGTCGCCTTCCGGGCCTACTCACGGCACGACCTGGACGCCGCCTTCTCGATCGGCCTCGGCGAGTCCGACTGACCCCTCGTCCGCATGGGCGGAACCGGCGCGTGAGGCGGGTCCGGCGGCGTGCTCACCCGCGCCGGCGGGCCCCCGGAGCGGCCCGGCGACGGTGACCTCCCCCTCGCCCGTACGGCCTCCCACCTCGCCCACCGTGGGCAGCCGCGCCCGCACCTCGAAACCCCCTCCGGGCAGGGTCCCGGCCGCCAGCGTCCCGCCGAACAGGGTGGCCCGCTCGCGCATGCCGAGCAGGCCGTGCCCGGCCGCGGCCGAGGGGACGGTCCTGCCGTCGTCCCGTACGAGGACGTCGAGGAAGCCCGGCCGCCAGCGCAGCGTGACGCGGGCCGAGCGGGCACCGGCGTGCCGCAGGGTGTTGCCCAGCGCCTCCTGGACGATGCGGTAGGCCATCAGTTCGAGGGCGAGCCCCACCTCGGCGGGCCTGCCGTCCTCGACCACGTCCACCAGCAGGCCCTGCTCCCTGACCCCGGCGAGCAGATCGCGGAGGTCGGACAGCCTGGGCTGGGGGGTCCTGCCCGGCGAGGGGCCGTCGAGGTCGAGCAGCGACAGGGTGCGCTGGAGCTCGACGAGCGCCTGGCGCCCCGACTCCTCGGCCACCCGCAGGGTCTCCCTGGCCCGCTCGGGGTCCTTGTCCATGATCATCCGCCCGGCGCCCACCCCGAGCGTCATCATGCTGATCCCGTGGGCGACGACGTCGTGCAGCTCGCGGACGATGCGCACCCGCCGCTCGGCGAGCTGGGCACCGGCCAGCGCCTCCCCCTGGTCGGCGAATCTGGCCTCCCAGGACCTGAGCCTCAGCAGCAGGAGCCTGCGCTCCCACGCCAGGCTCGCCACGGCCGCGCACAGTACGAGCGCCGCGCACGACAGCAGGATGGGGAACATCTGCTCGGTCAGGGGGTCAGCACTCCACATGGCGGCAATCTAGAACGACTCCCCCGGGGGGTACATCCTCTCCCGGGCGGATGTTCCATCCACCCGGGAGGGGAGGATTTCCGGCGCGGAGACGGTCAGGCGGCGCCGTGACGCCGCGGGCCACGTGGCCGGGAGGCTCCCGGCCACGGGTCCGGGACACCCCGGGCGACGCCGTGGGGACGGCCGCCGGAGACCCGGCCGGGATCGTCCCCGGCGAAGGTCAGGACGGCTTGAGCGCCCGGCTGACCTCGATCCAGCGGTCGAGGGTCTCGGCGGCGGCGCCGGAGTCGACGGCCCGCGTCGCGCGCTCGTACCCCACGGCCATCGCGGCGTTCAGGTCGTCACCGGCACCGGCACCGTCGCCCTCGCCCGCGCCGTCGAAGGCGACGAGCGCGGCGGCGGCGTTCAGCAGCACCGCGTCGCGGACCGGCCCCGTCTTGCCGCCGACCAGGTCGCGGACGGCCTGGGCGTTGAACACCACGTCCCCTCCGCGCAGCGCGTCGGGCGCCGCCCTGGGGATGCCGAGGGCGGCCGGGTCGAAGACGATCTGCTCGAGGGCGCCCTGGCGCACCACCCAGACCCTGGAGGTCGTGGCGATGGTGAGCTCGTCCAGCCCGTCGTCGCCCCTGAAGACCAGGGCGGAGACCCCGCGCTCGGCGAAGACGCCCGCGACGACGGGGAGCATGCCCGCGTCGAAGATGCCGATCGCCTGGGCGGCGGGCCTGGCCGGGTTGGTCAGCGGGCCCAGGAAGTTGAAGATCGTGGGGACGCCGAGCTCCTTGCGCGTGGGGCCCACGAAGCGCAGCGCCGGGTGGTAGACCGGCGCGAAGCAGAAGGCGATCCCGGCCTCCACGGCGACCCTGGCGGTGTCGGCCGGGGCGAGGTCGAGCACGATCCCGAGGTGCTCCAGGACGTCTGCCGCGCCGCAGGAGGAGGAGGCGGCCCGGTTGCCGTGCTTGACGACCCTGGCCCCCGCCGCGGCGGTCACGATCGCGGCCATGGTCGAGACGTTGACGGTGTGGGCCCGGTCGCCGCCGGTGCCGACGACGTCGACGACCGGACCGGCGACCGACAGCGGGGTGGCCCGATCCAGCATCGTGCGCGCCAGGCCGGTCACCTCCGCGACCGTCTCGCCCTTGGCCCTCATCGCCACCGCGAAGCCCGCGATCTGGGCGGACGTGGCGGAACCGGACATGATCTGGTTCATCGCCCAGGCGGTCTCGTCGGCCGTCAGGTGCTCGCCCGCGATCAGGGCGGACAACAGCGCGGGCCAGGTGGTGCGCGCGTCCATGGAGGTCTCCAGGGGGGTTCCGGGGGGTCTACCGGGAGGGCTGGCGGGTGGACAGCCGGCGGCGCATCAGGCCGGCGACGGTCTCGGCGAGGACGACCGGGTCGATCGGCTGCGGCACCACGGCCTCGGCGCGCGACCACTCGGCCAGCCAGCGGTCGTCGCGGCGGGCGATCAGCAGGCAGATGGGCGGGCAGTCGTGGACCTCGTCCTTGGCCTGCCGGGCCACGCCCATGCCACCGGCCGGCTTGGCCTCGGCGTCGAGCACGGCGACGTCGATCTCTCCGGAGTCGAAGTGCTGGACGACCTTGGCGTGGGTGGCGCACTCCACGATCTCCACGAGGGGCACGTCGCCTGCGGGACGACGGCCGATCGCCTGCCGCACCTTCTCGCGGGTGCTCGCGTCGTCGCTGTAGACGAGAACCCTCATCTTGTCGTCGGTGCTCACGGTCGCGCTCACTATCCCTCGTCGATGTATGGTCACCTGGGATGCTACCGGTCAGCCGGTCCGGAGACCCAGGCCGGAGCCAGGGGCGAGCGAATTGCCCTATACGTCCACTTTGGGGGGACGTATGCACCCCCTATCGGGGGGTCGTGCGGCGACCCGAGCAGGGGAGCCGCAATAATGCTGCCCGTGGCGACAGCATCCGCAATTTCAACGACGACGACAGCACACTCGTCCCGCAGACCCGATCTGGTCAGCGTCGGGACGATCGTCTGGCTGTCCTCCGAGCTCATGTTCTTCGCGGCGCTGTTCGCGATGTACTTCACCATCCGGTCGGTGAGCATCGGCCAGGGACTGCCCTGGCCCGAGGCCCATCTGAACGTCCCGTTCTCCTTGGCCAACACGATCATCCTGGTCCTGTCGAGTGTGACCTGCCAGCTGGGCGTGTGGGCGGCGGAGAAGGGCCAGGTCGCCAAGCTGCGCTTCTGGTACATCGTCAGCTTCCTGATGGGCGCCGTGTTCGTGGGCGGCCAGCTGTTCGAGTACAGCCAGCTGGTCCACGAGGGACACACGCTGTCGCACTCCGCGTACGACTCCGTGTTCTACCTGACCACCGGCTTTCACGGCCTGCACGTGACGGGTGGACTGATCGCGTTCCTGTTCATGCTGGGACGCACGTACGCCGCGAAGCGCTTCACCCGTGAGCAGGCGACCAGCGCGATCGTCGTGTCCTACTACTGGCACTTCGTCGACGTGGTCTGGATCGGCCTTTTCGTAACCATCTATGGCATTCACTAAGGAATCGGGGATCTCTGTGAATAGGATCACCGCTGGGCGGCGGCATCCCCTCGCGAGATACGCCGTCCTGCTCCTGGCCCTGGGCCTGATCGGCGGGATCTACACCGTCGCGCTCGCAATCTCCCCGAGCCGGCAGGCCGACGCCGCCATCGCGTCCGGCAGGGCCGACGACGTGGCGGAGGGCAAGAAGCTCTTCGAGCAGAGCTGCTCCAGCTGCCACGGGCTCAACGCCGAGGGCACCGCTCAGGGCCCGACCCTGATCGGCGTCGGCGCCGCCTCCGTGGACTTCCAGGTCAGCAGCGGCCGCATGCCCCTGGCCAACCCCAGCGCGCAGGCACCGCGCAAGCCCCCGGCGCCCTGGGTCAACGAGGACACCGTCCGGCAGCTCGCCGCCTACGTGCAGTCACTCGGCGGCGGCCCGACCGTCCCGACCTCCGAGCAGGTCGACGCCTCCAAGGGCGACAAGTCCAAGGGCGGGGAGCTGTTCCGCGCCAACTGCATCCAGTGCCACAACTTCGTCGGCTCCGGCGGCGCCCTGACCCAGGGCAAGTACGCACCGCCGCTGCACGAGGCCACCGAGAGGCAGATCTACGAGGCGATGATCACCGGCCCGCAGGCGATGCCGGTGTTCAACGACAGCATCATCACCCCCGAGCAGAAGCGGGACATGATCGCCTACATCGTGGGCGTGCGTGAGGAGCCCAACCCGGGCGGCGCCGGTCTCGGCCGCATCGGCCCGGTCACGGAGGGTCTGGTGGCCTGGGTCGTCGGGCTCAGCCTCCTCTCCCTGGCCGCCATCTGGATCACCGCGAAGAGGCGACAGGCCAAATGACTGACAACAATCACGACATCGAACAGCCGGAGGAGCGCGCGCCGAAGCGCGTGATCGGCACCCCCTCCCCGGCGACGAGCACCTCCCTTCTCGGCCGCGAGGAGCCCGCGAGGGCGGACGTCGTCCAGGTTCCCGGTGTGACCCCCCAGGACGAGGCGACCGCGAGGAAGGGCGAGCGGTACGCCGCTTTCTGCTTCATCGTCGCCTTCCTGGCGGGCCTGGGCTTCGTGGTGTCGTACGTCGTCTTCCAGGTCGGCGACATCGAGAAGACGCAGATCTCCAACCTCGCGCTGGGCGGCACGCTCACGCTGGCCCTGCTCGGGCTGGCCGCGGGCATGACGACCTGGGTCCGCCTGGTCATGCCCAAGTACAACCTGGTCCAGGAGCGCCACGCGATGGCCTCCGACCCGGAGACCAGGTCCTACGTGGCCACGACCTTCCTGCAGGGGGCGAACGAGAGCGGCATCGCCAAGCGCCCGCTGCTGCGCCGCACCCTGCTGGCCGCCGCCGCCCCGCTCGGCCTGGCGCCGCTGGTCCTGCTTCGCGACCTCGGCCCGAGCCACACGAACTTCCCGGCCAAGCTCCGGCACACCGTCTGGGGAGAGAAGACCAAGGACGGCAAGCCGCGCAAGCTCCTCGTCGAGGGAAGCGGCTCCCCCATCAGGGCCGCCGACTTCAACTCCCCCGGCGGCATCCTCTCCGTGGTGCCCGACGGGTACGAGCACGACCTGAACGCGCTGGCCAAGGCCACACTGATCCTGATCAAGTTCCGTCCCGAGGAGCTCAAGTCCGGGACTAACCTGAACTGGACGCACGACGGGATCGTGGCGTACTCCAAGATCTGCACGCACGTCGGCTGCCCCGCGGCCCTGTACGAGCAGACCACCCACCACATCCTGTGCCCGTGTCACCAGTCGACCTTCGACGCCTCCGACGGCGCCAAGGTCATCTTCGGCCCGGCCGCCCGCCCCCTGCCCCAGCTGCCGATCGCGGTCGACAATGAGGGATACCTCGTCGCAACGGCTGATTTCGCGGTCCCTGTCGGTCCCAGCTTCTGGGAGCGCGGCGACGCCGAGGCCGAGGTCCGTGAGAACGGAGCCCAACAGTCATGAGCATCGAAACCGTTCCCAAGCCCGTCGAGGGTGCGAGCACCTTCGTCGACGACCGCCTCGGCGCGGGCACCTTCCTGCGGCGCAACCTGCGGAAGATCTTCCCCGACCACTGGTCGTTCCTGCTGGGTGAGATCGCCCTTTACTCGTTCATCGTCCTGCTGCTGACCGGCACGTTCCTGACGTTCTTCTTCAAGCCCAGCATGGGCCACGTGGTGTACACCGGCTCGTACGGCCCGCTCCAGAACGTCATGATGTCCGAGGCGTACGCCTCGTCGCTGAGCATCAGCTTCGACGTGCGCGGCGGCCTGCTGATGCGGCAGATGCACCACTGGGCCGCCCTGCTGTTCATCGGCGGCATGATGGTGCACGCGCTGCGGGTGTTCTTCACCGGCGCCTACCGCAAGCCGCGCGAGCTGAACTGGCTGATCGGCGTGCTGCTGCTCACGCTGGCGCTGGCCGAGGGCCTGACCGGCTACTCCCTGCCCGACGACCTGCTCTCCGGCGCCGGTCTGCGGATCACCGAGGGTGTGGCGATCTCGCTGCCGCTGGTCGGCACCTGGATCACCTTCTTCCTCTTCGGCGGCGAGTATCCCGGCGAGGACGTCATCTCCCGCTTCTACTCGCTGCACATCCTCCTCATCCCGGGCATCCTGCTGGCGCTCATCACCGCTCACATGATCCTGATGTGGGTCCAGAAGCACACGCAGATGCCGGGCAAGGGCCGCACCAACGACAACGTGGTGGGCGCGCCGTTCTACCCCGCCTTCATGATCAAGGCCGGCGCCTACTTCATGTTCACCTTCGGTGTCATCGCGCTGCTGGGCACCTTCGCCCAGATCAACCCGATCTGGCTGTTCGGTCCCTACACCCCGGCCGACATCTCGGCGGGTTCGCAGCCCGACTTCTACATGGGCTTCCTCGAAGGCGCGCTGCGCCTGATGCCCGCCTGGGAGCTCAACCTCTTCGGCGGCGCGGGGGGCACGCTCGCGATGAGCGTGCTGATCCCGGCCCTGGTGCCGATGGGCATCGTCATGACGGGCCTGGCGCTGTATCCGTTCATCGAGCAGTGGGTCACCGGCGACCGCAGCGAGCACCACGTCGCGGACCGTCCCCGCAACAACCCCCACCGCACCGCGATCGGCATGTCGGCGGTCACCTTCTACGGCGTCCTGTGGCTCCTGGGCGCCAACGACGAGATCTCCGCGTTCTTCCACGTGTCGCTGAACTGGACGACCTACATCGGCCGGTTCCTGATCATCGCCGGTCCCGTGGTGGCCTACATGGTCACCTACCGGATCTGCCTGGGCCTGCAGCGCAGTGACGCGGCGATCATCAGCCACGGCGTGGAGTCCGGTGTGATCAAGCGGCTGCCCCACGGCGAGTACATCGAGGTCCACGTCGCGCCGAACGAGCTCGTCGAGGCCCACATGCGGGGCAAGGAGGCGATCCCGATCGTCTCCGAAGGCGGCCCCGGCCCGAGGAACCGCGAAGAGGTCCCCTCCAAGGGGATGCGCGGCCCGCTCGGCAGGCTCCGCGCCAAGATGAGCGCGGCGTACGGCGGCGAGAAGATCCCGCTCGACGACGGCCACGGTCACGGCGAGGCTCACGGCGCCATCGGCGAGGGCCACGACGAGCACGCGGCGGTCGGCAAGGGCGGAGACGACAGGTCCCTGACCCACTGACCCGGTCACGGCCGACGCCACCCGGAGGGCCCGGACACCACACGGTGTCCGGGCCCTCCGCTTTGCGCGTTCCCCGGCGTTCCCCGAGGTGCGGCGGTGCGGCGGCACGGCGCTCCTGAGGCCTATGAGCTGCGAAGAAGCCCGCAGGCGGCCCCCAGGAGGCCTCTGCGGGTCTTTCGCGGGCCGAGGCGGGCTCAGGCTCAGGCCACGTCCGCGGAGCCCTGAGCGGGCGTCAGGGCGCCGCCGCTCAGACGTCGTCGGTGGTGAAGTTCTTGAGGCTGCTCCACTTGAGCCATTCCTTCCAGCTCTCCTGCCAGTGCCCCCACCCGTTCAGGGGCTCCAGAACGCGGGGCGAGCCGGTGATGATGATCGGATCCCCGATCAGCGTGTTGTCGAGGAACCACTTGGCGTTGCTCGGGCTGACGTTCACGCAGCCGTGGCTGACGTTGGAGTTGCCCTGGGAGCCGACCGACCACGGGGCGCTGTGGATGTACTCGCCGCTGTTGGAGATGCGGACCGTGTCGTAGACGGTCAGCTGGTAGTAGCCGGGGGAGCCGGGGCCGATGCCCGGCGAGGTCATGACGGTGACGTTCTCCCGGGACATGGCGAGGTGCACGCCGCTGGTCGTGTGGTACTTCCAGTTGCCGCCCTGCCCCGCGCTCATCGGTATCTCGCGGACGACCTTGCCGTTGCGCCTCACCGTGAGGTGGTGGGTTTGGACGCTGCCCCGGGTGATCTGCGAGCGGCCGATCTTGAAGTTGACGGTCTTGTTCGCCGCCCCGTACAGGCCGGCGCCGCCGCGCACCCCCGCGAGGCGGGCCTCGACCCGGACCTTCGTACCGGCGGGCCAGAAGCGTTTCGGGCGGAAGTGCACGTTCCGGTTGTCGAACCAGTGCCACGCCCCCAGGACCGGCCTGGAGGTGCGGACGAAAAGGTTGCGCTCGATGGAGACCCGGTCGGAGACGTCGCGGTCAAAGGTGATCATCACCGGCATGCCCACGCCGACGGTCAGGCCGGTCGAGTCCTCGCCCGGCATGAAGTTCTCGATCTCGAAGGTCTCGCGCTTCTTCACGGTGGAGAAGGAGGAGGTCTTGGTGGTGACGGCGCCCGCCGGGTTGACGGCCGTCACGGAGACCTCGTAGGAGGCCCCTGGAGCCGCCGTGCCGCGGCTGCGCCACTGCGTGCCGTCTGCGCTGAGAACGCCCGGCAGGGAGCCCCTGGCGCCCCTCACGGCCTTCACGACGACCTGCCTCAGGGTGCCGCCCTGTGCCGCGACCAGGATGGGGACGTCCGTGGGGACGCCGCCGGCCTTGTCGAGAGGGGTCACGGTGATGACGGCCGCCGCCGCGGCGGGTGACGCCTGGGAGGTCCGGGGCGCCTGTGATGCCTGACCGCCCTGTACGGCGGTGTTTCCCGAGCAGGAAGTCGTCACCAGTGCGAGGGCCAGCAGTCCCGCTCCCCGGCTCGAACCACGGATCGCGTGCCCCACATGAACTCCCCTGTCCCGGACTGAACCACTGATTCAGTTATTACCCGGAGTAAGCGGTTCACCACATAAGACATCCACCCTGAGCGCCAAATAAACGCCAAAAAGCGGGCCACGGAAGTTTTTCCGTGGCCCGCTCAGGTTGCGGTGAGACGCGGGGTCAGTGCGAGAAGTTGCCCCGGTAGTATTCGAAGACGAAACCGATCATGCTCATCAGGATCGCGAACACGCCGATCAGGAACAGCCACCAGCCGATGACCAGGCCGACCGCGCTGAGCGCGACGGCCAGGCAGACGAAGAGCGGCCACCAGCTGTGCGGGCTGAAGAAGCCGAGCTCCCCGGCGCCCTCGCTGATCTCGCCCTGCTTGTCGTCCTCCGGCTGGTCGCCGATGCGGCGGGCCGTGTACATGAGGTAGTAGCCGATCATGAACGCGAAGCCCACCGAGATGGCCATCGCGGTCGTGCCGACCGGCTCCTTGGACCAGTACCAGTAGACGACGTCCACGGCGGCGAAGAAGACGCCGCAGAGGATGAACAGCCAGCCCTGGACCTTCATCGGTTCTCCTCCAGCTCACGGGCCGGGATGTGCGGGTGCTTGAGGTCGAACGCCGGGCGCTCGGACCGGATGCGGGGCAGCGAGGTGAAGTTGTGCCTCGGCGGCGGGCAGGAGGTCGCCCATTCGAGGGAGTTGCCGTATCCCCACGGGTCGTCCACGGTGACCTTCGGCGCGGTCTTGTGGGTCTTCCACACGTTGTAGAGGAACGGCAGCGTGGAGGCGCCCAGCAGGAACGCGCCCACCGAGGAGACCATGTTGAGGTCGGTGAACCCGTCGATCGGGCTGTAGTCGGCGTAGCGGCGCGGGAAGCCCTGCGCGCCCAGCCAGTGCTGGACCAGGAAGGTGGTGTGGAAGCCGACGAACAGCGTCCAGAAGTGGATCTTGCCCATGGTGTCGTTCAGCATCTTGCCGGTGAACTTGGGCCACCAGAAGTAGAAGCCCGCGAACATCGCGAACACCACGGTGCCGAAGACCACGTAGTGGAAGTGGGCCACCACGAAGTACGAGTCGGAGACCTGGAAGTCCAGCGGCGGGGAGGCCAGGATGACACCGGTCAGGCCGCCGAACAGGAACGTCACCAGGAAGCCGATCGAGAACAGCATCGGCGACTCGAACGACAGGTGGCCGCGCCACATGGTGCCGATCCAGTTGAAGAACTTCACCCCGGTGGGCACCGCGATGAGGAACGTCATGAAGGAGAAGAACGGCAGCAGCACCTGTCCCGTGGGGAACATGTGGTGCGCCCACACGGTGATCGACAGGCCCGCGATGGCGATCGTCGCGCCGACCAGGCCGATGTAGCCGAACAGCGGCTTACGGCTGAAGACCGGCAGCACCTCGGTCACGATGCCGAAGAACGGCAGCGCGATGATGTAGACCTCCGGATGGCCGAAGAACCAGAACAGGTGCTGCCAGAGCAGCGCGCCACCGGTCTGGGAGTCGAAGATGTGCGTGCCGAGCTTGCGGTCGGCCTCCAGCGCCAGCAGCGCGGCGGCCAGCACCGGGAAGGCCATCAGCACCAGGATCGAGGTGAGCAGGACGTTCCAGGTGAACATCGGCAGGCGGAACATGGTCATGCCGGGCGCGCGCATGCACACGATCGTGGTGATGAAGTTCACCGAGCCGAGGATGGTGCCCAGACCGCTGATGGTCAGGCCCACGATCCACAGGTCTCCGCCGATTCCGGGAGAGCTGATCGCGTTCGACAGCGGGGTGTAGGCGAACCAGCCGAAGCTGGCCGCGCCGCCCGGGGTGATGAATCCCGACAGGGCGATGATGCTGCCGAAGGTGAAGAGCCAGTAACTGACCATGTTCAGTCGCGGGAAGGCGACGTCGGGGGCGCCGATCTGCAGCGGCATCAGCTCGTTGGCGAAGCCCGCGAACAGCGGGGTCGCGAACATCAGCAGCATGACGGTGCCGTGCATGGTGAACAGCTGGTTGAACTGCTCGTTGCTGGTCAGCTGGAGACCCGGCTGCGCCAGCTCCGCCCTCATGATCAGCGCCATGACGCCGCCGATCAGGAAGAAGATGAACGAGGTGATCAGGTAGAGATGTCCAATGATCTTGTGATCGGTGGACGACGCCCACTTCGTGATGATCGAGCCCTTGCGGGTCGGCACCGGGGAGAGGACGAGGGGTTCGTTAAGTGCGGTCACTGGGCACCCGCCTGGCTAGCGATGTACTGGTCGAACTCGTCCGGGGTGACGAGCTTCACCGAGAAGAGCATCCGGCTGTGGTCGACGCCGCAGAGCTCGGCACAGCGCCCGGCGTGGACGGTGCCGGGCTTGTTCAAGGTCTCGACCTCGAACTTGTTGTTCACCCCGGGGATCACGTCGAGCTTGAAGTGGAACGCCGGGACCCAGAAGGAGTGGATGACGTCCGGCGAGTGGAGATCGAACTTGATCTTCTTACCGGCCGGCAGCACCAGCTGCGGTCCCTTGGTGTAGTCGGCGGCGGGCTGGCCGACCACCTGGACGGTCTTGCCGTTGTACTCCGTGGTGAAGCGCCAGCTCCACTGGAATCCCTCGACCTTGACCGTCACGTCGGGCTTGGCGGACATGCTGGTGATGTAGTTCTGGTCCCGCGCGGTGAAGAAGAAGAAAACGCCGACCATGATGATCGGCACCACCGTGTAGAGGATCTCGATCGGAAGGTTGTACCGCACCTGGGGCGGCAGCTCTTCCTTGGAGTTCTTCTTCTTGCGGTGGAAGGCAACGGACCACAGGATCAGGCCCCACACGACCACACCGGTGGCGAGGGCGGCGATCCACGAGCCGTTCCACAGGTTCTGGACGGCTTCGGACTGCTTGGTGATGCCCTCGGGCAGGCCTGCTCGGGACCAGTCTTCGGCACTGCACGCCGTCAGGGAAACCAGCGGCAGCGCCAGAGCGGCAGCGCGTGGCACCCGGCGGCGGGCCAACGGACGCCGTGCAGAACGGCGGGTCGGACTCACGGATCGCCTACCCCACAGATGAAGCCCAGGAGTCGCTCCTGGGCGGTCGTTTGTTCACGTTCAAGATTTCGTAGTTCACAGCTTCACGCTGGGGGACACATTAGCGCGGACCCCCCTCGCCCTCCCCCGCAGCCCCCGCCCGCACCACGCGTGGTGCGACGATTGAGACGTGGCGTACTTCGACGCGGCCTCCACGGAGCCGCTGCACCCCCAGGCGCGCGAGGCTCTCATCGCGGCCCTCGACGTCGGCTGGGCCGATCCCGCGAGACTGTACGGTTCCGCCCGCCGGGCAAGGATGTTACTGGAACAGGCGAGGACCGAGGTGGCCGAGGCGCTGGGCGCCAGGCCCGACGAGGTCTCGTTCACCTCCTCCGGGACCCAGGCGGTGCACCTGGGCGTCCTCGGCACCCTGCACGGACGCCGCAGGGCCGGCCGCCGCCTGGTCACCTCGGCCGTGGAGCACTCCAGCGTGCTGCACGCGGCGGGCATCCACGAGCGCGACGGCGGCTCGGTCGAGACGGTCGGCGTCGGGATCACCGGCGCGGTCGACCCCGGCGCCTTCGGCGAGGCGGTCCGCGCCGAGGGCACGGCCCTCGCCTGCCTGCAGAGCGCCAACCACGAGGTCGGCACGCTCCAGCCGGTCGCCGAGGTGGCGGCCGCGTGCGCCGAGGCGGGGGTGCCGCTGCTGGTGGACGCGGCCCAGACCGCCGGGAGGATGCCGCTGCCCCCCGGCTGGTCGGTGCTGGCCGCCAGCGCGCACAAGTGGGGCGGTCCCGCGGGGGTCGGCGTGCTGGTGGTCCGCAAGGGCACCCGGTGGCGCACCCCGCTGCCCGAGGACGACCGCGAGCGCCGCCGGGTCCCCGGATTCGAGAACGTCCCGGCGATCGTCGCGGCGGCCGCCGCGTTGCGCGCCACGGTGGCCGAGTCGGCCATGGAGTCGGCCAGGCTCTCGGCGCTCGTGGACCGCGTCAGGGCCGAGGTGGCCCGGCTGGTCCCGGACGTCGAGGTCATCGGCGATCCGGTCGCGCGAGCACCGCACATTGTCACCTTTTCGTGTCTTTATGTGGAAGGTGAGGCATTGCTGACAGAACTCGACAGGGCTGGATTCTCGGTATCGTCCGGCAGCTCCTGCACGGCGAGTACGCTTCGTCCGTCGCATGTTTTGGAGGCCATGGGCGTGCTCACGCACGGGAACGTCCGCGTTTCGCTGCCCCGCGGCACCTCGGCGACGGATGTCGACCGTTTTCTCGCCGTCCTGCCCGACATGGTGCGGAGGATCCGCGAGGAGGCGGGGGTCAAGCTTTGATCAACATTCGGGGAGTGAAGACGTGATGACGTCCAGCCAGGCCACTCCGGCGGGATCGGCACAGCCCCCGGCCCTGACCATCGACGCCCTGGGCAAGAAGTGCCCGATCCCGATCATCATGCTGGCGGCGCAGATCAACGACGTGCCGCGCAACGGGATCGTCGCGGTCCTGGCCGACGACCCGGCCGCCGTCACCGACATCCCGGCCTGGTGCCGGTTGAAGTCGCACCACCACGTGGGCAGCCACGAGCTCCCGGAGCGCGGCTGGGCCATCCACGTGCGCCGCAATTACTGACATGTCCTGAAATTGGGTATGAACCTCCCCGGAAAACACGCCAAACAGTTCGGGGGGACGTCATGAGCGGTGAAACGGCCAGAGATCTGATGCACGCCGGGGTCCGGTGCGTCGAGGCACACGAGACGCTCGACCGGGCCGCGGAAATGATGCGGGACATGAACGTGGGCGCGCTGCCCATCTGCGGCAGCGACGACCGCCTGAAGGGGATCATCACCGACCGCGACATCGTGATCAAGTGCGTGGCGGAGGGCCTGGACCCCTCCACGGTGACCGCGGGAGACCTGGCGGGAGACCTGATCTGGGTGTCCTCGGACGCGAGCGTCGAGGAGGCGCTGGCCAAGATGGAGGAGAACCGGATCCGGCGGCTGCCGGTGATCGAGGACGGCCGCATCGTCGGCATGATCACCGAGGCCGACCTGGCCAGGCGCCTGCCCGCCGACAAGCTCGCCGAGTTCGTGCACCGCGTCTACGCGAGCGGCTGACACCGGGCCGACAGCGGGCCCGCGCGAACACCTGCCGCCGCTGCCGCCGCACCGGTGGCACCGGCCGGGCCACCGGTGCGACGGTGGCCCGGCCGACGGTCCGGCCTGCGCCTCGGAAGCGGTGCCTCGGAAGCGGTGTGCCGGCGGCGGCCTCAGGACGTGGCGCCTCGGGAGAGGCGCCACGGCGTGACGGCCGGGGAAAGTGACCGCCAAGGAAGGAGGACGTGGCGGCTCAGGCGTGGTGGCACTTCACGAAGGCGGCCACCTCCGCGGCGCCGTCGGCGCCGTAGGCGTCGGCGAAGCGCTCCAGGAAGACCTTCTGGCCGAGCTCGTACTCCTGACCGCCGACGCGCTCCAGGACGTGGGTGGCGGTGAGGTTGCCGACCTGGCCGCAGCGCTCCAGGGACAGGCCCCAGGCAAGGGCGGACAGGAAGCCCGAACGGAAGGCGTCGCCCACGCCGGTGGGGTCGGCCTTGCCGAGCTCGGGCGCCGGGGGGACGTGCAGGGACGGCTCGCCCTCGCGGTCGATGACGACGCCCTTGGGACCGAGCGTGGTGACGCGGACGCCGACGCGGCCGAGGATCTCCTCGTCGCTCCAGCCGGTCTTCTGCTCGATCATGCCCTTCTCGTAGTCGTTGCCGAACAGATAGGCGGCGCCGTCGACCAGCTCGCGGATCTGCTCCCCGGGCATGCGGGCGAGCTGCTGGGAGGGATCGGCCGCGAACGGAATCTCGCGCTGGCGCGCCTCGGCGGTGTGCCTGAGCATCGCGTCGGGGTCGTTGGGGCTGATCAGCACCAGGTCGAGACCGCCGACCCGCTCGGCGACCGGGCCCAGCTCGATGAGGCGGGCCTCGGCCATCGCACCGGTGTAGAACGACGCGATCTGGTTGTGGTCGTCGTCGGTCGTACACAGGAAGCGGGCCGTGTGGTGCGTCTCGGAGACGTGGATGGAGTCGCAGTCCACGCCGTGGCGCTCCAGCCAGGAGCGGTAGTCGGCGAAGTCGGCGCCGACCGCGCCGACCAGAAGGGGCCGAAGCCCCAGGCAGCCCATTCCGAACGCGATGTTGGCCGCGCAGCCGCCGCGGCGGACCTGCAGGTCGTCCACCAGGAACGACAGGGAAACCCGGTCGAGCTGACCGGCGATGAGCTGGTCGCTGAAGCGGCCGGGGAAGGTCATCAGTTGATCGGTCGCGATTGAGCCGGTGACGGCGATGCGCACGGGGTTCTTCTCCTCGTTGTCAGCATCTCTGGGAACGTGGGCGATTGAGCCGCACGGGAAGTTGGGCCACGCAAGAATACGCGACCTTCCTCGCGTCTCGCTCGCACCCGCCTGCTACCCCGATCTCGCGCGCGAAAGCCCCGCGGGGTGACCAATGTCACCCCGCGGGGCCGGGCGTTCTCGCTTGTCCGACTCGCCTAGTTGAACGAGTCGCCACAGGCGCACGAGCCGGTGGCGTTCGGGTTGTCGATCGTGAAGCCCTGCTTCTCGATCGTGTCGACGAAGTCGACGGTGGCGCCCACCAGGTAGGGGGCGCTCATCCGGTCGGTGACCACGCTCACGCCGTCGAAGTCGGAGACGACGTCGCCGTCCATCGAACGGTCGTCGAAGAAGAGCTGGTAGCGCAGGCCGGAGCAGCCGCCCGGCTGCACGGCCACGCGCAACTGGAGGCCTTCCTCGCCCTGCTGCTCCAGCAGGCTCTTGACCTTCGCCGCGGCCGCGGAACTGAGGATCAGGCCCTGCGCCGTGGTCTCGCTGCTCTCAACCGACATGTTGGTGACTCCCGCGTCTGCGTCAGCCGCTCCCCGGGAACGGCTGTCTGTTTATGACGTCCTTCTCAGACGCTACCAACACCCGCCCCCTGGCACACATTCCTCAGACGCCAGAACCATCCGCCTTTGGACAAATCCCCCTCCCCCGGAATAAAGCCCCAATCCTGTGTGTCATCATTAGTCGTCACTTCGACGATAAGGGGGTGTGGTCGTGACGACCACCGAGACCGGGCTTCCGCTCTTCGTCCTCGGCAGGGGTGTCGACCCGCACAGCGAGCGCGGCGTCGACTGTCCCGGCGAGCTGCCGTCCGCTTCCGATCCGGCGCTCGTCGAGCGCGCCAGGAGGGCGAAGGCCGCGCTCGGCGACAGGGTTTTCGTGCTGGGCCACCACTACCAGCGCGACGAGGTCATCCAGTTCGCCGACGTGACCGGCGACTCGTTCAAACTCGCGAAGGAGGCCGCGGCCCGCCCCGACGCCGAGTACATCGTCTTCTGCGGCGTGCACTTCATGGCCGAGTCCGCCGACATCCTCACGTCGAACTCCCAGAAGGTCGTGCTGCCCGACCTCGCGGCCGGGTGCTCGATGGCCGACATGGCCACCTTCGACCAGGTCGAGGAGTGCTGGGAGGCCCTGGAGGACGCGGGGATCGCCGGGGTCACCGTCCCCGTCACCTACATGAACTCCAGCGCCGACATCAAGGCGTTCTGCGGGCGCAACGGCGGTGCCGTGTGCACCTCCTCCAACGCCAGGCGCGCCCTGGAATGGGCCTTCTCGCGCGGGGAGAAGGTGCTCTTCCTCCCCGACCAGCACCTGGGCCGCAACACCGCGGTGCTGGAGATGGGCCTGTCGCTGGACGACTGCGTCGTCTACAACCCGCACCGGCCCAACGGCGGCCTGACCGCCGAGCAGCTCGGGAACGCCAAGGTGATCCTGTGGAAGGGGCACTGCTCGGTGCACGGCCGCTTCAGCACCGAGTGCGTGGACGACGTCCGCGCCCGCATCCCCGGCGTCAACGTGCTGGTCCACCCCGAGTGCAGGTACGAGGTCGTCACCAAGGCCGACTACGTCGGTTCGACCGAGTACATCATCAAGAAGATCGCGGAGGCCCCGGCCGGGTCCTCCTGGGCGGTGGGCACCGAACTGAACCTGGTCAAGCGGCTCGGCGCCATGTTCCCCGACAAGAACGTGACGTTCCTGGACCGTACGGTCTGCTACTGCTCGACGATGAACCGGATCGACCTGCCGCACCTGGTGTGGGCCCTGGAGTCGCTCGCCTCCGGCCAGGTCGTCAACCAGATCACCGTCGACGACGACACCGCCCACTGGGCCGGGGTCGCCCTGGACCGGATGCTGGCCCTGCCCTGACGGGGGGCGAAATCCCGATCTCCCAGGTCCGGCCGGGTTCCTGACCTGGCCCGGGTCCGCGGCTCTGCCCTGACCTCAGGGTGGACGGGCCCCGGCGGGTGGTGACCCGCCGGGGCCCGTCGCGTGCCGGGGACCTGTCGCGTACCCGGGGTCGGGGGAGCACCGCGCGAGCGGGGCCTATTCGAGCTCGTAGAGCACCCTGACGCTGACGGAAACGTCCCGGCGGCCGGGGCTGATCGACGCCCTGTCGACGGCCGCGGCGAAGCCGAGGACCGGCGTCGGCGGGGTGACGCTCTGCTCGGTGATCTCCAGGACGCGGCCGAGCCCGCGGCGCGCGAGCTTGGCGTACTGCTCGGCGCGGCTCCTGGCGTCCTTGAAGGCGGCCTCGCGCGCCAGCCTGAGCGGCGTGCTGTTGTCGGACAGCTCGAAGGAGATGCCGCGCAGCCGGACCGCCTCGCCGACGGCGGCCGCCGCCTCCACCACGTCGTCCGCGTCGTCGATGTCGCGCACCACGGCCTCGACGCCCTGCGTGGCCCGGTAGCCGGAGATCGTGGGATATTCCCTGAACTCGGGACCGAGGGTCAACTCGTCGGTCCGAAGGTCCTCGGCCGCGACCCCGGCCGCGCGCAGCGCCCGCGTCAGGTCGGCGGCGGCGGTACGGGCGGCGGTGAACGCCGCCCCGGCGGTGGGACGGCGCACCTCGACGCCGGTGTCCAGCCGCATGATGTCGGGGGTCGTGGACACGCTGCCCTCTCCCACGACCGTGATGTGGGGGCGGCTCCCCTCCACGGTCACCCCGGCGGGCCCGGAGTCCGCGAGCGCGGTGCCGCCGGGCAGGCCGGCGCAGAGCAGCCCCGCGGAGACGAGCACGGCCGAGGCGACCGCCTGAGACATCTTGATCATAAAGTCATGGCACCACGCGACCGCGATCACGGTGGCGAGCCCTGCGCGGGCCCTGTCGTGTCTTGGCCGAATCCCGGACGGGTGTTTTGCGTTCGGCCCGGCAGGCCCGGGGCCGGATCCGGCCCCGGAAGTGGGCTCGGCCCAGAGCGGGGAGCGGACCCGGCCCCGGGCCTGGAAGTGGGCTCGGCCCAGAGCGGGGAGCGGACTCGGCCCCGGGCCTGGAAGTGGGCTCGACTCAAAGCGAGGAGCGGACCCGGTCCCGAGAGTGGGCTCGGCCCAGAGCCGGGGAGTGGACCCGGCCTAGAGCCGGGTGAGACTCCGCCACCAGCCCAGCAGCCCGCCGTCGCCCTCGATGGCGTAGTCGTCGGGGCTGCGCCGCCCCCACACGACCTGGAGCAGGTCGGCCGACGTGGCGGCGAGCACGGTCACGCTGCCCGGTTGCAGGGACCTGCGGTAGTGGAAGCGGTCGGGGTCGAGGGTGACCACCCACCCGGCTCCGGTGTCGGCCTGCAGGGAGATCGTCTCGCCCCCGCCCCTGAGGTCGGCCACGTCCGGGTTCCACTTCGCGTACGGCAGGACGTCGAGGAACTCCTCGACCCCGTCGGCCGCCACGTGCTCGTCGATCGCGACCGGGACGCCCAGCGCGAGTTCGGCGTCCACCCGGTGCACCACGGTCTCGTGGAGCATCCGCCTCGACCAGAACCCCACCCGCTTCTCCCCGGCCCAGGCCCACATCGGCGCCTGCGGGTCCTGCGACAGCAGCGCCTCGGGCAGGAAGGCGGCCCCCTCACCGAGCCAGGCGGGATAGCCACCCGGGTCGGCGGGCAGGCCCATGTCCATGCCGTCGCGGTCGAGGCGCCGCTCGGCCAGGTCGCGCACCATGGCGGCCACCCACCGGTGCACATTTCCGGTGTGGGTGACGAGCCTCGCCAGATCCCAGCCGGGACAGGTCAGCACGGAAACGGACATGTCACGCCCCCGTAGGACGTCGGCCATCCGGGCGATCTCCGCGGCGACGGCCGCGGTGTGCTCGGCGTGGGTCCACTCCCTCATGTCAACCCTCTCGCGTGAAGCGCATGAACTGCTTTTCGTACTCCTTGGCGTCGGTACTGGTCGCCAGCACCCGCTGCACCTTCCCGGTGAAGTCGAACACCACCGCCTCGTAGCCAGAACCCTTGCGCCGCCAGCCCGCGACGTGCTTGTCGTCGTACCAGCCGATGAGCCGCTTCGTCTCGAACGGGATCCGGACCTTCGCCGGGGCGTCGGAGCCGGTGGACCAGACGCAGATCTCCTTCTTGCTCTCCTTGCAGTACGTCAGCAGCGAGGAGCCGGACGGGGAGATGTCGTCGCCCTCGACCGTGATCGGGGTGCCCACGTCCAGCAGGGTCTGCAGCACGGTGCCCTGCGTGTCGTAGAAACGGATGCGCTGGGTCTTGCCGTCGAGTGCCCAGGTGCCGACGGCCCGGCCGTCGCCCCGCCAGAAGTAGCTCCACTTGCCCGCGTCCTTCTCCTTCACGCGGATGACCTTCGCCTTCTTCGTGGCGACGTCGATGATCGCGAAACCGTACTCCTTGCTGATGTCGCCGACCGCCTCGTAGAGGGTCACCAGGCCGCGCCTGCCGTCCGGCGACCACTGCGGCAGCGTCGGGTAGACCGGCGCCTTGGTGACCCTGATCCTACTGGCCGAGCCGGATCGCGGGTCGATGATCGACACGATCGCGTAGCTCTGCGCGTCGTACATCCGGTCGGTGCCCAGCGCCCGGGTGCCCTCGGCGTTGACCGTGTACTGGAAGTACTTGTCGTTCTTGACGAACCGCTCGGTGCCCTGCTTCCGGACGTAGAGGGTCTTGTCCCAATCAAGGCTGTAGGAGCTCAGCTTGATCGGGTCCCGGTCGCTCTCGTGGAGCGTGAGCGAGCTGCCGGGCAGCTTGATCGTGCTGGTGGCCTCCGGCACCGTCGGAGCGGTGGGGGTGGGGGTGGGCGTGCTCACGCTCTTCGTACCGCCCGCCCGGACGGTCTCCGGCGTCTCGGGCACGGTGCCGCGCAGCGCCAGCACGACGCCCCCGGCCACGAGGACGGTGACCAGCACGCCTCCCACTATCGCCGGCCACGCCCCGCGCCCGCGCCGGGCGGGGGCCGCCTGTCCCGGGTACGCCGGTGATCCGGGATTCCGGTACGAGGTGGCCTCGGAGGAGGGGAAGGTCGCGGGACCGCCGTATGGCCGGGGCCCGGGGTGTCCCGGATATCCCGGCTGCGGGTGCCCGGGGCCCTGCGGGGGGTAGCCGGCCGCGTACCCGTCGGGGCCGGGATACTCACCGGGAAAGGGCCCCGCGTGGGCCGGCCCCGGCCCCGGCTGCGGGTAGCCGTGGGGCTCGGACCGCTGGGGGTACTGGGCCTGGCCTCGGGGATCCGACTGCTGAGGGTGCGGGGCGTAGCCTCGGGGGTCCGACTGCTGAGGGTGCGGGGCGGGACCGCGGGGGTCCGGGGGGTACTGGGCATGGTCGGCGGCGGGACCCCGGGGGTCCGGCGGGTAGTGGGCATGGTCGGCGGGACCGCCCTGCGGTCCCTGCCCCGCGTATCCCCCGGCGGGACCGCCCCGCTGGGCGAACGGCTGCGGCCCGGAATGCTGCCGGTGGTCCTGCCGGGCATGGACGTCGCCCCCCGGACGCCGCTGCCCGTACGCGGTCCGCTCCGGATCGTTCCCGCCCGGGTGCCCGCCGGGGCCGGGACCGGTCTGCTGCGCCGCGGCGGCCGAGCCCTCGGCGAGGATGCCGCGCGGCGCGGTGGGCGGCGCGGCACCGGTCGCACCGCCCGTGCCGCCCGCGTGGCCGAGCAGCCGCAGCAGCGCCTCACCCGCCGCGGGCCGCTGGGTGGCGTCCTTGGACAGGCACTGCCCGACCAGGTCACGCAGCGCCGGATCGGCGATCGCCCCCAGGTCCGGCTCCATGTTCATGATCCGGTTGAAGATCGCCGGAAGACTGTCCGTGCCGAACGGCGGCTGCCCGGTGGCCGCGAAGACCATCGTGCAGCCCCACGCGAACATGTCGGCGGGCGAGCCCGCGTTCTCCCCGGCCAGCTGCTCGGGGGTCATGTACGAAGGGGTGCCGATCGCCATCGCGGTCAGCGTGGAGGTCCGGTCGAGGGCCTTGGCGATGCCGAAGTCGATCACTCGGGGGCCGTCGGAGGCCAGCAGCACGTTGGACGGCTTGAAATCGCGGTGCACGATCCCCGCCTGGTGGATCGCGACGAGCGCGGTGACCGTGCCGATCGCCAGGCGGTGCAGGCTCGCGCCCTCGCGCGGGCCCTCGGTGGCCACGACCGCGTCGAGCGTCGGGCCGTCGATGTACTCGCTGATGATGTACGGGCGGTGCTGGTCGACCCCGGTGTCGATCACCGCGGCGGTGCAGAAGGGCGCGACCCGCTGGGTCGTGCTGACCTCGCGGACGAAGCGCTCCATCGCCTCCTCGTCCTGCGTGAGATCCGCCCGGAGCAACTTGACCGCGACACGTGCCCCCGTCGCGGAAACGCCCAGGTAAACCGTTCCCTGGCCTCCCTCGCCGAGCCGCGCGGTGAGCCGATACCCCCGCACCTGCTCGGGGTCCCCGGGCCGCAAGGACGCGAGGTCCGCCATGGTCACACCCTTCTCCTGTGATGGACTTTCCGGTCCCATTGTGAGGGCAAAGGGTCACAGGACGAACATCAACCGCAAGCCGGACAGGCCACGACGACGCGTTCGAGACGGCCTCGCGAACCGCGCGCGAAGGCCTTGCGGGAAGGGCCTTGCGGGAAGGGCCTCGCGGGAGGGGACACTCAGAGTCCGGGCGCTCCCCAGAGGGGGAACCAGCGGCCGAGATCCGGCTCGATCTCCAGTTCCCCGCCGATCGCGCCGCGTACCTGCAACTCCAGCGCGTTGTCCCTGCGCGGCGCCTGCCCGGACGCCTGCCCGGCGGGCAGCGGGGCGAACGGGTAGAAGGTGCCCTGCTTGTAGAGGTAGACCAGGGCGACCCGGCGGCCGTCGGGTGCGGCGAAGGAGACCAGCGAGCAGAGCAGGGAGGGGCCGAAACCCGCCGCCTCAAGGGAGGAGTTGACCGCGTGCAGGTCCGTGACCAGGTCACCGAGCATGTCGGAGGTACGGCGCACCAGCAGCCACGTGTAGCCGAAAGAGTCCGTGGACACCTCCACCGGGGGGCCTCCTCCGGCGTTCAGCAGCTGGGTGACGTCGCGCTCCAGCTCGGCGAACGCCGCGCCCTCCGCGGAACGGAAGCAGACCGCCCCCAGGCCCGTCGGCGCCAGATCGGTGGCGGCCTGCAGGGTCACCGCGGCCGAGGGCAGCGCGAACAGCGCGTCCAGGTCGGCCCTGGCCGGCTCGCCACGCCCCATCAGCGCGTCCCACCAGCGCATCGGATCACTCCCCCTTGAGCCTCTTCGCGGCCCGGTGCCCGTTCACCTGCCCTGCCCGAGCTGGGCGGAGATCCCGCTGAGCTGCTCCAGGCGCCGCTCCAGCGGCGGGTGGGTCGCGAAAAGCGCGGACAGGCCCGCCTTGCCGGACAGGGCAGGCGCGAAGAAGAAGGCGTTGAACGGCTCGGCCTCGCGCAGGTCCCTCGTCGGGATGCGGGCCATCTCACCGCTGATCTTGACAAGGGCGCTCGCCAGGGCGGAAGGGCGCTGGGTGAGCAGTGCTCCCGCGCGGTCGGCGGCCAGCTCGCGGTAGCGCGACAGGGCACGGGTGAGCAGGAAGCTGACCGCGTACACCGCGGCCGAGACGAGCAGGATGATCACGCCGATCGGCAGGCCGCCCCTGTCGTCGCGCCCGCGCCCGCCCAGGCCGCTGTAGAGCGCGACCCTGGTCATGAGCCCGGCGACGATGCCGAGGAAGGACGCGATCGTCATGACCGCGACGTCGCGGTGGGCCACGTGGGACATCTCGTGGGCCAGCACGCCCTCCAGCTCGCCGCCGTCGACGCGGCGCAGCAACCCCGTGGTCACGCAGACCACGGAGTTCTTCTGGTTACGGCCGGTGGCGAACGCGTTCGGGACGTCCGAGTCGGCGATCGCCACCCGCGGCTTGGGCATGTCGGCGAGGGCGCACAACCTGTCGATCATGCCGTGCAGCTCCGGAGCCTCCTGCGGGGAGACGACACGTCCGTGCATCGCGAACAGCGCGATGCGGTCGGACATGAAGTACTGCACGAGCAGGATGCCGCCGGCGATCACCAGCACCACGACGGCCCGGACGCCCATCGCGATCAACACGGCCACGAAGACCACGTAGAGCAGTCCGAGCAGGAACATGGTGACCACCATGCGCCTGGTCAGGCCCCGGTCCGGGGCGAACCGGGTTTGTGCCATATGCCCAAGCTAGCCGGGAATCAGCCCTTCATTGCCGAGCATCTCCCGCACTTCGTCCATGGATGCGTCGGCCGGAGGCAAAATCAGCTCCGAGGACTCCAGGCTGTCGTCGGGCAGCGCCTTGCCGACGTGGCGGACCTTGTCGAGCAGGGCGTGCAGCCGCACCCGGAAGGCCTCCTCCTCGCCGGCCTCGATGGCGGCCTCCAGCTCGGCGTCCAGGGTGTTGAGCACGTCGAGGTCTGCGGGGGCGATGTCGATCTGCCCCTCCCCCATGATGCGGACGATCACAGGCCCTCCCCCGGCTGGCGCAGTTGCTGCGTCTGGTTGGACTGCGGCGGCTGCTGGGGCTGCGGCTGCTGCTGGGGCTGGGCCGAGCCGGGGGTGATCGCGCCCTGCGGGGCGGGGCCCTGACCGAGCTCGGCCTTCATCCGCGCGATCTCCAGCTCCACGTCGTGTCCGCCGCCCATGCGGTCGAGCTCGGCCTGGATGTCGTCGCCGCGCTGCCCGCTGAAGTCGTCGAGCGCACCGCTGGCCAGCAGCTCGTCGATGGCACCCGCGCGGGCCTGCATGGAGGCCGTCTTGTCCTCGGCGCGCTGGATCGCCAGACCGACGTCGCCCATCTCCTCGGAGATGCCGGAGAACGCCTCGTTGATCCGCGTCTGCGCCTCGGCGGCGGTGTAGGTCGCCTTGATCGTCTCCTTCCTCGTACGGAAGGAGTCGACCTTGGCCTGCAGCCGGTGGGAGGCCGTGGTGAGCTTCTCCTCCTCGGCCTGCAGGTTGTCGTGCTGCACGCGAAGGTCGGCGATCTGGGTCTGCAGGCTGCCGCGACGGGTCAGCGCCTCGCGGGCCAGGTCCTCGCGGCCCACCCCGAGCGCCTTGCGGCCCTGCTCCTCAAGCTTGCGCGACTGCGCCTCGATCTGGTTGATCTGAAGCTCCACGCGCTTGCGCGAGGTGGCGACGTCCGCCACGCCCCGGCGCACCTTCTGCAACAACTCCAGCTGGCGCTGATACGAGTAGTCCAGGGTCTCGCGAGGATCTTCCATCTTGTCCAGAGCGTTGTTCGCCTTGGACCTGAAGATCAGCGAAAGTCTCTTCATCACGCTCATGCGCGTCGGCCGTCCCCTTCTTCAAGTGCGCTTCGGGTCACCCAAGTGATTCCAGCCCCCCGAAAAGCACCGGAGCCACCATAGGGTTCACCCTACGCATAACGCGCGGGGGCGTCACTAAGTTGCAGTCCCGGTAGGCTGACGTTGTGTTCCGACGTACCCAGACCACCGCGGACGACTCCCCCGTCTCCGCTAACGATCCTAAGCCTGCGGGCAAGGGGCGTCCCACACCCAAGCGACGGGACGCCGAAGGCCGTCGCCGGCAGCCGGTGAACGCCCCCCAGAACCGCAAAGAGGCTTACAAGAACCTCCGCGAGCGCCAGGCCAGCGAGCGCGTCAAGGCGCGCGAGGGCATGCTGCGTGGCGACGAGCGCTACTTCCCCGCCCGCGACAAGGGACCCGCCAGGAAGTTCGCGCGCGACTGGGTCGACTCCCGTCGTCTCGCCAGCCAGTACTTCCTGCCGTTCTCCCTCCTCATCCTGCTGCTCACCTGGATCCCCTTCCCTCCGGACGTCCGCGGTTACGTCTACGTCGCGGTGATCACGGTCGGCTGGCCGCTCATGATGGTCGGCGTGCTGCTCACCTCGATCTGGGTGTCCTGGAAGGTGAAGAAGCTCACCGCCGAGAAGTTCCCCAACGAGAACCTCAAGGGCGTCGGCTTCTACGCCGCCATGCGCGCGCTGCAGATCCGCAAGCTGCGCTTCCCGCCGCCCGCGGTGCTGCCCGGTGGCAGGCCCGTCCCGCCGAAGAACTGACAGCGGCGGCGCCGGCGTCCGAGGAGCACTACGTCCGAGCACGTTCCCGAACCCCGTCCCCTCCACGAGGGGCGGGGTTCTTCTCGTCTCCCAGCGGCGGGGCGACCCGCCCCCTCGCTCTTGAACCCGGCTCCCAGACCTCGTTCCCGGACCTCGCTTCCGGACCGAAACCGTCGAGCCGAACGGAACGGACGTCGCCCCGGGGCGACGCCACCTTTGGACGAGCATCACCCCCGGACGACGGTCACCTTTGAACGACGGTCACCTTTGAACCGAACGAGCACCGTCACTCCTGGAACTCCTGGGACTCCTGGACGACGTCACTCCTCGACGACGTCCCAGTCCAGTTCGCCGTCGGCGACCACCGGCTTCCAGTAGCCGATGGACCCGCCGGTCTCCAGGGCGTGCGCCGTCGCCTTCAGCAGGCCGTAGTACGAGCTGATCGGGGTGCCGCCGGGCGTGAAACTCATCTGGCCCTCGTGATCGGTGTCGCCGACGTCGCGTCTCACGGAGTCGATCACCAGATGATTGCCGCTGCCGTCGGCGCCGAACGGGATCATCCGCCCGTCCCACCACTCCGTCCGCGCGCCGTCGTCGCCCTCGACCTCGACCTCCCCGTCTATCCCGCACAGCCGCCGCCAGGTGTCGCGGATCTCGCGGACCCCCTGGTTCCAGTTGCCGATGAACCCGAACGGCCAGGTGTCGGCCACGACGGAGGCCCCGTTGTGGCGCAGCAGGAAGGCACGCAGATCGTCGGGGAAGCGCAGGCCCATCTGCGCCTCCGCGACGGCGATCGTCCGGGCTCCGGCGGGCTCGCCCAGCGTGCGAAGGCTCGCGGGGGCGTTGGCCCCCAGCCACCTCTCGATACGGCGCCACTGGCGGTTCACCGCCCGGGTCACCCTCGGGCTGAGCGCCCGCACCCGTGGGGTCCGCGCCCGCGGGTGACAGTCGGCGTCGGGAATCGCCGTGGCGGCCTCGTGCGGGGCCGGGGTCTCGTACGACGGGACGGGTTCCGCCGGATAGGGGTCCATGGCGGGGTCCGGCCCCTCCCCGACGGCCTCCAAGAGCTCCCGCGCCCCGGGCGGTTCGAGACACGAGTCCCCCAGGCACCGATGCCCACCCTGCGGGCACGCGACGCCGTTCACGCCCGGCGCCGGATCCAGCTCGACCGTGAAGCGCGCCACCGGGTCCACCGGGGCATCCGGTTCCGGCTCACACCACCCGTCCGCGCCGGGTGAGCTCCAGAAATCGGACACCTGGGTGCTCCCCGTCCCGTTCGGGAAGACCGCGCTCTCCAGGACCTGCGTGCCGAAGGCGAGCAGGCACAGCCCGATCCCGACGGCGCCCCAGCGGACCACCCGGCTCCTGGTGGCCTCGTCCAGCGGCTCTCGCGACGTCCGCTCGAACGTCCGCTCGACGGCGGACCGGAAGGCGGAGGGGGGCCTGGCGGCGTACCGCCTGAGGTCCTCGTCCGTGGGGGTGCCGAGGATGGGCGCGGGGGGCCATCGCGACGCGCGCCCGGCTCCGGAGTCCGGCCCCGCCGCCGGGGAGGCTCCCTGGGATCTCCCGACCGGGGAGGCGCCTCGGGATCTCCCGATCGGGAGGGCGGCCCGGCGCTCCTCCGCTCGCCGCCACAGGCGGGCGACCGCCACGACGGCCGCCGCCAGCGCCGCAGCGGCGAGCGCGAGCCGTACCTTCCGAGAAGTGATCAACCGCAACACGCCCGGCAGGGTATCCCGAATCATCACGAAATCCGGCGCCCACTAACCTCGGAGCATGGAATTCCGCCACCTTGGCCGCAGCGGTCTCATGGTCAGTGAGATCAGCTACGGCAACTGGATCACACACGGCTCTCAGGTAGAGGAGGACGCCGCCAAGCAGTGCGTGCAAGCGGCACTCGACGAGGGGATCACCACCTTCGACACCGCCGACGTGTACGCGGGCACCAAGGCGGAGGAGGTGCTCGGCCGCGCTCTCGCGGGGGTCCGCCGCGAGTCCCTGGAGATCTTCACCAAGGTCTACTGGCCGACCGGCCCCGGCCCCAACGACCGGGGGCTGTCGCGCAAGCACATCACCGAGTCGCTGCACGGCTCGCTGCGTCGCCTGCAGACCGACTACGTCGACCTGTACCAGGCACACCGCTTCGACGTCGAGACGCCGCTTGAGGAGACCCTCAAGACCTTCGACGATCTCGTCCGCCAGGGCAAGGTCCTCTACGTCGGCGTCAGCGAGTGGAACGCCGACCAGATCGGCCGGGCACTGAAGATCGCCGACGAGATGGGCTTCGATCGTCTGGTCTCCAACCAGCCCCAGTACTCCATGCTGTGGCGGGTCATCGAAACCGAGATCGTGCCGCTGAGCGAGAAGGAGGGCGTCAGCCAGGTCGTCTTCTCCCCCATCGCCCAGGGCGTGCTCACCGGTAAGTACCGGCCGGGGCAGCCGCCTCCCGCCGGTTCGCGGGCCACCGACCCCGCCGGGGGCAACTTCATCTCCCGGCTGCTCAACGACGACGTGCTCGCCCGCGTCCAGCAGCTGGAGCCGATCGCCGCCGACCTCGGCCTGAGCATGGCCCAGCTCGCGGTGGCCTGGGTGCTGCAGAACCCCAACGTGGCCTCCGCCATCGTCGGGGCCAGCAGGCCCGAGCAGGTCCGCGACAACGTCAAGGCCTCCGGGGTGAAGCTGGACTCCGAGGTACTGGAGAAGATCGACGACATTCTCAGCCCGATCGTCGAGCGCGACCCCTCCAAGACCGTGAGCCCCGAGCGGCGTCCCTAGCACGGTGACCGGTCACGGTGAACGCCTCGGGCGCCGACCGTGACACCTCGCCTCCGGTCGCGGAACCCCGGTCGCGGAACGGGGAAACCCCTCGCCCCTCGTGAAGACGAGGGGCGAGGGGTTTCCCCGTTCGCTCAGGTTCATTCGGGGCGCAGTGACATTCCCTCGTACTCGACACGCTCGCCTTCGATCAGGGTGACTTTCTCGACCCCGGACTCCAGCAGCTCGCGCCAGCTTTCACCGAGCCACGACTCGGCATCGGCCTGACTCGGGAACGTGTCGGACGGCGAAACACCCTCGACTACCTCGCCACCATTCGCGTTTTCATAACGCCAGCGCCAAGTCATGCCATAGCTCCTTCTCGCGGGTCCTGCCGGTGCCCCTCGGCGGCTCAGCGAACCCTACCTCTCCCGGGCACTCCCGGGCATGAAGGCGAGATCATGGACCTTGTGCTCCGCCGCCGGGGGCGTTCCGGTACCCGTACGCCGTGGGGTGCCGTCCGCCTCCCCGGGGGCGGAGGCTCACGGCTTCCCAACCAGCTTCTCAACCCGATGGGAGACCGCGCGTGAGGGTCCTGATCTCCGGCACGGCGGGCGCGGGCGGGTGGCCGGCCCCGGACTGCGGGTGCGCCTCGTGCGCCCGTGTCACGCCGGGCCGCCGCCCCACCTCCGTGACACTCGGCGGCCCGGCTGCACCCGACGACCTCCTGGTGCTCGGCGGCCCGGCGGCACCCGGCGACTCTCCGCCGCCCGCCGACGGCCCGGCGGCACCCGACGGCCCCGTACGGTTACCGCTCTCCGGCCCGCCGCCGCCCGGCTACCGCGCCTCGACCGGCCCTGACGGCCTCACCGTCACCACCCCCGGCGGCCGGCGCGTCCTCTACGCCGCTTCCTCTCCACCCCCGCCTTCTCCGTACGACGAATCCCCATTCGGCGAGTCTCCGCGCGGTGAGTCTCCGCGCGACGGGCGGGGCCGGCGAGCGGGGGACACCGGTGACGCGGGAGAGGCGCTGGACCTGGTGCTGCTGGACGTGCTGGACCGGCCCGAACGGCTCGGGGACCTGCGCCGGCGAGGCCTGGTCGGCGAGCGGACGCACGTGGTGGCCGTCGGCGTCGACCACCGGGTGGCGACGGAGGCGGAACTGGCCCGGAGGGCCGCGCTGTGGGGGGTACGCGTCGTGCCGGACGGCACGGTCGTCGACACCGGCGGACCCCCTCCCGCCCCGGCTTCCCCGCCCAGGAGGACCCTGCTCCTCGGGGGAAGCCGGTCGGGCAAGTCGGCCGAGGCCGAGTTGCGACTGGCGGCCGAGCCCGAGGTGCTCTACGTCGCGACCGGACCGTCCGGCGACGGTGATCCCGAGTGGCTGCGCCGGGTCCGAGCGCATCGCGACCGCAGGCCCGCCCACTGGAGGACCGCCGAGACCACCGGCCTGGCCGGGCTGCTGCGGTCGGCCGACACCCCGCTGCTGATCGACGGGCTCGGCACCTGGGTAGCCGCCGTCTTCGACGAGTGCGACGCCTGGCCCGGCGGAACCGGCGGAACCGGCAAGAACGACGGGGGCGGCGGAACCGGCGAGAACGCTGTCGCGGCCCGGTGTGACGACCTGGTGGCGGCCTGGAGGCAGACCCGGGTCCGGGTCGTGGCGGTCTCCGACGAGGTCGGTCTCGGCGTGGTGCCCGGCACCGCCAGCGGCCGGATGTTCCGTGACACTCTCGGCCGGCTGAACCAGCGCCTCGCCCTGGAGTCGGAGGACGTCACCCTCGTCGTCGCCGGCCGCCTCCTTCCCCTCCCCATCTGATCTCTCCCCTCCGATCTTCCGATGCCTCCCTCCCGTCCGACCCCCCGATGCCGTGACCGGAAACCCTCACCGGGTTTCCGGTCACGGCCCCGGGCGTGGCCGTCCCCGAGGCGGCACACCACCGAATCCGGTGAACGTACGCGGCCACGACACCGGAGAGACCGACGGCTACGATCATCGGTCGTGTCCGAACCCTCGCCCCCGCCCAAGGACGGCCCGTCCACCTTCGCCGACGGGGTGCGGCTCGCGATCGGCACGCTGAGCGTGTTTCCAGTCCGTCCCGGGGTGGTCGACCGCCGGGCGGGGGGCGTCGCGATGGCGGTGGCCCCGCTGGTGGGAGCGGCGATCGGGGCCGTCGGCGGTCTGGTGCTGGCGATCTCCCTGTGGCTGGGAACGGCATCGCTTCCGGCGTCGGTGCTGGCCGTGGCGGCCGTGGCGCTGCTCACCCGGGGGCTGCACCTGGACGGCCTGGCCGACCTCGCCGACGGGCTGGGCAGCGGGAAACCCGCCGAGCGGGCGCTGGAGATCATGAAGCGGTCGGACATCGGCCCCTTCGGCGTGGTGACGCTGGTCTTCATCCTGCTCGTCCAGGTGACGGCCCTGTGGGAGGCCACCGCCGGTGCCGGAGCGGGCGCGGGCGCGCTCACCCTGGTCGCGGCTTGCGCGGCCGGACGGCTGGCCCTCACCTGGGCCTGCCGCGCGGGCATTCCCCCCGCGCGCCCCGACGGCCTCGGCGCGATGGTCGCGGGCACCGTACGGAGGAGCGTCGCGGTGGCCGTGACCGCGCTGGTGCTCGCGGGAACGGCGGCGCTGTTCCACCTCCACGGCACCGGCGCCTTCGACCCGTGGTCTTCCGGCTCCCCGTCCGAGTCCCCCGGTGGATGGGGCTATTGGGCCTACGTGGAAATGCCCCACTCCGGAGTCGGCGGCCTGCCCGGGGCGGGCGCCACCGGCGCGGGTCTCGTATTGGGCCTGGGGCCGTTCTTCGCCCCCCTGGCCATGCTCGTGGGGCTGCTGGCGGCCTGGGCCGTACGGCGCAGGGCCGTACGGCGGCTCGGTGGCGTCACCGGCGACGTACTCGGCGCCCTCGTCGAGATCGCCACCGCGACGACCCTGCTGGCCTGCACGATTCTCACGAACTGATCTCCCCGCCGGGCCCGGCCCCCAAAAAAATCCAGAGGTCCCAAGACGTTCGAGAAACCTTCCCCGCCCGGGATCTCACGCGGCACCCGGGGTCTCAGCGGCGGCAGCCGGGACCGGCCGCTCGACCGGCCGGTATTTGAACAGCAGCGCGGAGACCACGGCCAGCAGCGCCGAGCCGGCCAGGCCCGTGATCCCCGCGACGGCCAACGCGGGCGGGTCGGCCGCGTCACCGACGAGCACGACCAAGCTCGCGGAGGCGTTCAGCGATCCGTGCCCGACGACCGCGGGCCAGACGCTTCCCGAATGGAGGCGGAGCCAGCCGAGCAGGGCCCCGAAGGTCACGCAGAAGACGACGAACAGCGGTGCGGCCCACGCCCCGAGTTCGGGGTAGTTGTATCCGCGCAGGGTGAGCGGGAAGTGCCAGAGGCCCCAGATCACCCCGGACACCAGGAGCGCCCGCCAGGTGCCGAGCGGCGTCAGGTGCGGCAACAGCCAGCCTCGCCACCCCAGCTCCTCACCGAAGGCCGCGACCGAATTGACCAGCGGGACGACCAGGATCATCGACGCGGCCTGCACGGCCACCAGGACTCCGGCCTCCACCGGGGGCGATCCTCCCGGCATGGCCGCCAGACTCTCGCGGAACAGGCTGAACTCTCGCAGGTCGACGGAGAGCAGGCCGAGGGCGGCGCTGAGCGCGATCGCGGCGATGACCAGCGCGGGGACACCGAACCAGGCCAGCGCGACCAGCGCGAGCGTGCGGCCCCGGCTCCCGCCCGTCGACAAACCGATCCGCACGGCCCACTCGCGCCCGGTGGCGGGGTCCCCGAGCCGCCTGCCTCGCAGCCGGACGGCGAGGACTCCGAGCGCCGGGGTGAACATCATCGCCACCCCGATCGCCGTGAACGCGAGCGTGCCGGTCGGCGCGTCCGACAGCCACAGGGGAAGGGCGAACAACCAGGACAGCCCGAACGCGACGAGCAGGAACAACCACAGGTCGGGGAACCGGCGAAGCATGACAACACCTTCGGATGCTTGGACGCGGGAGGAGGGAAGGGCCGCGGAGATGACCGCGGGAGGGCCCGAAGACCTCAAGGGGGAGGAGACGAGGCGGGAACGGGCCGGGAACGAGTGGTCAGCGGGCGGACGGACCGGTGGCCGCCCGGTCCGCGAGGGTGTTCAGCAGGGCCGCCCCGCTCTCCGCGTCGTCGATCGAGACGGCGAAGCGGCCACCGGAGACGTAACCCACCACGAGGCACTCCCCGCCGCGGATCATGACCGTCGCGGTCCCGGGCAGGCCCCTGATGCCCCAGCCTCCGACGTTGGACGGGAACAGCTCCTCCGACCAGGCCCGCTCCACCCGCTCGATCGGGATGTGCTTGCGGGGCAGGCGGAACGGCCCGTAGAAGAGCACGACGCCCTCCTCGGTGATCTGCACCCGCACCGAGCTGATGGTCAACCCCAGCAGGCCCGCGAGGAACATGATCGTCGCGGGGAGCCACAGCGCGCCGTCGCCGCCGATCAGGGCGAGCACGGCGAGCCCCAGCCCCGCGGCCAGGACGGAGCCGCCGAGCGCGGTCAACGGGCCGCTGCGCACCGAGGAGACCCACACCGCGCGCTGGCCAGGGCGGAGCGGGATCCGCCTCGTGGGGACGGCGGACGGCTCGGGGCGGTCGTCCGGCCCCGGGCGGGCGGCGAGGGCGCCGAGCCAGCCGCCCAGCACCAGCCCCGCGACCGCGAGCAGCGCGCCCCACCCCAGCTCGGCGGCCCGCCCCCAGTCGGGGACGTCGAGGTTGGCCGCCAGCGTGACCGCCTGCAGCCCCAGGAAGAACAGGCCGGCACCGCCCAGCAGGGCGCCGAGCGCCATGCGGCTCGCCCTGCGGCCGAACGTCATGGAGCCGGCGAGCGCGAACACCCAGGCCCCGCCCGCGAGCAGCGTCCACAGGCCCACCTGGAGCAGCAGCGAGGCGGTGAACGGCATCGAGCCGTCGGGGGAACCGGACGGCCCCCAGTGCGTGGCGATCGGGTCGGGCAGCCGGTCTCGCAGTGCCAGCGGCGCGGCGACCAGGGCGGCGGCCACCAGCGCGAACCAGCCGGCGGCGATGGACAGGAATCGGGCTCGCAGGCCCACGGCGGTCACCCCTTCGAAGGACCGGGCTCCCGGCCCGGTCACGACAGTTCTCTGATGAGCTCGATGACGTCGTCGTGGCGGTAGCCGTACTGGACCGCCTCGGCGAGCAGGGAGCGCAATTTCTCCTCGATGACGCTGCGCGGGTTGGGGCGGCTGAGCACGCTCACGCCGCGGCCCCGGCGAAACTCCAGCACTCCCTCGTCCCGCAGGTCCCGCAGGGCGCGCAGCACCGTGTTGGCGTTGATGCCCAGTGCGGCGGCCAGGTCGCGGGCCGGGGGGAGCCGGTCTCCCGGAGCGTACGAACCCTCGGCGACGGCGCGTCTGATCGCCTCGGCGACCTGCTCGTGCAGCGGCCGGGGATCGTTCAGATCCAAGGTAAGCAACATAGTGCTAGCGACATTAGCACCAAGAGGCCAAATGGTGCCACTGCGAATAGCACCATAGGGTGGCAGGATTCGTAGGACGAACCCTCGTTTATGCGTACTGCGCCAGCCCGACTAGCATCGGCCTACGTGACCACTGTGCGGCTTACCCCAACTGACAACGCTGTCTCGTTCGATACCGACGCGCTGGTCGTCGGCGTCCACACCGGACCTGACGGCCTGCTTCCCGCTCCCGGGGCCGAAGGCCTCGACCAGGCGCTCGGCGGCAGGCTCGCCGCCACGCTTGAGAGCGTGGGCGCCAAGGGTAAGCCGGGCGAGATCTCCAAGATCCCCACCTTCGGCGCGCTGACCGCGCCCCTGCTGGTCGTCGTCGGCCTGGGCGACGCCCCAGGTGACGGCTCCAAGGAGGGCTACGACGCCGAGATCCTGCGCCGCGCCGCGGGCACCGCGGTCCGCGCGCTGGCCGGCACCGGCCGCGTGGCGCTCGCCCTGCCCGCCGCGAGCGCGGAGCACGCGGGCGCCGTCGCCCTGGGCGGCCTTCTCGGCGCCTACTCCTTCACCAGATACCGCACCGCGGGAGAGCAGAGCTCCCCGGTGTCCGAGCTGGCCGTGCTGACCGACGCCGAGGGCGCCCAGGCCGCGATCGAGCGCGCCACCACCCTGGCCACGTCGGTCTCGCTGGTCCGCGACCTCGTCAACACCCCGCCGTCGGACCTGTGGCCGGCCCGTTTCGCCGAGATCGCCGAGCAGGTGGGCACCGAGGCCGGCCTGTCGGTGGAGGTCCTGGACGAGAATGCGCTCAAGGAGGGCGGCTACGGCGGCATCGTCGCCGTCGGCCAGGGGTCGGCCAACCCGCCCCGGCTGGTCCGCCTCTCCTACAGCCACCCCGAGGCCGGCACGAAGCTCGCGTACGTCGGCAAGGGCATCACCTTCGACTCGGGCGGCCTGTCGCTCAAGCCGACGGCCTCGATGGACTGGATGAAGTCGGACATGGGTGGCGCGGGTGCGGTCTTCGGCGCGCTCCTGGCGATCGCCAGGCTGGGCCTGAAGGTCAACGCGGTCGGCTACCTCTGCCTGGCGGAGAACATGCCGAGCGGCACCGCGCAGCGCCCCTCCGACGTGTTCACCAGCTTCGCGGGCAAGACCGTCGAGGTGCTCGACACCGACGCCGAGGGCCGCCTGGTCCTGATCGACGGCATCGCCCGCGCCGGGCAGGACGATCCCGACGTGATCGTCGATGTCGCCACGCTCACCGGCGCGCAGATCGTCGCGCTGGGCTGGCGGACGGCGGGCGTCATGGGCAACGACGACGACCTCCGCGCGGAGATCGTCGCGACGGCGGGCGAGCAGGGCGAGGCCGCGTGGCCCATGCCCCTGCCCGACGAGCTCCGCAAGGGTCTCGACTCCCCGGTGGCCGACATCGCCAACCTGCACCCCGAGCGTTTCGGCGGGATGCTGACGGCCGCCATCTTCCTGCGGGAATTCGTGCCGGACGGGGTCCGTTGGGCACACATTGACATGGCCGGCCCCGCCTTCAACAAGGGCGAGGCCCACGGCTACACGCCGAAGGGCGGCACCGGGGCGATCACCCGGACGCTCGTCGGCCTGGCCGAGCGCTACGCGGGCGAGCCTCCGCGGTAACCGTTGGCGCCGCGCAAGCGGGTCACAAGCAACCTGGACAAATGAAAAGATGCGGTTGCCGGGGTCAGGCCAAGGGCGGACACCGGCACGGCGCCGAGCCGGGTCCGGCGGCGGCGGCGTGGATGCGATCGAGGATCCGCGCGGCCGTTCAGGACACGACAAGGGGCGCGACCGTGAAGACGGTATTTCGATCCGACAAGGAGCTTTCCTGTGGCTGATGGCAGCGGCCCCTACGACATCGTCGTCCTAGGTGGCGGTAGCGGAGGGTATGCCTGCGCTCTGCGGGCGGCCGAGCTGGGCAAGACGGTCGCGCTGATCGAGAGGGACAAGATCGGCGGTACGTGCCTGCACCGGGGATGCATCCCCACCAAGGCGCTTCTGCACTCCGCGGAGATCGCGGACGAGACGCGGGAAAGCGCGACCTACGGCGTCAAGGCCCGCTTCGAGGGCATCGACGTCCCCGCGGTCCACGCGTTCAAGGACAAGATCGTCACCCGCGCCTGGAAGGGCGTGCAGGGCCTTCTCAAGAGCAAGGGCATCACGATCATCGAGGGCGAGGGCCGTCTCGCGGGCCCGAACCGGGTGTCGGTGGGCTCCGAGATCTACGAGGGCCGCAACATCGTGCTGGCGACCGGCTCCGCCCCCAAGTCCCTTCCGGGCCTGGAGATCGACGGCGAGCGGATCATCAGCAGCGAGCATGCGCTCAAGCTCGACCGGGTGCCCACCTCGGTGGTCGTCCTGGGCGGCGGCGTCATCGGCGTGGAGTTCGCCAGCGTCTGGCGCTCCTTCGGCGCCGAGGTGACGATCGTCGAGGCCCTGCCGCACCTGCTGCCCCTGGAGGAGGAGTCCAGCTCCAAGCTGCTGGAGCGCTCTTTCCGCCGCCGCGGCATCAAGCAGGAGCTGGGCGTCTTCTTCGAGGGCGTCAAGACCACCGACACCGGTGTGGTCGTCAGCCTGGCCAACGGCAAGACCCTCGACGCCGAGCTGCTGCTCGTCGCGGTCGGGCGCGGCGCGGTCTCCGCGGGCATGGGCTTCGAGGAGGCGGGCGTCGCGATCGAGCGCGGCACCGTCACGGTGAACGAGTTCTGCCAGACCAGCGTCCCTGGCGTGTACGCGGTCGGCGACCTCATCCCGACCCTGCAGCTCGCGCACGCGGGCTTCGCCGAGGGCATCCTGGTGGCCGAGCACATCGCCGGTCTGAACCCCGTGCCGATCGACTACGACGGCGTGCCCCGGATCACCTACTCCGACCCCGAGGTCGCCTCGGTGGGCATCACCTCCGCCCAGGCCAGGGAGCGCGGCCACGAGATCGTGGAGTTCACCTACGACCTCGCGGGCAACCCCAAGAGCCAGATCCTGCAGACGCAGGGCGCCGTCAAGATCATCTCGAAGAAGGACGGCCCGGTGCTCGGTGTGCACATGGTCGGCCGCCGCATCGGCGAGCTGGTGACCGAGGGGCAGCTGATCTACAACTGGGAGGCCCTGCCCTCCGAGGTCGCGCAGCTCGTCCACGCGCACCCCACCCAGTCCGAGGCCGTCGGCGAGGCGATGCTGGCGCTGGCCGGCAAGCCGCTCCACGTCCACAACTAACGCAAGCCCTCACTCGGAACGCGAGAGAAGACAACCCATGCCGAAGTCCGTACAGATGCCCCAGCTCGGTGAGAGCGTCACGGAGGGCACCGTCACCCGTTGGCTGAAGAAGGAGGGCGAGCGCGTCGAGGCCGACGAGCCCCTTCTCGAAGTCTCCACCGACAAGGTCGACACCGAGATCCCCTCCCCCGCGGCGGGCATCCTCACGAAGATCGTGGTGGCCGAGGACGAGACCGTCGAGGTCGGCGCCGAGCTCGCCGTCATCGACGAGAACGGCACCGAGGGCGCCGCCGCCCCGGCTCAGGAGAAGGCCCCCGAGCCGGAGCCCGAGCCCGAGCCCGCCCCGCAGCAGGCGCAGCCGGTCTCCTCGATCCCGCAGCCCGCCCCGCAGCAGGCGCAGGCCCCCGCTCCCGCGCAGGCCCAGGCGCCCGCCCCGGCACCCGCGCAGGCGCAGCAGGCTCCCGCCCCGGCGCAGGCCCCCCAGGCCCCGCAGACCGCCCAGCCCTCCCAGGCCGCGCCGCCGTCCCCGATCGCGGCGGCCGAGCCCGTCGCGCAGTCGTCGGGCGACAGCCCGTACGTCACCCCGCTGGTGCGCAAGCTCGCCGGTGAGCACGGCGTCGACCTCGACGCGCTGACCGGCACCGGCGTCGGCGGGCGCATCCGCAAGCAGGACGTCCTGGAGGCCGCCCGCGACCAGCGCGAGCGCGCCGCCGCCGCCCAGGCCCCGCAGGCCCAGGCACCGCAGGCCGCCGCCCAGGCTCCGGCCCAGGGGTCCGCCCCGCAGGCCCCCGAGCCGGTCGTGGTGGACACCACGCTGCGCGGGCGCACCGAGAAGATGTCGCGGCTGCGCCAGACCATCGCCAAGCGCATGGTCGAGTCGCTGCAGGTCTCGGCCCAGCTCACCAGCGTGGTCGAGGTCGACGTCACCAAGATCGCGCGGCTGCGCGAGCAGGCGAAGGCCGAGTTCCTGCGGCGCGAGGGCGTCAAGCTCTCGTTCACGCCGTTCTTCGCCCTCGCCACGATCGAGGCGCTCAAGCAGCACCCGAAGCTGAACGCCACGATCAACAGCGAGACCAACGAGGTCACGTACTTCGACGCCGAGCACCTGGCCTTCGCGACGGACACCGAGCGTGGCCTGATCGTCCCGGTGATCAAGGACGCGGGCGACCTCAACATCGCCGGCCTGGCCCGTAAGATCGCCGACCTCGCCGAGCGCACCCGCACCAACAAGGTGAGCCCGGACGAGCTGGGCGGCGGCACGTTCACGCTGACCAACACCGGCAGCCGCGGCGCGCTGTTCGACACGCCGATCCTCAACCAGCCGCAGGTCGGCATGCTGGGCACCGGTGCCGTCGTCAAGCGCCCGGTGGTCCTGGACACCCCGGAGGGCGAGGTCATCGCCGTCCGCTCGATGATGTACCTGGCGCTCAGCTACGACCACCGCCTGGTCGACGGCGCCGACGCCGCCCGCTTCCTGACGACGATCAAGCGTCGCCTGGAGGAGGGCCGTTTCGAGAACCAGCTGGGCCTCAACGGCTAGTCACCCGTTCTCTCCCACCGGGCCGGTCCGCGACCTCGCGGGCCGGCCCGGCTCGTTCTCCCCGCCTCGCCGGGATGCGGGGCGCCGGTCGGCGGGGACCCTCACGGCGCCGCGAGGGCTCGCGGGGACGACGCGAATCCGGAGGGCGCCCGGTTTCCGAAGACCCGGGGGGAGGTCGATTACATTGGACGATATGACGATCATCGTGACCGGATCCTCGGGCCTGCTGGGATCGGCTCTGGTCAGGGCCCTGCGGGACGACGGCGCCCGGGTGGTCCGTTTGGTCCGGCGGGTGCCGGAGGGCGACGACGAGGCCTTCTGGAACCCGGCGAAGGGGGTCGTCGAGCGGGCGGCGCTGGAGGGCGCGGAGGCGGTGATCCATCTCGCCGGGGCGGGCATCGGCGACCGGCGCTGGAGCGAAGGCCACAAGGGCGAGGTGGTCCGCAGCCGGGTCGAGGGGACCAGGACCCTGGCGGGCGCGCTCGCCGGTCTGACGGCGAGGCCCGCGACGCTGCTGTCAGGTTCCGCGATCGGCTTCTACGGCGACACCGGGGACGTGGCGGTGGACGAGACGGCGCCCGCGGGTGCCGGGTTCCTCGCGCAGAACGTCGTGGTGCCGTGGGAGGCGGAGACGGCGCCCGCCGAGGAGGCGGGGATCCGGGTGGTGAGGCTCCGTACCGGCCTGGTGCTGAGCGGCCGGGGCGGCATGATGTCGCAGCTCCTCCCCGTCTTCAAGGTGGGGCTGGGCGCCCCGCTGGGTTCGGGGCGGCAGTACTGGTCGTGGATCTCCATCGACGACTGGGTTCTCGCCGTACGGCACATCCTGGAAAATCCCGAAATTTCGGGGCCGGTGAATCTGACGGCGCCCGAGCCGGTCACCAACGCCGAGTTCACCAAGGCGCTCGGGGCGGCCCTCCACCGGCCCACGATGCCGCTGGCCGTGCCGGGCTTCGTGCTGCGCGCGGCCATCGGGGAGTTCGCCGACGAGGGGGTGCTGACCAGCCAGCGGGTGCTCCCGCGGCGCCTGCTCGACAGTGGCCACGCGTTCCGGCATATGCGTCTCGACGAGGCACTGGCCGCCGTACTCTAAGATCCCCGTTTTCGGCGTTCCGGCCGTGAGATCACTAGGGAGACAGACATGGGCAGCCCCGGGCAGTCGCACATCCTGGCGATCGGAGGCGGCTCGTTCCGCGCGTCCACGCGCCAGGGGACCATGGAGGCGAGCCCGCTGCTCAGGTACGCCCTCGACCTCACCGGCCAGGACCGGCCCCGCCTGGGCCTGCTCGCCACCGCCACCGGCGACGACGCGGAGTGGCTGCTGAAGATGTACGGGGCCTTCGGCGCGTGGGACGTCGAGGTCAGCCACCTGACGGTGTTCCCGATGACCAACGTCGAGGACCCGCGCGAGTGGGTCCTCAGCCAGGACATCATCTACGTCAGCGGCGGCAGCGTGGCCAACCTGGCGGCCCTGTGGCGGCTGCACGGCCTCGACGAGATCTTCGAGGAGGCGTGGCGGGCGGGCGTGGTGCTGTCCGGCCAGAGCGCCGGGGCGCTCTGCTGGCACGTGGGCGGCAACACCGACTCCTTCGGGCCGACGCTGCGGGTGTGGTCCGACGGCCTGGGCATGCTCCCCTACTCCTGCGGCGTCCACTACGACTCCGACCCGCAGCGCCGGCGACTGCTGCACGAGGCGGTGGCCTCGGGCGAGCTGCCCGAGGGTTACGCCGCCGACGAGGGCGTCGCCCTGCACTACGTGGGCACCGAGTTCATCCAGGCCGTCAGCGTGCATCCGGACGCCTACGCCTACAAGGTTGAGCACGACGGGGCGGGTGGGGCCAAGGAGTTCCGCATCGAGCCTCGGCTTCTCACGTCTTAACCACGAACGGGTCAACTACTCTTGAGGCGTGAGTGACCTGGCAATCGTCCGTCTTGGCGTTGACTTCCCCTACGAGCAGGCATGGGATCTTCAGCGGCGCATCCACGCGCGCCGGGTGGCCGAGGAGATTCCCGACACCTGCCTGATGCTCGAGCACGCGCCGGTCTACACGGCGGGCAAACGCACCGCGCCCCACGAGAGGCCCTCCGACGGCACCCCGGTCGTCGAGGTCGACCGGGGCGGCCGGATCACCTGGCACGGTCCCGGCCAGCTGGTCGGATACCCGATCGTCAGGCTCGGCGGCCCGCTCGACGTGAACGCCTACGTGAGGCTCCTGGAGGAGACCCTGGTGCACGTCTGCGCCGACTTCGGCGTCCAGGCGGGCCGGGTGGAGGGGCGCGGGGGCGTCTGGGTGGCCGGAGACCCCTCGCACGGACTGCCCGACCGGAAGGTCGGGGCCATCGGCATCCGGGTCTCCGGCGGCGTCACGATGCACGGCTTCGCCCTCAACTGCTCCAACGACCCGAGCTGGTACAACCGGATCGTCCCGTGCGGCATCAGCGACGCCGGGGTCTCCTCGCTGTCGGCCGAGACCGGCCGCCGGATCGTGGTCGACGAGGTCCTGCCGTACGCCGAGAAGCACCTGGCGGAGGCGCTCGGCGCGCAGGCCTTCGAGCTGCCCGAGGAGGACCTCTTCCGGCGCTGATCCCGGCGCCGTTCTCCGCCCGTCCCGCACGGCGCGCCCCGGGTCCGCCGCAGCTTACGGCGGGACATAAGCTGGTGAGGTGAGCGAGCGTGACGACATTTACGGCACCTCGATGTGCACCACCTCGGTCCCCCGACCGACGAAGGAGCTCGCATGACCGTCGCCCCCGAAGGGCGGAAGCTCCTCCGCCTCGAGGTCCGCAACGCCGAGACCCCCATCGAGAAGAAGCCCGACTGGATCAAGACCAAGTTCAGGACGGGCCCGAACCACACCGAGCTCCGGGCGCTGGTCAAACGCGAGGGACTGCACACGGTCTGCCAGGAGGCGGGGTGTCCCAACATCTCCGAGTGCTGGGAGGACCGCGAGGCCACCTTCCTCATCGGCGGTGACCAGTGCACCCGGCGGTGTGACTTCTGCCAGATCGACACCGGCAAGCCCAAGGCGTACGACACCGACGAGCCGCGCCGCGTGGCCGACTCGGTGCGGCAGATGGGGCTCAACTACGCGACCGTGACCGGCGTCGCCCGCGACGACCTGCCCGACGGCGGCGCCTGGCTGTACGCCGAGACCGCGCGGCAGATCCACGCGCTCCTGCCCGGCTGCGGCGTCGAGCTGCTGGTGCCCGACTTCAACGGCGACCAGGCCCAGCTGGAGGAGGTGTTCTCCTCCAGGCCCGAGGTGTTCGCGCACAACATCGAGACCGTGCCGCGGATCTTCAAGCGCATCCGGCCCGCGTTCCGCTACGACCGGTCCCTGGGAGTGATCACCAAGGCCCGCCAGGCCGGTCTGGTGACCAAGTCCAACCTGATCCTCGGCATGGGCGAGGAGCGCGAGGAGGTCGTCCAGGCCATGCGCGACCTGCACGAGGCCGGGTGCGACCTGCTCACCGTGACCCAGTACCTGCGGCCCACCCCCCGCCACCACCCCGTCGAGCGCTGGGTGAAGCCGGAGGAGTTCGTGGAGCTGCAGAAGGAGGCGGAGGCCATCGGTTTCGCCGGGGTCCTGTCCGGGCCGCTGGTCCGCTCCTCCTACCGGGCGGGCCGCCTGTACAAGCAGGCCGTCGAGGCTCGCCAGCACGCCTGAGCCTCAGGCTCCCGCGAGTCCTCGCGAAACCGGAAGGACCCCGCTCCCGAGCGGGGTCCTTCCGGTTTCCGGGTCCGAGGCTCTCCGCCCGGCAGGCCGGTCCGTCCGGCCGCCGGATCGCGCGAGGTGCCCCGAAGGGCGCTTCCCGGGCCGTACCGGCGTTCGCGGGCTCCCCGCGCCGGTGAACGCGTACGGTCACGGGCCCTCGCGCGGCCCGCGGAACCCGCGTCCGGCAGGTCACGTTTTCACTTCTTGAGCCCTGGATTTGTATCCTTCAGACATGGCCAAGAAGCCCGAAGACTCAGAGCGCCCGGGGCGCATCAAGCAGCTCCGCATGATCGCGAAGATCATCAAGGAGGCCAATCCCAAGGGGATGCCGATCGTCTACGCCTCAGCGCTGGGCACGCTCGCGCTGTGCGTGGTGGTCGGCCTGGTCACGGGCTGGTTCTGGTATCTCCTCTTCATCGGGATCATGCTGGCCCTGACCGTCGGCCTGGTGGTGTTCGGCCAGCTCGCCCAGAGGGCCCAGTACTCCATGTTGCACGGGCAGGTCGGCGCCGCCGCCGCGATCCTGCAGGGCATGCGCGGCAACTGGGAGGTCACCCCCGCCGTCGCCGTCACCCGCGACCAGGACATCGTGCACCGCGTGGTCGGCTACCCCGGCATCATCCTGGTCTCCGAGGGGCCGGGCAGCCGCGTGCAGAAGATGCTGGTCGCCGAGAAGAAGCGCGTCCAGCGGGTCGCGCTGGACGTCCCCGTCTACGACGTCCAGTCCGGCGACGGCGACGGGCAGATCCCGCTGGCCAAGCTGCAGCGGCATCTGATGAAGCTGCCCCGCAACCTCAAGAAGCCCGCCCTGTACGAGATCAACAACCGGCTGAAGGCCCTCCCGCAGACGCTGCCGATGCCCAAGGGGCCGCTGCCGCGCGGCGCGAAGATGCCCCGCCCGAAGATGCGCTGATGAGCCTCGCCGGGGTGGGCCGCCACCGGGTGGACGCCGCGGCCACCTCCCGGGCCAACCGCGGCTGGTGGGACGGCGCCGCCGACGAGTACCAGGCCGAGCACGGGGAGTTCCTGCGCGACTCCGGGTTCGTCTGGGGCCCCGAGGGCCTGGACGAGGCCGACGCCCGCCTGCTGGGCGACGTCGAGGGCAAGGACGTGCTGGAGATCGGCTGCGGCGCCGGGCAGTGCGGGCGCTGGCTGGCCGGGCGGGGCGCCAGGGTGGCCGCCTTCGACCTGTCCTTCCGGCAGCTCCAGCACTCCGGCCGGATCGACCAGGACGCCGGGTCGGCGCTGCCGGTGGTCCAGGCGGACGCGGAGGTCCTGCCCTTCGGCGACGGGACGTTCGACCTGGCCTGCTCGGCGTACGGCGCGCTGCCGTTCGTGGCCGACGCCGGGGCCGTCCTGGCCGAGATCCACCGGGTGCTGCGCCCCGGGGGCCTGCTGGTCTTCTCGGTGAGCCACCCGGTCCGCTGGGCCTTCCCCGACGACCCCGGCCCCGCCGGGCTGACCTCCGACCGCTCATACTTCGACCGTTCCGCGTACGTGGAGATCGGCGAGGACGGGCGGCCCTCCTACGTCGAGCACCACCGCACGATGGCCGACTGGGTCGGGCTCATCACCGCGTCGGGGCTGGTGCTGCGGGGGCTGACCGAGCCCGAGTGGCCGCCGGGCCACGACCGCGAGTGGGGCGGCTGGAGCCCGCTGCGCGGCCGTCACCTGCCCGGCACCGCGATCTTCACCTGCGCGCGGTAGCGCGCGGGACCCCGCCGGGCGGCCCGGCGGGGTGAGTCGGCAGGGTGAGTCGGCCCATCCGGGCGACCCGGCGGAGCGAGTCGGCCCGCGCCGGGCGGCCCGGCGCCGAGTGGTCCACACGCCGGGCGTACGAACCGGTGAGGGCCGTTCACGCCGGGCGTACGAACCGGTGAGGGCCGTTCACGCCGGGCGTACGAACCGGTGAGGGCCGTTCACGCCGGGCGTACGAACCGGTGAGGGCCGTTCACGCCGGGCGTACGAACCGGTGAGGGCCGTTCACGCCGGGCGTACGAACCGGTGAGGGCCGTTCACGCCGGGCGTACGAACCGGTGAGGGCCGTTCACGCCGGGCGCGGGCCGGTAGAGGCTCTCACGCCGAACGTGCCGCACGGTGGATCCGCCGTGCGGCACGCGGTGCCCTAGTGGTCGCCGCCGACATTCACGACGAGCCCGCCGAGGGCCTCGAAGGTGGTGAAATCCCCGCCGGAGACGAGGTTCTTGGTCACTGCGATCGCGATCCCGGTGGCCGTGTCGGCGTACGCGGCCGATCCGCCGCTGCCCGCCATGCCGAACAGGGTGGGGCTGTCGAGGAGCTCGGTGGCACCGAGGGCGTAGCCGAGGGACCTGGTGGCCGGGAAGGCGGTGATCTCGTCCATGCCGGTGAACTCCACCGCGGTGATCTCGCGGAGCCGTTCCGGCGAGACGAGCCGGACGCCGTCCATCTCGCCCAGCAGGGCGGCGTACATGCGGGCCACGGCGCGGGCGGACATGGTGCCGCCCGCCGGGATGTCGGAGGTCAGCACGTCGGCGCGGTTGCCGAAGCCGGCGTCGGGCATCGCCGCCATCGGCGCCGCCGTGTAGCCGTCCACGACCTTGAAGAACGGGATGTCCGCGAACATCTCCGGAGACATCTCGAAATCGCTCGGCGCGTTCTCCAGGCGGGCCAGCCTGCCCAGCTCGGATTCGGGGACGCCGAAGAACAGCTCGTCCGCCACGCCCAGCGGTCCGGCGACCTCCTCCCGCAGGACCCGGGAGATCGGCGTGCCGGTGGCCCGGCGAACGATCTCGCCGATGACGTAGCCGAACGACTGGGGGTGGTAGCCGCTCCTGGTGCCGGGCTCCCACCAGGGCTTGGCCCCGGCGATCGCCGCGCACATCCCCTCCCAGTCGCACAGGTCCTCCGGCGTGGTGTCCACCGGTACGCCGGGCACGCCCGTCGAGTGGGTCAGGGCGTGCCGCACGGTCGCGCGCTCCTTGCCGTGGGCGCCGAACTCCGGCCACAGCTCGACGATCGGCGTGTCGTAGCCGAAGAGTCCCCGCTCCACGAGCACGTGCGCCACGGTCGAGGTGACGCCCTTGCCGGTCGAGGCGCTCCAGAACGGGGTGTCCGGCGTGACGAGGCGCCCGGTGGCCGGGTCCGCGACGCCCGCGACGACGTCGACCACCGGCTCGCCGTGCCGGTACGCGGCGACCTGCAGGCCCCGCTCGGCGCCGGACTCCACGAGCCTGTCGGCCGCCTCCTGGACCCGCTTCTGCATATCGTTCATGATCTTTCCCTTCGCGATGAGAGGCGTGTGACCTGTATGACGGCGAGACGCCGCGAAAGGAATCGGTCGGGGATCCGGCACCGTCCGGGTCACCGGACCGGGAGATCAGCTCCGCGCGATCCACCGGCAGACCAGGACCGCACCGCCCGTCAGGAGGACCAGGAAGGACCGCACGGGCCGCCGAAAGATCAGGACCGCGCGATCCGCCGGGAGATCGCGAGCAGGACGGCGGGCTCCCGGCCCGGATTGCGCAGGGCTCGCACCGGCAGCCCGTCCAGCCACAGCACGTCGCCGCGCCGGAAGGCCCGGCGATCGCCGTCGGAGCAGACCAGCTCGATCCGCCCGCGCTCCAGCAGGACGATCGCCCCCCGCCACTCGGCTCCGTCGTAAACGCGCGAGGCGCCGGGCTCGACGACGACCCTCCGCACGCCGAACGACGGCCCGAACCGCCCGGGAAGCGAGGGCGCCGGGTTCTCACCGGCGCCCGTCACAGCGTCCGGGGAAGGCCGAAGGCCGGGAAGATCTCGGCGCCGAAGGTCGTGATCTGGGTGACCAGCCCGTCCTCGACCCGCAGGACGCCGAGCCACGAGCCGTGGTACTCGGACTCGCCGGGACGCCTGACGTACGCCGCCGCCGCGGGCTGCCGGTTGGCGCGGGTGGGCAGGACACGCCAGTCGCCCCACGCCTCGGGGCCGATCATGGCCGGGCGCCAGGCGTCGACGATCGCCGGCCCTCCCAGGATCCAGATCGGCGCCGGCGGCATCGACTGCCACGCGTCCGCGCGCAGCACCCCGGCCAGGACGGCGGGGTCGGCCTGCTCGACGGCGTCGATGTAGCGCTGCAGCACCGCGCGTTCCTCACCGGTCGGATCCGAGGACGGCGCCCATTCCAGCCGTCGCGCGGGCAGGTGCTCCCTCATCGTCGACCGCGCCCGCTGCAGGGTGCTCTTCACCGAGACGACGCTCACCTCCAGCAGCGCGGCGGCCTCCTGCGCCGACCAGCCGAGTACGTCGCGCAGGATCAGCACCACCCGCTGCCGGGGAGGCAGGTGCTGGATGGCGGCCATGAACGCCAGCTCGATCGTCTCCTTGGCGACCACGGCGGCGTCCGGCTCGGCGGCCGCGGGCGCGGCCGGCTCCAGGAGCCGGTCCGGGTAGGGGCGCAGCCAGAAGATCTCGGTCGACGACGGCGACGGCACGCCGGGAGTGGCCAGTACCGGCGCCTCGCGCGGGCGCGGGCGGCGCGGGTGGCGGTCGAGGAGGTCCAGGCACGCGTTGGTCGCGATCCGGTACAGCCAGGCCCTGAACGTCGAGCGTCCCTGGAAGCTCTCCCGCCTGCGCCAGGCGCGCAGGAACGTCTCCTGCACCATGTCCTCCGACTCCTCGAACGAGCCGAGCATCCGGTAGCAGTGCACCCGCAGCTCCCGCCGGTACCTCTCCGCGAGCGCGCCGAACGCCGGTTCGTCACCCGCCAGCGCCGCGGCCAGGACCTCGCCGTCCTCCACCCGCTCCTGGCCTGTCTCGTCCCTGGTCACAACCTCGTCCCTCCCGTACGGCGTCCCGCCCGGCGCGGCCGCCCACGGTATGACGGCCACCGGGCGGAAAAGGAACCGGCGCCGGCACGGGCCCGGACCGTGAAGTTCGGCACGAGCCCGAAAGCGGGCACGAAAACGGGCGCCGGGGCGAGCGCAGAACCGGGCGCCGGGGCGAGCGCGGGCACGGACGAGGGTAGTGCGGGCGCGATCACGGGCACGGGGCGAGCGCTGGCGGGAAACCGGGTGCGGGCCCGGCTCAGAGACGTACGACCACGGTGTTCGCCGCGCGGTCGTGCAGGCCGCGCTGGTCGCGGTCCCAGACGAGGGCGGGCACGGCCAGGCAGAGCAGGAAGGTCCTCACCAGCACGGGGAAGAACCGGGGGACGCCGCCGTCGAGCGCGGCGACCCGGACGCCGAACAGGCGCATCCCGAAGGTCATCCCCATGGTGCCCACCAGCAGGAGGTATTCGGCGGCGAGGACCAGGACCGGCACCCAGGGCGCCGCGGCGGCGTCGATCCGCAGGAGCCCCTGGGTGATGGCCCAGGTGCAGATCAGCCAGTCGACCGTGATGGCGCCGATCCTGCGGCCGAACCCGGCCACCGAGCCGCTGCCCTCCCTGGGCAGCCCGAGCCGCTCCCCCGGATAGCCGAGATCGACTCCGGCGGACCTGACGCCGCCGAGCCAGGTCTGGGTCCAACGCGGCTGCTTGCTGCTCATGCTCCAACGGTAGCCGCCCAGACCGCCGCCCCCGCATCCGCCCGGACCCACTACCCGTACCGGACAAAAGACGTGGATCATGTGTGTCGGCATCCCTCAAGAACATCCCCGGAGAACCCCCGTGGCCGACAACGACGACATCGACGAGCGCTTCAAGGCGCTCACGGCTCAGATCGACGAGCGGGAACGCAGGCGGATGAGCAAGATCGCCACGCAGGAGTGGGCGCGGCAGCCCCGCCTCCGGCGGCGCCGGAGGCTGCGGAACGCGGCGATCGCCGTGGCGGTCCTGGTGGCGGCGGCCGGGGTGCTCGTCGTCTACCGGCCGGATGTCGTCGACCAGGTCCGCGCCGCCGTCTCCGAACGGCTCCCCGGCCCGGCGACCGGAGAGGCCGCCGAGACCGCCGAGGTCCCCGAGACGGCACGCGCGGAGCCGGTGAAGGTCTCCCCCTTCTACGGCTCGCCCGCCCAGGGGTACGCCGACGGCGCCAAGGGGCTGGTCATGCCGCCTCCCAGGGCTGTGGGCAGGCTGAGCCGCAAGGACGTGTCCGCCGCCCTGCGGCACGCGAGGAAGCTCCTCGTGGCCTCACACCTGGACAGGAAGGTACTGATGGGCGGCAGGCCGGAAAAGCTGATCCGGCTGCTGGATCCCGAGCAGCGCGCCCCGTTCGTCAAGGGGCTCAAGCACCCCGCCAGGAAGGCCGGGTACGACAGCCGGAGGTGGGTGACGAGCCTGGCCCCGAAGAGCGCCGAGATCGTCGGCAAGACCTTCAAGATCCACGGCAGAACCCGGCTGTCGACCTTCAAGGAGAACGGCCTCCGGGGCGTCAGGGTCAAGGTCAACTACCTGTTCGTGTACGCGATCCGGCGGCCGGGCCGGCCGGACACCCTGACGAGGCTCGTCGCGCAGAACATCGGCACGCTGGACGTGTGGCGGGAGGGCGACCGGCTGCGCTTCTGGGTCAACAGCTGGAACGGCGGAGGCGTCGCCCCGGCACGGTGCGACACCGACGACGCCTTCGTACACCCCTTCTATCCGGACTCGGCGCCCGACAGGACGGTGACCGCCACCGCCCCGGCCGTGGACCCCTACTCGCTCGACGAAAGCACGTCCAAGGGCTGCAGCCTGCTGAAGTCGGACACGTGAAACTCCGGCAAAGGAAAGACCCGCCATACCCTCCCGAGGTGGCCATGAGGACTAGCGTGGAGGCGACTTTCGCTTAACACGGGTGAAACAAACGAGACACGGGGCGGTAACGGCACAGGCATACTTTCGGTCTGTTAGCCCGTCCCATGGGAGGTTCGCGTGTTCAACTCCGCCGACGACGTCCTGAAGTTCATCAAGGACGAAGGGGTGCAGTTCGTTGACGTCAGGTTCACCGACCTGCCGGGGACGACGCACCACTTCACGTTCCCCTCGGAGAACTTCGGTGCCGGCGTCTTCACCGACGGCCTGATGTTCGACGGCTCATCGATCCGCGGTTTCCAGGCCATCCACGAGTCGGACATGCTGCTGCTGCCCGACCCCTCCACGGCCGTGCTCGACCCGTTCAGGCAGCACAAGACGCTCAACATCAACTTCTTCGTGCACGACCCGCTGACGGGCGAGGCCTACAGCCGCGACCCGCGCAACGTCGCCCGCAAGGCGGAGGAGTATCTCAAGGGCACCGGCATTGCCGACACCGTCTACTTCGGCCCCGAGGCCGAGTTCTACATCTTCGACGACGTGCGGTTCGAGACCAACGCCCATTCGAGCTACTACCACATCGACTCGATCGAGGGCGCCTGGAACAGCGGCAAGGCCCAGGACGGCGGCAACCTCGGGTACAAGCCGCGCTTCAAGGGCGGCTACTTCCCGGTCCCGCCGATGGACCACTTCACCGACCTGCGCTCGGAGATGGTCCGCAAGCTCATCGACGCCGGGATCGACGTCGAGATGCAGCACCACGAGGTGGGCACGGCCGGTCAGGCGGAGATCGACTTCCGGTTCAACACGCTGCTCAAGGCCGCCGACACCCTGATGCTGTACAAGTACATCGTCAAGAGCACGGCTCTGGAGCACGGCCACACGGTCACCTTCATGCCCAAGCCGATCTTCGGTGACAACGGCTCCGGCATGCACTGCCACCAGTCGCTCTGGAAGGACGGCGAGCCGCTCTTCTACGACGAGGTCGGCTACGCGGGCCTGTCCGACACCGCCCGCTACTACATCGGCGGCCTGCTCAAGCACGCCCCGTCGCTGCTGGCCTTCACCAACCCGACGGTCAACTCCTACCACCGCCTGGTGCCCGGCTACGAGGCCCCGGTCAACCTGGTTTACTCCCAGCGCAACCGCTCGGCGTGCATCCGCATCCCGATCACGGGCTCCAACCCGAAGGCCAAGCGCATCGAGTTCCGGGTCCCCGACCCCTCCTGCAACCCGTACTTCGCCTTCGCCGCCCAGCTCATGGCGGGCATCGACGGCATCCGCAACAAGATCGAGCCGGTCGAGCCGGTCGACAAGGACCTCTACGAGCTTCCTCCGGAGGAGGCCCGCAACATCCCGCAGGTCCCGGGCTCGCTGTCGGACGTGCTCGCGGCCCTGGAGGCCGACCACGAGTACCTGCTGGAGGGCGGCGTGTTCACGCCGGACCTGATCGAGACCTGGATCTCCTACAAGCGCGAGAACGAGATCGACCCGATCCGCCTGCGCCCGCACCCCCACGAGTTCGAGCTCTACTACGACGTCTGAGCCGCTGAGGTTCCGACCTGCGAAAAACCCTGACGGTTGACCCGTCGGGGCGCCCCCAGGGCACTCGGGCATCACGCGAAAGGCCGTTGGCCGTCCCTCCGCCGAGGGCACGGCCGGCGGCCTTTTCGCATGCGCTCCTCCCGGACGGCACGAAGCCGGAGCCGCGGGCCTTCTCGGTGGTGCCGTCGGGCCGTCTCACCATCTTGTGCCGGCGGTCCCAGACGGTCGCGGCGGCCTCCGCGTCCAGGCCACGACGTCTTCGGGCAGGCAACGGCCGACCTTGTGACCCTCCGGACCGCCGCCGGGGTGACGCCACCGGTGGCGCGTGGCGATGGGCACCCGCATCAGGGTGATCAGGCTGCGAAACCATCGAAAAGAGACAGATCGGTGCGTGGAATTTCGGTCAGAATAGATTGATCGATCTTCGCGGTCTTATACCGATATCGTGGAATACCTTCGATTCCTCTGATCGTGGGGCCGCCGCCGAAACCGTCGGCCACTACGGAGCGGATCCCATTCCTTACAGCAAAGGATCTATACCGAATCCGTCTATCATGCAATGATGACCGTGTTTGCAAATACGGGTCGGAAAGGATTGTGTAGACACATCACGACTAGCGATGGGCACGTCTGCCCAGATGCACCTTCGCGCCGCGCTAGTTACTGCGCCATCTGCGATCAGCCATTCGAAGATGAGCATGTCACGCACTCCGGAGGCACCTCTACACCGCATTCTGCGGGTCCACACCACTCGATGGACAAGACACGATCAGCCGGCGCGCCCCCATACGCATGTATGGAGATGCGATCCGCCCGACTTCTCGAGGCGCACGCCACGGCGTTTTTCACCACACTGTCCGCTGAGACCCCCGTTCGGTCCGGTCAACAGGAGTGCCAGGAGCGACCGGCGCCTCGGATGAACGGGGTTCATCCACGCACCGAATTCGCGACGATCACCTGCGGCCGACACCGCCAATACCGGCCGCCTCCGCCATAACCAAAATCCCTCGCCCCCATCGACAAGAAGGGTTTTACAGGCATGGTGCTCGTTTCGTTTATTCCAACCGGAGGTTCAGCCACGTGAGTTATACCTCTCTGTTTCGCGGGCGGGGAAGGCTCGCGATGGCGACCGCATTCGTCCTCGCGGCCACGCTGTCGCTGGTCGACGTTGACACGGTTACCGCCGAACCCAAACCGAGCGGAGTGCTGAGTGACCTGCGGGCCACCGTGGCGGCCGCCAAGAAAAATGGGTCGCAACTGGAGGTGGTATCCGCACGACGTGAGGATTCCACGTTGTACGCGATGCCGGACGGCTCATTCGCGGTGGAGATGTACACCGGCCCCGTTCGCGTCAAGAGAGGGCAGGATTATGTATCGATCGACACCGATCTTGTCGCCGAGAACGGCCGGCTGAAGCCGAAGGTCGCCAAGTACGAGACCACACTCTCGGCCGGCGGGCCCGGACCGCTCGTCGTCTTCGACGATGGCGCGGCCTCCCGTACGGTCGGCTGGTCGCGCCCCCTCCCGCGCCCGGTGATCAGCGGCAATCAGGCGACCTATCGGAACGCGGTTCCCGGTGGGGATCTCGTGGTCGCCGCGACGCCTACCGGCTTCACCCAAACCGTGGTGTTGCGGGAGAGGCCGAGCGCGGCCCTGGAGATTTCCATCCCGGTCGAGCTCCCCCAGGGGCAGAAGTACCGGAAGGGCGCCGGCGGCAGGCTTGACCTGGTCGCCTCCAACGGTCAGACCCTCGCCACGGCCGTGCCGCTGCGACTGGGGGACGCCGAGTCCCTCGACTCGCCGGATGCCGGTTCGACCTCAGCGGTTCCCGTGGAGGTCCGGGAGACCGGCGCCGGCAGCACCCTGGTCTTACGGCCGGATCAGAAGTTCCTCACCGATACCGAGGTCAGCTACCCCGTGACGCTCAGCGTGTCCGACTGGGTGGGCGCCGGCCTCCAGGTGGACACCATGATCAGTTCGGACTATCCGAACTCGTCGGCCACGAGCACGTGGCTGCACGCGGGTAAGTTCGGCAGCGGCTCGAAGACCGCCCGGTCCTACATCCGCTTCAACGCGGGACTCCCGCTGCGTGGTGCGACAATCCAGAACGCGGACCTGCGCCTGTGGAACTACAAGTCCAACGCGTGCGGCTCCTCGGTCGGGTCGGGTATTCAGGTGCGCCGCATCACGAGTTCCTGGGTTCCAAGCACCTTGACCATGTCGAATCAGCCCTCGACCACCACGACCGGGGCGATCGTGGAACGCAGTGCCGCCGGCGAGCCGGACTGCGCCGAGGCCGAGCTCTACTACTCCGTCGAGAACATCGTCCAGGCCTGGGCCGACGGCGCTGACGACTACGGTTTCCAGCTGCGTGCGGCCAACGAGTCGGACGCGACCAACTGGCGGATGTATCGATCCGCGGAGAGTGGCGGCATCGGGCCGGTGCTCTTCATCCAGTTCACCCACCCGGGACCGGAGCACGTCGAGTTCACGACATATCAGGGCGGGCCATCGGTCCCCCTCGACGGCACGCCCTACGAATTCCATTCCTTGCTGAATGTGCCGGGCATGCGTGAGGAAGACCTCTCCGAGCTCGCACAGACCGGTCAGGTGACACGGGAGCCGGTGCTGGCCGAGGCGGCGACCGAGTGGCCGCTGACAGGTGACTGGGAGGCGTCACCGAAGTACGACGAACTTCAGTACGGGGAGCCCGCGGAGCCGACGTCCCCCACCCCCACGCCCACGCCCACCCCGGGCGAGACCGTCACGTTGCCGCTACAGGTGGACACCTGGATCGACGATTTGGGCTCGTCTGGGCCTAACGGCCCGACATTGTGGGCGGGTAAATACGACGCCGAGGATTTCTCGACCATCGAGCGAACGTACCTGAAGTTCGACACGGCCGGACTCGCGGGCAAGACCATCACAAACGCGCGGCTCGAGCTGTGGAACAAGGCCTCATATGGGTGCGGCGGGTCGATCAAGGCGCAGCGTGTCACCAGTACTTGGAATGCCGCGACGCTCGAATGGGATGGTCAACCTGCCGCGACGGCTGCCGGAGAGAGCAGCGCCACCGAAACCGGCGCATGTCCCGCCGAACCGGCGCTTTGGTCATGGCAGCTGACCGACATCGCCCAGGCGTGGGCGTCGGGGCAGCCCAATCACGGCGTGCTTCTGCGGGCCGCGGACGAGTCGGCCACAGCTGCGATGTACGACCGCGGGTTCGAGGCGTCGGAGGGAGCCCATCCCCCCGTTCTCAAGGTGACCCTCGCCGACGGTTCGGGGAGCTCCCCCACCCCGTCGCCCACGTCCGGTGACACGACTCCACCCACTGTCGTGACGGTCAATCCGCCCGAAGGGGCGACCGGAGTGCCGGCGAACTCACCCGTCACGGTGACGTTCAGCGAGCCGGTGACCGAAACACAGATAGACGTCTACGACATACAGTTCGAGGAGGAGGTGCCGGGCTCGGTGAGCATGAACGCGGCACGTACCGTGCTGACGTTCACGCCGTCCGAGCCGTGGATGGACTCCTTCATGTTCGTCACGGTGTCCGAGGCCGAAGACGCGGCCGGCAATACGATGACGCCTTACGAATGGACCTTCGGCGAGTACTGGGCAAGCGCTCAGGGGGCCGGCAGGGCTGGCGCGAAGGCCGCCGCTCCCACCGTCAAACGCGCCTGGGCCCGTCCAGACGGGCGCACCTTGATGGTCCAGCTCGATGAAAAACTGCGCCGGACATCCAGCGTGACCGTCGAGGTCAGGACCGCAGCCAAGGACGACTCCCCGCTCCTGTGGTCTGGCGTTGTGAACGATGTGGCGGCGGACAAGGTCGCGCACCTGCAGATCCCGTCCGGCAAGGTCACCGGAAAGCAGGTGCACTGGCGAGCTCGCGCCACAACGGGCGGTGTCGCCGGTGCGTGGTCCACGTGGCGGTCGGCCACCGTGGCCGAGAACAACGTCACGGTCAAGGCGGCCGCTGCTGCGGAGCCCCCAGGTTCGTTCAACCTGCTGACTTCTTGGCAGAGCAAGGACAACAAGAAGATCAACTACCGCCAGGGCTACTGGGTATCGACACCAACCGGGGAAAAGGGGTTCGGTCACATCAAGATCGTGAACAAGCACAACCTGACCTCCCTGTCCGCGCATCAGATGACGAAACATCCGCATCGAGGAATTGCCCGTGACCCAGAAAGGCCAACGCGCTACCACTATATGGCGACGGCCTATGAGCATGACTGTGATGGCTTCCTCTGGTGGAAGGAATGCCATGTGGAAGACACACAAGACGCAAGAACAATCGTCGAATTCAACACCGAACCAAACAAATACCAGGGCACTCTTGGAGTTCTCACCGCGTATTGCGATGGACTCACGCGCTGTCCTTGGTGGATGGATGCCGAGTTCGGAAGGCCTGTCCTGCCGATGCCATAGCTTCGAGGACTTCACATGCGGATCGACAATCGCAACGAAGATGATCCTCAGGTGGTCGGCCCCATTCGCCTGCCGTACAACGTGGCGGCGACACAGCGGGCCGACGTCACCGAGGGCCTAACCTTCGCGTCGATCCGACTCGACGACGCCGGACGGCTCACGGTGATCCTGGCCGACCGCGCCGCCGTCGAGTGTCATGTGGATTATTCGTCCCATCGCGGGATGCCTTGCGCGACGTGCTCGCCGCGCAAGGCATCCCGCTCCGTGACGCCCCGCCATATGACGGGACCTGCTCCATGCGATTCGGCACGATCGTGGCGTGAGCCGGCCGTAGGAGAGACCGCTTTGTCTATCGGGGCCTTTCGATCCCTTGCGCAGAGCGCGGGCCTGCGGTCCGCTGGGGCCACGAACCGCTGATCGGATGTTGAGCCGTCGGCCGAGCCCACCGCGAAGTATTGGCTGCGTGCGGGCCTTCGCCTCTTCGAGAGTTCAGGCCCCGGGCGCAGGGCCGACGGTGACCGGCACTCCAGCGCCTTGCGCACCACCTACGACCGGATGCTCAACCGCCTGTACCACTCCTGCAAAAAGGCGTGCTCACGACGGCGTCGTCGCCTTTCCGGCGTGGCGGAAAGAATCCCCCAGCTCGAAACCCGCTTCCTAAACGCGACCATACCCTTACCGTGACCTGGAAAAATTGCCCCTTTGGGGTTCATCGCACAATCCGGTGGATGGCCAACACCAGCGAACCGTTCCCCCTAGACGGGAAGACCCCCGCGATCTTCAGCGGTAAGTCACGATCCGATTGGGGAAGGGTGTGAGAGGCTGGGCATATGGCGATCGGGTGGTCCCGGCAAGAGGTCCTCACAGCGGTCAGGGCGCGCTTGTTGCGTGCGGGCGCTGTGACGGAGGGGTACTCCGGCGTCGATGTCCTGGCGGAGTCCGACGGCATGTTGGTGATCTTCCGCTGGCGGCGAGATCCGAACACGTACGCCATCAAGGTCGAGTTTCCGACGGCGCCGGAGAGTTCGTGGACCGGCCTGCCGGTGACTTCGGCGGATGAATGGGCTGCAGACGTCGCATATCGCGTAGGGGAGGAACTTCTGACCGGGCTCGTTCGTCGAAGCCGCCGGATGATCCGAGACGGGTACGTCGTGTTGGACACCCACGACGCTCCCGACGTCTGCCCCGCCGGGTTCTTCATCAGTTCGGTTCCCCTCGGCGATCGCGTCGCCCCTTCCTCCTCTTCCTCCTCGCCGCCGCAGAGGGACGGCCGGGAGAGAGCCTGTTCCGTGCTGGGATCGCCGTCGGCATCGGGTTCCCCGCCTGCGTCCAAGGTCGGCTCCTGGTTGGCCAAGGCGGGGATGGATGTCGCCATTCCTAGGCAGCTGATCGTCGAGGCAAAGCTTGCCTGCTGGCTTCAGGCCCGCGTCGACAACGCCCGCGGGAGACCTTTTGTCGGTCATGCGGTCGCATCCTGGGAGGACGAGCAACACACCATCGCCCATCTCAATCTGGTGCACATCCAGCCCGGCGTTCCATCGGAGGTACGCGATGCGCTGGTACGTCTCGCGGTCTGCGAGGTAGCCGAGGCCGGTGCCTTGCGCATGGTCACCACGATCGACGCTCCCGGACTCCATGAACTGGGGTTCCGGCCCGCGAACGGTGGCGGCCTTACGCTTCACACCGGCAGCGCAGAAGCTTGAGCGCCCGCACACAGAGATGCCCTCGGCCACCGGTTCGACCTTCAGCCGAGACAGATGTCATTTGAGGCGATCACTTTTCACGCGGACGTCCTGAGCCTCGATCGGCGTCATCGCGCTGACGGCGACTCGGAAGTCGTAGTCCTGAGCTCCACGAACGCTCGTGGTCACCCTCTGATCGGCCTCGCACCACCTGATGAGGCCTTCGCAGTTGAGGACCACGATGCCCGCGCTCAACCTGCTTCGTGCACGCGCCATCTGCCCTCTTCCTGGAGCTCGGGAGTTAGACCGCTACCGCACACTCCCCGGCGAGGGCGTCATGTGGGGTCCGGGTTCATGAAGCAGACGACAAGGACGTCCATGCCCTCCACGGCATAGTCCGACCAGTCCGCGCCGCCCGTGTAGCGGGCCCACTCCGCCTTGCTGAGCTGCGAGTTGGTGTGACCGTGGCAGGCCGCCCCCTCCGGGTCGGCGACGACCTCGGCCAGGTTCCCGAGGTCCCACAGGGAGACCCCGCCGGGGCCGGCCGCCAGGGCGACGCCGCCGTCGGCGCCGAGAGCCACGGACTCGATCTCCCGCCCGTACCCCTTCAACGCGGCCAGCCGGGCCGGCCTGGACGGGTCGGAGAGGTCCCACAGGAGGGCGGAATCGCTCGACCCGGCGAGCAGGGCGGTCTTCCTGTCAGGGGTCAAGGCCATGTCCTCCACGTAACCGAGGGGCACCTCGAACATGGTCGTGAGGGCCGGACGCGACCGGTCGTCGAGGTTCCAGACCTCGATCTGATGCCCGCTCCTGGCCTCGGCCCGAGGCGTGTTCCCGGCGAGAACGACGTGCCCGTCCGTGCTCATCACCGCCGCGGACTTCGCGGAGGGGGTCAGGTCGTCCGACTTGACCGGACGCGAGGGGTCGGCGAGGTCCCAGACCGTCGCCGCCCCATCATGGTCCACGGTGACGGCGATCCCGCCGTCCGCGCTGAGTCCGAGGTCGCGAATGAAGGAGGCGTGCGCTCTCGTCACCGACAGGCGCGCTGGACGAGATTTGTCCTTCAGATTCCACACGGCCACGTCACCGGCATCGTCGCCGATCACCGCCGTACGGCCGTCGCGCGACAGTGCCAGCGCCCGCACCCACACGCTGTCGCTGTTCTTCTCGCCTGCCAATGTGGCCACCCGGATCGGCTTGGCCGGGTCGGTGAGATCCCACGCGATCGCGGCGCCGGCGTTGTCGCCGGTCAGCGCGGTCCGTCCGTCGAAGGACAGCGCCACCGCGTTCACGCCCTCCTTGTGAACCTTCAACGCGGCGACCCGATCGGATTTCATGACGAGCTTGGGGTCGAGCCAGGTCGTGAGGTCCCACACGCTCACCTCGTCACCGTAACCGTCACCGGTCAGAGCGATCCGCCCGTCGCCGCTCAGCGCCACCTCTCTGGAGGCGTCCGGCGTGAGCTCCCCGCCGCGATCCGCGACCAGCGTGTCGATCAGTCCAGCCCGGGTCTGCCCGTCAGAGTGGATCTTGACTGCGGCTATGCCGAGGATCCGGGCCGTGCCGGGGGCGGCGTCGCGCAGGTCCGCGGCGTGCAGCGCGAGCCCATGGGCCAGTGCGACACGCTCCTGAGCCGACGCCCTGTCGTGCTCACGCTTCCACGCGAGTCCCGCGACGACCAGGCAGACGGCCAGGAACGCGGCGAGCACGATCGCGGACGTTCTCCAGCGGACGCCACCGCGCGGACCCGCCTGCCGGGCTCCTGCCAGGTCGTTCACTTCGGTCTCCAAACCGTCCGGCTCACAACGGCGCGTAATCTCTTCGGATGACGTGCTCGTACTGCGGGCGGCACTGCCCGGGGCCGAGCGAGCGGATCGGGGCCGCGACGTCATTCACCACCACTGCGAGGAGCCGGTTCGTGGCGTTCGCGGCGCGCCCCCGACCCTCATCGACGATGAGGAGCTCAAACGCTACCGGCCGGCGTACGCCACGGCCATGCCGAAACCCGCGTCACACGGCGGCGGACGGTGATTCCCACGGAGCCCGGCACCCGCTACGTGACGAGGTGCGGCCAACATGACATACGGTCCGTCGTTATATCGCCTCTGGACGGGACAGAGAAGGTGGAGCCGGGCGCCGACGCGTCCGGGCGAGGAACCACCTGGAGGTTGCGCATGCTTGCTCAGACCACGCGGAAAGCGGCGCTGGCCGCCGCGGCGATGGCGGTGCTCGTCGGACTGACCGGTGGTTGCGGGGGCGGCGGTGACGACGATAGTGACGACGGCCCCGACGTCGTCAACACGACCGGTCCCGGGGGGGACGACGACGGTGACGACGGCGAGGACGGCAACTGACGATCAGCCGCTAGGCACGGGCGGGCGGCGTCTCCCCGACGCGCCCCGGTCCCGAACCCGGCACCACCGCGACCCGCGTGCCCCGCACGCGGGTCGCCGCATGTCGTCATATGTCATCGCATGCCGTGATGATCGCTACCCGCTCGCCCCGGTCGTGACGACCTGATCCTCTCCTCGAACTCCCGAGGCCGCTCCAACGCCAAGACCGACGACTGCCACCGAGTCCGCGTAATAGGTGACAAACCCACGTGCGACGCGCATCACCGGCTTGTTGGGCAGACTGGTCATGACTCACATGGACCGACCAGGCGAGGTGACGTGACAGAGGCGCTCCGGGACGAAGAGGCGGAGCTCAGGCCTCCCCAAGCCGGGGAGCGGCGTCCCGACCCCCTCGGACGCGACCGGTTCCCCACGCGTCAAGGCTCCCTCGGACGTCACGGTTCCCCAAGCCTGCCCGGGTTTCCGAGTCCTCCCGGCGGTCACGGCCCTTTCTGGCGCCATGATCCTCACCGGCGCCGCAAGCAGGCCGCGGCGCTGGTTCTCCTGGGAACGTTCCTGCTCCTGAACGCCTCCGCCTCGGTACCGACCCGGCCCGTCACCCTCAACCGGATCACCGCCATCGCGTACGCGATCGAGGCCGGGCAGCACCAGCCCGGCTGGCGGGGCGGGGAGATCCCCTACTCCTGGGGCGGGGGCCACGACGAGGACCCTGGCCCCTCCCTCGGCACCTGCCAGGGCTACCGGGGGGCGATCAAGCCCTGCCCCGCCACCAGGACCCTCGGCCTCGACTGCTCCGGTTTCGCCCGCTGGGTCTACCACCTCGCCTACGGGCGCGACGTGCTGGGGCCGGGCAACACCGACGACCACGTCAAGCGGCTCAAGAAGATCCCCGCCGCCGTGGCCAAGCCGGGAGATCTTGTTTTCTACGGCAAGGTCGGCAAGCGTAAAGTCAGGACCCACCACGTCGGCGTCTACGTCGGCCGGGGCAGGATGATCAACGCGCTGCGAACCGGGACCGAGGTGCGGATCGACCGCGTCACCGCCCTGGACGACCTCGCCGGATACTTCCGCTACACGTAGGAGAGATATGCGCCTGGGCGTCATGTTCGATCGTGACCTTCCCCCCGAGTCCCTCATCCCCTTCTGCCGCCATCTGGACGCGGCCGAGGTGGACGACGTCTGGGTGGTGGAGGATCTCGGCTGGACCGGGGCCATCTCGTCGGCGGCCACCGCGCTCGCCGTCACCGAGCGCCTCCGGGTGGGCATCGGGATCACCCCGGCGCCTCTGCGCAACCCGGCCCTGCTGGCCATGGAGCTGGGCAACCTGGCCAGGCTGCACCCGGGCAGGCTCGCGGCCGGCATCGGGCACGGCGTCCAGGACTGGATGCGCCAGGTGGGCGCCCTCGCGCCCTCGCCGCTGGCGCTGCTGGAGGAGACGATCACGGCGGTGGGAGGGCTGCTGCGCGGCGAGACGGTCACCCTCCAGGGCAGGGCCGTACAGCTCGACGGGGTGAGCCTGGTGCATCCCCCCGTCGTCGTGCCGCCGCTGCTGGCCGGGGTGGTGCGGCCCCGCTCTCTGGAGCTGTCGGGGCGGGTGGCGCAGGGCACGATCCTGCCGGAGGGAGTCGGTCCCCGGCAGATCGAGGAGGCCCTGAAGCTGACCGGAGAGGGTGATCACGAGATGGTGGTCTTCGTCAACCTCTATCTCGGCGACGACGCCACGGTGGTCACCGGCCTGGCCGAGGGCTCCGCCGGGTTCCTGAAGGTCGCCCCGGAGGAGGTCGTGATGGCGGTGGGCTCTCCCGAGGAGGCCGCCGACCAGATCAGGTCGCTGTGGGAGGCGGGTGCCCACACGGTCGTGGTCCGCCCGTTCGGGCCGGACCCGCTGCCCCAGGTGGACCTGCTTCTGGGGCAGCTCCGCTAGGAGCGGTCGCCCCGGACGCCGGTGAGGCGGCGCAGGACGTCCCACCAGAACGAGGCGCCGAACAGCAGCGCGACCATGGTGAGCAGGTAGCCGGGCCAGTGTCCGGGAGTGATGAGCCGGTCCCACCAGGCTCCGCCGTTCCAGTGGAAGGACGGATCGGCGGAGCCGTCGGGCGGGATCGTGACGCTCACGATCGCGTGGTCGAAGATCTTGACCAGCGCCGGGGAGCTGAGGGATTCGGTCACGCACTGGTACGGCTCGGCGAGGCCGATCTCGGTACCGGCGCACTTGTCCTTGAGCGCGGCGTATCCTTCGCCGCCGCCTCCCGCGATGGCGCTCACCCCCGCGCGATAGGCGTTGTCGCGCAGCAGGGTCTTGCCGTACTCCAGCGCGTCCATGCTGAACGCCAGCGTCAGCACCACGCCCAGCGCGAAGACCACCCACTTCACGTAGCGGGCGTAGAGCGTGGACAGACGCTGCATCTCCCCGTTGAACCAGTCCTCGACGCCCTTGCGGAACCTCGGCAGGTCCCGCTGGGCGCCCTCCCAGACGCCCTTGAGATGGCCCGCGAGGGGGCTGTTGATGGCCTCCAGCTTGCCGAGCAGACCCTCGATCCCGCCCTCCTCGGCGGCGACCAGCTCCATCACCGCACCGGAGAACCGCTCGGGCGGGATGTTGGCGATGCTGGTACGGGCGCCCTTGGGGTGGTCGATCTCCTGGAGCCGCTCGTACAGCCGCGCGGTCATGTCGATCTGCGGCGCGGGCCTCCCGGCGGGGCCGCCGTCCGCCGGCGAGCCGGAAGAGCCATCGGAAGAGCCGGAAGAGTCGAGGGAGCCGGTGCCCGCCCCACCGGGACCGGTCTCCTCGGCGACCCCGCTGTCCCCGGTGACCCCGATGTCCTCGACGGCGCTCTCCGGGGCGATCCCCTCGGCGATCTCCTGCGCGACCCTCTCCGCGGCCTGCTCGGCGGCCAGGACCGTGGCGGAGTCGACCCGCATCGGCTCGACCACCGAGGGCGCGGGGTCGGGACTGTGCGCCGGGCGCGGATCGTCCTTGGAGAAGGGCAGCTTCGCGAAGACGTCGGCTATCTTCGACGGGATCCACGACCTGCCGTCCTCGGAACCGTCCAGGGTGTCCCTGAGGTAGGCCCACAGGAACTTGCTGCGGATCCCGAGCAGCCGGACGAAGGCCTCGTTGAGCCCGCTCACCAGGAGCGACAGGAGCAGGAAGGCCAGGATCAGGCCGATGGCCAGGTCAATGTAAACGGATATCAAAAGGATCACCCGGACCGTTGATACACGCCCGCCCCCGGCGGCGCAACGCGATCACCCAAAACAGGTTGGTTTTCGTGACCCGGGAGACACGCGGACGAAAAAGGACCCTCCCCGGAAGGACCCCTCCCCCGAAAGAGGCTTCCTCCGGAAAGGAACCGGCCGTCCTGGACGGCGGACCGGCCGGTCCTTCCGGGAACCGGGCGGATCAGTCCTCGTAGAAGACGCGCTCCACCACCCGCCGGGCGCGGCGGGTGACACGGCGGTAGTCGTCCACGAAGTCCTCCGTACCGTCGGGCGGGTAACCGAGGGCGCGGGCGATGAGCGTGCGCTCGCGGGCGTCCACCGGGATCGCGTCGGAGGCGCGGTTCCTGACCGCGACGATGGCGTCACGGATACGCGAGGCGAACCGCCAGGCCTCGGCGAGCACGGCCTCGTCGGCCTCCGACAGCAGGCCCTCCGCGGCCGCCGCGCTCAGCGCCTCCAGCGTGCGGGTGGTACGCAGCGACGGCCGCGTCCCCGCGTGGCGGAGCTGGATCAGCTGGGCCACCCATTCCACGTCGGACAGCCCTCCGGGGCCGAGCTTGGTGTGCAGGGCGGGGTCGGTTCCGCGCGGGAGGCGTTCGGCCTCCATCCGGGCCTTGAGCTTGCGGATCTCCAGCACGGCCGCGTCGGAGATGCCCCTCTCCGGGTAGCGCAGCGGGTCGGCCAGGTGCAGCAGCCCGACGCCGAGCTCGGCGTCCCCCGCGGAGAAGCGGGCGCGCAGCAGCGCCTGCGACTCCCACGGCGACGACCACCGCTCGTAGTAGGCGGCGTAGGAGGCCAGGGTACGGACCAGCGGGCCCGCCTTGCCCTCGGGGCGCAGGCCGGGGTCGATGAGCAGCGGCGGGTCGGGGGCGGGCAGGGCCAGCAGGCGGCGCAGCTCGTTGGCCACCTCGTACGCCGTCTCGGTGGCCTCGCGCTCCGGCACGCCCTCCAGCGGCGAGTGCACGAACATCACGTCGGCGTCGCTGCCGTACGAGGACTCGATCCCGCCCAGGCGACCCATCGCGATCACCGCGAACCTCGTGCCCAGCGGGGTGCGGCGCTCCATCTCGACCTTGTCGATGGCGGCGTCGAGCGCGGCCTGGATCGTCACGTCGTTGAGCCCGGACAGCGTCTGCCCGACCTCCTCGATGCCGATGATGCCGGAGAGGTCGGCGACGGCCGTGCGGAGCAGCTCCCTGCGGCGCAGTGCCCGGACCGCGGCCACCGCGCCCTCGGCGTCCCCGGGGTGGCGGGCGACCATGGTCCGCGCCTCGGACAGCACCGCCTCGACGGGCCTGGGGGCCAGTTCCGAGTCCGAGCCGAACATCGCGACCGCCTCGGGGGCGTTCATCAGCAGTCCCGTCACGTAACGGCTGGTACCGAGCATCCTGGCCAGGCGCGACGCCACGGCGGTCTCGTCGCGGAGCAGCCGCAGGTACCAGGGGGTGGAGCCGAGCTTGTCGGAGACCTGGCGGAAGCCGAGCAGACCGGCGTCGGGGTCGGGGGCGTCGGCGAACCAGCCGAGCATGACGGGCAGCAGGGTCCGCTGGATCGCGGCGCGGCGGGAGACCCCCGTGGTCAGCGCGCTGATGTGGCGCAGCGCGCCGCTCGGGTCGGTGTAGCCGAGGGCCCCCAGGCGGGCCTTGGCCGCGGACGTGGAGAGCCGGTCCTCCGACTCTGGCAGCCGGGCCACGGCCTGCAGCAGCGGCCGGTAGAACAGCTTCTCGTGCAGGCGCCTGGCCTCCATGGCGTGCCGCCGCCACCGGGTGGTGAACTCCCCCACCGGGTCGGCGGTCATGCCCAGGCTCCGGCCGAGGCGGCGCAGGTCGGCGTTGCCCTCGGGCACCACGTGCGTGCGGCGGAGCCGGTGCAGCTGGATCAGGTGCTCGACCTGGCGCAGGAAGGTGTACGCCTCGGCGAGGGCCTTGGCGTCGTCCCTGCCCACGTAGCCTCCGCGGGAGAGGGCGCCGAGCGCGGGGAGCGTGGCGCGGCGGCGCAGCAGCGGGTCCAGGCGGCCGTGGACGAGCTGGAGCAGCTGCACCGCGAACTCGATGTCGCGCAGCCCGCCGGGCCCGAGCTTCAGCTGGCGGTCGGCCTCGCCGCCGCGGACGTGGGCCTCCACCCGGCGGCGCATGGCCTGGACGTCCTCGACGAACTTGTCGCGGGTGGCGGCCTGCCAGACCATCTCGTTCATCGCGGCGACGTACTGCTGGCCGAGCTCGGCGTCGCCCGCGACCGGCCTGGCCTTCAGCAGGGCCTGGAACTCCCAGGTCTTGGCCCAGCGCCGGTAGTAGGCGAGGTGACTGGCGAGGGTGCGGACCAGCGGCCCGGCCTTGCCCTCGGGACGCAGCGCCGCGTCGACCTCCCACAGCGCGCCCTCCGGGGTGCTGGTCGAGCAGGCGCGCATCATGCCCTGGGCCAGCCGGGTGGCGAGTTTGATGGCCTCGTGCTCGTCGAGGGAGCCGTCGGCCGCCTCGCGCGGCTCGGCCACGAAGATGACGTCGACGTCGCTGATGTAGTTGAGCTCGCGCGCCCCGCACTTGCCCATGCCGATGACGGCCAGCCGCACCGACCCCGCCTCGGGGTACTCGGACCTGGCGATGGCGAGTCCCGCCTCCAGAGCGGCGGCGGCCAGGTCGGACAGCTCGGCGGTCACCGCGGACAGCGAGGCGACACCGGTGACGTCGCGCGCGGCGAGGTGGAGCAGGCGCCCCCGGTAGGCGGCGCGCAGCGCCGACAGGGTGGCGGTGGAGGCGTCGGCGGACCTCGGCTCGGAGTCGTCCGGCTCGGCGCCGACCGCGAGCAGCAGCTCCGAGCGGAGCTCCTCCTTGGACGGGCGCTCCTCGGCCGGCACCCCGCCGAGCGCGCGCCAGTGGTCCGGGTGCCTGACGACGTGGTCGCCGAGCGCGGCGCTGACGCCGAAGACGCCGAGCAGCCGCTCACGCAGGCCGGGGTCGGACCGGAGCGCTCCAAGGACGCTGGGATCCTGCTCGGCCAGCCGGTTCAGCGAGGTGAGCGCCAGGTCGGGATCGGCCGCGGCGACCAGCGAGGTCAGCAGGTCGATGTCACCGACGGCCTCGGGCCCCAGCTCGTCGAGCAGCCGCTCGGCCCTGGCGCCGTCGGCGAAGCCCAGCCTCGCCAGGCGTCCGGCGGTCGTCTGCATCCGGGGCACGGTTTCCACCGACCCTCCATGGTCTTCGATCACAAGCACGGGTGCCCTTCCTCAATCCCTACCCCGAGCGATCAAAGGTGCACGCCCCCCACGGTCGCATGGGTCTCGGTTTCCCCTGCGGCCAGGGGGAATCGGCGCGACATGCCTCCGGATCCCCACCCTGGTTCGCATCCCAGACGTTCGGAGCGTCGCCGCACAGGTTAATCCCGAAACCGTGCGACGTCGTTAGCGGATTCGGAACGTAATCGCGCGGTCACGCGGTTTGGACGGCGATGACGACGGCGGCGAAACGCTCGGCGAGGGGCTTCCACGCGGCGACCAGGCCGTCCCTGGCCTCTTTCGCCCGCGCGTTGAGCTCCTCGACCGAGTGGCCCAGGTCGGTCAGGCCGTCGGTCGATCCCGCCGTCCAGCCGACGAAGATCTCCGGGGTGGCCTCGGGGTGGAACTGCACCGCCCAGGCGTTCTCCCCCAGCCGGTAGGCCTGGTTGGGGTACGGGTCCCCGGTGGCCAGCGGCACCGCGCCCGGGGGAAGCTCGGTGATCGCGTCGCGGTGATATTGCACGGCGGGGGAGGGCCCCAGGCCGGCGAACAGCGGATCCGCTTCGGCCGCGGGCAGCGGGACGACCTCGGTCACGCCGACCTCCAGCCCGTGCTCCCCGCGCCCGACGGCGCCGCCGCAGGCGAGCGCCATGAGCTGTGCCCCGAGGCAGATCCCCAGGGTCGGCACGCCCTCCTCGACACAGACACGGATCAGGTCGCGGGTGGCCGGCAGCCAGGGGCACCGCTCGTCCTCCCAGGCCGCGGCCTCGCCGCCGAGGACGATCAGTCCTCCGGAGATCCGTCCGGGCACGGCCTCGCCCAGGTAGGGCCGGACGACCTCGCAGACGGCCCCGGCCCCGGCCAGCCATCCGGCGAGGAACCCGAGCCCCGCGTCGGCCTCGTGCTCGATGACGGTAATCCTCATACGGCAATTATGGGCTTATATAGGCACAAGGCGGTCAGGGCCTGAGGGGCATACGACACCGCCGCGCTTCATGTCGGCCGTGGACATTGACCTCGGACGCGAGCACCCGTCACCTTGGCATCAGCCCCGCCGGAACCGAAGGCCGGGCTCCATGTTCAAGGAGAACCGATGAACCCCGTCCTGAGTGATGTCGAGGTCCCCGGCGGCGCGCTGCGCGTCGCCAGGTTCGGCGCCGGGCCCCGCGTGATCGTGGCGGTGCACGGCATCACCGCCTCGCTCATGGCCTGGGCCGGCGTCGCCCGCAGGCTCCCCGCCGAGTGGTCGCTGGTCGCGATGGACCTGCGGGGCCGCGGCCACAGCGCCGGGCTCCCCGGCCCGTACGGCCTGGCCAGGCACGCCGAGGACGTGAACCTCGTCGCCCGGTCCGTGGGCGCGGAGTCCGCCATCGTGCTCACCGGTCACTCGATGGGCGCCTACGTCACGGCCCTCGCCGCCGCGGGACACGACTACGCCAGGGTGGTGCTGATCGACGGCGGGCTCCCGATGCCGATGCCTCCCGGCGCCGATCCCGACGCGGTCATGGAGGCCACGCTCGGACCGGCCCTCGCCCGGCTGGACCAGACCTTCCCGAGCGTCGGCGCGTACGTGGACTTCTTCAGGGCGCACCCCGCCTTCGCCGAGGCGTGGACGAAGGAGGTGGAGGAGTACGTCCGCTACGACGCGTCGGGGCCCGAGGGGGCGGTGCGCTCGCGGGTGCGGCGCGAACCGGTCCGCGAGGACGGCCGGTGGATGCTCACCGAGGGCGAGACGGTCGGCGCCGCGCTGCGCGCGATCACCTCGCCCCTGTCGCTGCTGCGTGCCCCGCGAGGACTGCTGAACCAGCCGGTCGGCCTGATGCCCGATGAGCTGGCCGCCGCGTGGACCAGGCGGCTGCCCGCGCTGGAGGACGAGCTGCTCGACGACTGCAACCACTACACGATCCTCTTCGAGGACCGCTGCGCCTCGCTGGTCGCCGAGCACCTCTCCCGCTGAGCCCCCGGCGGCGAGACCCGCGCCGCTCGGCGCCGGCGTCATCGCCGTGCGGGCCGTACGAAACACCGCGGAACCCGTACGGACCTGGGAGACGGGCACCCGGCTCCCACCGGCGCCGGTGGGAGCCGGCCGGGTCGGGCGCGGGTCAGCCGGACTGGGCGGGAGTGATCCAGGTGGCCTTGGCGGCGGCGACCAGGGTGCCGTCTACCTCGTAGATGGCGCTCTCGCCGAAGAGCTTGCGGCCCTCGCGGCCGGTGGCGCGGGCGACGACGGAGTAGGTGCCACCGGGGTAGACCCGGCGGTGGATCCGCGCCGTCAGGCGGCCGAGCAGGGCGAACTCGCCGGGCCCGAAGTGCGCCCAGCCGGTGGGGCAGTCGAGGGCGGCCCAGACGATCGCGTCGGGGACGGTGCCGTCCGCGTCGGTGATGGTCATCGGGACCCGCCAGCCCGCGGCGACCAGGTCGGTGCCGGGCACCGGGCCGGGGAAGATCCGCAGGCCGTCGCCGGGATCGCGCAGGCCGCACGCGAAGCAGCCGGGGAAGGCGTGCCCGACGAGACCGGCGAAGCCGCCCTCGGCCTTCGCGGCCTCGTTGAAGGGCACGAAGTCCGGGACGTCGAGCTCCTCGGCGACCGTGATGGCCTCGACGAGGAGCTTGTCTCCGTGGGTGAGGGTCGCGGTGTTGGCGAGGTGGCCCAGGGACAGCTCGGTGTCCAGCGGGGTGGGTGCGTGGAGCGTGACCTCGACGGCCGAGTCGTGCCGGGCACCGTGCAACGCCTCGGAGACCGTACCCGCGATCCAGCCGCCGTTCGCGGAGCCCTCGGGACCACGGAAACGCGCCGGAACGGTCAGCACGGTCTGCAGCTCGGACGTCGTCGTCATGCCGCACCTCCTGTCGCCTTTATGGCGATCAATCCTCAGAAATCACGTAATCGGACTGACCGATTTTATCGGACTGCTTGTACATACAGCCAACTCGGGATCGATGACGCCCTCATTAGCTGCGGGTAACGCCGGTATGACGTTCGCAGGACGGCCTCGGATTACCCGCCGCGGCAACTCGCCACCACGACGCCCGGGTCGCCTGGGCTTGGGTCGGCGGGCTCGGACCAACGAGACCCGGGTCACGAGGCTCGGGCCGACGAAGCCCGGGGCGACAAGATCGGGCACGACCGCCACCGGCCGCACCGGCGGCACACGCCCGCGGCCGGACCGGGTGCACGCCGAGCCGGACGCGTGGCCCGCACGGGCACGGCGGGCGCCCCGGATGCCCGCGGCGCCCACCCCCGCCCGCGCGGGAGCGCGGGTCGTCTTGCCGGAGCCGTTCGGCCCGATCAACGCCCACCCCCGCCCGCGCGGGAACGCGATGTCGGCTAGAGAACCGGCAAGTAGCGGCCGAGCTCGAACTCGGTGACCTGCCTGCGGTACTCGTTCCACTCGGAGCGCTTGTTGCGCAGGAAGTAGTCGAAGACGTGCTCGCCGAGGGTCTCGGCGACGAGCTCGCTGCGCTCCATGACCGCGATGGCCTCGTCCAGCGACTGGGGCAGCGGCTGGATGCCCAGCGCCCTGCGCTCGGCCGAGGTCAGCGCCCACACGTCGTCCTCGGCGCCGGGGGGCATCTCGTACCCCTCCTCGATGCCCTTCAGGCCGGCCGCGAGGATCACGGCGAAGGCGAGGTACGGGTTGCAGGCGGAGTCGAGCGAGCGGAACTCGATGCGGGTCGAGCCGCCCTTGTGCGGCTTGTACATCGGCACCCGGACCAGGGCGGAGCGGTTGTTGTGGCCCCAGGAGATGTAGCTCGGGGCCTCGCCGCCCGCTCCGGCGATCGCCTCGGCGCCGCCCCACAGCCGCTTGTAGGAGTTGACCCACTGGTTGCAGACCGCGGTGATCTCGGCGGCGTGCGTGAGCAGGCCGCCGATGAAGGAGCGGCCGATCTTGGAGAGCTGGTAGTCGGCGCCGGGCTCGTAGAAGGCGTTGCGGTCGCCCTCGAAGAGCGACATGTGGGTGTGCATGCCGGAGCCGGGGTGCTCGGTGAAGGGCTTGGGCATGAAGCTCGCCCAGATGCCCTGCTCCAGCGCGACCTCCTTCATGACCAGGCGGAAGGTCATGATGTTGTCGGCGGTGGTGAGCGCGTCGGCGTAGCGCAGGTCGATCTCCTGCTGGCCGGGACCGCCCTCGTGGTGGCTGTACTCGACGGAGATGCCCATCGACTCCAGCATCATGATCGCGTTGCGCCGGAAGTCGTGGCCCGAGCTGTGCGGGGTGTGGTCGAAGTAGCCGCCGCCGTCGATCGGCTCGGGCTGCTCCTTGCCCTCCGGCCGGTTCTTCAGCAGGAAGAACTCGATCTCCGGGTGGGTGTAGAAGCTGAAGCCCATGTCGGAGGCCTTCGCCAGGGTGCGCTTGAGCACCCAGCGCGGGTCGGCGTGCGAGGGAGAGCCGTCCGGCATGAGGATGTCGCAGAACATGCGGGCCGCGCCCGGCGTCTCGCTGCGCCAGGGAAGGATCTGGAAGGTCGACGGGTCGGGCTTGGCGAGCATGTCCGACTCGTAGACCCGGGCGAAGCCCTCGATGGCCGAGCCGTCGAAGCCGATGCCCTCGGCGAAGGCCCCCTCAAGCTCGGCCGGGGCGATGGCCACCGACTTCAGGAACCCGAGCACATCGGTGAACCACAGCCGGATGAACCGGATGTCGCGCTCCTCAAGGGTGCGGAGAACGAACTCCTGCTGGCGGTCCAAGGCTTCTCCTTCATTGCCGACGCGCTGCAACACGCCTGGTGGTCTCTCAGTTTGCCCTCTCAGTGTTTCGCACACGTTACGGGGAAGAACGGTGAGATGTGGCACCCGCACCGTCGCGCCTTCGCGCGCGGGGCCCCCTCCCCTCTTACAGTGTGCGACCGGAACCGCTGGAAGTTCGATCCGGGGGGAAACGATGACGCGCACCGAAGTTCACGAACCACCGCACGCGGCCCCGCCACCGGCCGGGCTCACCGAACGCCTCGCGGCGCTGGCTATGCCCTGCCCCGTCCATCCGTCGATACACCTGGTCGAGGCCGCGACGTCCGACTGGGCGCGCGCGGCCGGGCTGGACCCCGACCCCGCCGCCTCCCGGCTGGCCGGGTGGGCGTTCGCCCGTTGCGAAACCGGCGCGGCCACGCTGCTGGCCCGCTGGCTGACCTGGATGTCGCGCCTGCGCCAGGCTCCCGAGGCCCTCACCCCCGTCCTGGCCGTGGCCGCGGGCGGCGAGCCGGGCCCGGCGCCGCTGGAGCGGGCTTTCTCCGGCCTCTGGGCGGCGTGCGCGCCGGGGATGGGCCGCGCGTGGCGCGAGCGGTTCACGGCCGGGCTGGCCGCCCAGCGCGAGGCGACCCTCGCCCGCGGGACATCCCCGGGCGGCGAGCGTACGGGGGCCGCCGGGAGCGCCTTCGGCCGCTATCTGCTCGACCTGGCGGAGCCCTGCCTGGGGGTGGAGGTGCCCGAGCCGGTGTGGCGGAGCCCTCAGTGGCGGGCCCTGGCGGAGGCGAGCGGTGACGTGGCCGCCTGGTGCGAGGAGGCGGTGGCCGGACACGGCCATGCGGACACCATTTTCTTGGAACGCTCCAATCGGGAGGCGGAAGAGTGGACGATCGACAGGGTCGCCACCCGCATGGAGGAGCTGTGGACGGCCGCCCGCGCGATTCCCGCGCTCACGGAGCGGCACGGCCTGGGCTTCGCCGCCTCCCGCGAGGTGACGCGGGTGGCATGCGCCTTCTTGACCATCCCGAGGGCTTACCTGGAGTTGCTTCTGGAAATACCCCGCTATCGTCACTTAGGGTAACGGTTCGAGTTCGACAAGTAATGCTGGAGTAAACGATGAGCACCACGCTCCTCAATCGCAAGCTCGATCGTGCCTTCGGGCACATGGACGTCGACGGCAGCGGATCGATCGAGCGCGAGGACCTTCTCGGCCTCGGCGCCCGGATCCTCGTCGGCTTCGGCGAGTCGCCGACCTCCCAGGCCGGCAACAGGCTCGCTCAGGGCTTCGAGGGGATCTGGCGGACCCTGGCCGCGGAGATCGACGCCGACGGCGACGGCGCGATCTCGTCCGAGGAGTTCCGCGCCGGAATGACCTCCGCGTTCATCGAGGGCGACCGGTTCGACGCGGTGTTCGCGCCCGCCGCCGAGGCGGTGGCCGGCCTGTGCGACACCGACGGTGACGGGACCGTGAGGCCGGACGAGTTCTGGATCATGATGGCCGCGTTCGGCACCCCGCGCGAGGACGTGCGGGCCACCTTCGAGCGGCTCGACGGCGACGGCGACGGTGTCGTGTCCGTGGGCGAGCTGGTCGAGGCGACCCGGCAGTTCTACACGAGCGCCGATCCGCAGGTGGCCGGCAACTGGCTGTTCGGTCCGCTGTAGTGGCCCTCACCCCAACGTTCGGCGATCCCCTGACCCGTCTCCGACCCCACCCACAGCCCTTGCCACTCTCAATGCCCCTTTCCCTGTCCCCCGCCACCGCCCCCGCCTCGTCCGCCTCCTCCGTGGGAACGGCGGGAAAGGCGGGACCCCCCGAGCCGCCGCGCCCCTCCGGGGTGGCCGCGGCCCTGCTGCTGCCCCTCACCGAACTCGTACCGGTGATGTCGGCGCCGTGCCCGATGCACCCCTCGGTCGACCTGATCGGCGCCGAGCTCACCACCTGGGCCCGCGAGGTCGGGCTCGAACCTCCCCCGGGCGCCGGGTTCGAGCGGATGGCGGGCCGTGCCTTCTGCGGGTTCGGCGTGGAGTCGGCGCTGCTGTTCGCCAAATGGCTGACCTGGCTGTTCCACTTCGACGACGAGTGGGACGAGAAGCCCGCCGGGCGCGCGGCCGAGATCGTCGAAGCCACCTTCGCGCGACTCGACCTCGTCGCGCGCACCCCCTCCCACGCCTCCTCGGCCGTCGAGCTGGCCTTCGGCGACCTCTGGAGGGCCACCACCGGGCGGATGAGCACCCGGTGGCGGCACCGGTTCCTGGCGGGGCTGGCGGCGCAGGGCGAGGCCTGCCGCACCGAGGCCGAGAACCGGTGCGCTGGCCGCGTGCCCTCCCCCGCGGAGTACCCGCGGCTGCGGCGGGGCACCGCGGGCCCCTACCTGTTCGACCTGGTGGAGCCCTGCCTGGGGGTGGAGGTGCCCGCGGGACTGCGCGAGAGCACGACCTGGCGGACGCTGGTGGACGCCTGCAACGACGTCACCGCCTGGTGCAACGACGTCGCCTCGCACCACAAGGAGCGGGCCAACGGCGACGTGCACAACTACGTGACGGTCGCCGCGACCGCGTTCGGGCTCTCCGACACCGGCGCCGTCTCCTGGGTGAACAACCGGATCGCCGCCCGTGCCGAGGACCTGCGGACCTCCGCGCGGCGGCTGCCGGCGCTGTTCGACCGGTTCGGGTTCTCCACCGGCCAGGCCAGAGACGTCAGCAAGGTCGCGTGCGCGTTCCTCACGGCACCGAGGGCCCAGCTGGAATGGCTCCTGGAGTCCAGCCGGTACGACGTACCGTGACCGGCGGCCCCCGGGCGGATCCGCCCGGGGGCCGCACCCCCGGCCCCGGTGCCGGGGCGTCGGATACCTTCGACGCGAGGCCCCGGCTCCGGCCGTGGACGCCGGCGGCCCCTGAGCGCCGTACGGGATCCGGTCGGCTTTAATCACTCGTTGATTAGATTGCGGTCTGCGCCGGTTAAGGTCCTTTTAAGCACAAAGCGGAGGGCCTAAACCATCATGCGCGGGCTGTACCGGGTGATCCCGAAGGTGACACCCGTCCAGAGGCGGGTGGCGGCGGTGCTCGCCGCCGCCGCGTCCGTGGCGATGGTGTGCGTCAACGTCTGGGTCACGGCGCAGCTCCCGCAGCCCTCCTACACGCCGCTGCCGTTCGCGCCCGAGGACGTGGCCGGTGTCGCGTTCCCCATCCTCGGGGCGCTGCTGGTGTTCCAGCGGCCCCGGCTGGTCATCGGCTGGCTGCTCTGCCTGGGGGGACTGTGCTCCGCGCTGAACAGCCTCACGGTGAACCTCGCGCTCCTGGACGCGGCGCGGGAGTGGATGGTCCTGCCGAGGGCGATCTGGACGGTCGCCGGGGCGAGCTGGAAGCTGACCATCCTCTTCCTGGTCGTGCTGCTGCCGCTGCTCTATCCGGACGGGAGACTGCCCTCCCCGCGCTGGCGGGCACTGGTCTGGATCTCCGTCGCCGTCCTGGCGGCCGACATGCTCGTCATGGATCTCATGCCTCTCTCCGGCCAGCGGTACACGAGCCCCTCCCCCGCCCCCCTGCGGTTCTCGCTGGACATGCTCACCAACGCGATGATGATCCTGGCCTTCGCCTCGCTGGCCGCGCGGTTCCGGCGGGCCGGCCGCGAGGAGCGCCGGCAGATCCTCTGGACGCTGGTCGCGATCGCCACCGTCATCGTCCCCTGGGTGATCGGCAACCCGGTGTGGTGGCTGGCGTCGTTCACGATCCCGCTGGTCCCGGTCGCGATCACCTTCTCGGTGCTGCGGCACCGCCTCTACGGGATCGACACGCTCATCACCAGGACACTGGTCGGCGCGGGCCTGGTCGGCGTGATCGGCGGGGTGTACGTGGCGGTGGGCACCGCCTCCAGCCTGTTCCTGTCGGACGTGGACCGGGTCGGCGGCCTGGTCGCCGCGCTCTGCGCGGGGGCGTTCTTCCACCCGATGCGGCGGGTGCTCCAGCGCGGCGCCGACCGCCTTCTGTACGGCAGCAAGGGCGACCCGGTGGCACTGGCCGCCGAGCTCGGGCGCAGGCTCCAGCACACCGATCCCGCGGGCGGGCTGGCCGCGACCCTGGACGTGCTGCGCGACGGCCTGGCGGTCACCGGTACGGGCGTGCGCTTCCAGGGCGGCTGGCCTGAGGAGGCGACGGTGGGGACGCTGGAGGAGGTGACGCGCGACATCCGGCTGGTCTGGCACGGCGAGCCCGTCGGCCGCCTGCTCATCGGCCCGCCGGGGGCGCGGCGCCTGCCCGCCGCGCACAACGAGCGGGTCATCGCCGCGCTCACGCCGTACGTGGCCGACGCGGCCCACGCCGTCCGGCTGGTCGGCGCGCTGCGGCGCTCCCGGGAGCGGATCGTCACCACCCGCGAGGAGGAGCGCCGCCGCCTCCGCCGCGACCTGCACGACGGCCTCGGCCAGTCGCTCAGCGGGATGGCGATGTCCATCAACGCCGCCAGGCTCTCCCTGCGCGTCTCCCCCGAGACGGCCGAGCGCATGCTCGGCGAGCTGCGCTCCGGCATGGACAGCGTCACCAGCGACATCAGGCATCTGGTGTACGGCCTGCGTCCGCCGGCGCTGGACGACCTCGGCCTGGCCGGAGCCGTGGCGGAGATGGCGGGCCCCGACGTCGCCGTGGAGGTCAGGGGCGGCCTGCCGGGACTGCCCGCCGCGACCGAGGTCGCCGCGTACCGGATCGTGCAGGAGGCTCTGACCAACGCGCGCAAGCACGCCGGGGCCGCGACGGTGCGGGTGTCGCTGGAGCGGGGTGAGGAGGACCTGAGCATCCGGGTGCGCGACGACGGGATCGGCGTCCCTCCCGGGCGCCGCTCGGGGATCGGGCTCGCGTCGATGCGCGAGCGCGCCGCCGAACTGGGTGGGACATGCGTGATCACGACGCCCCTTGAAGGGGGCACCGTGGTCGAGGCGATACTTCCGGTGAACTTGAATGTGGAGATCTGACCACCGATGATTCCTTACGGTCCGCGAACGATGGTGAGTATTGCTCTATGACGTTGGTCCAGGTAGCCCTACCCTTACGCCTGCAATGCTGACATTTCGTGCTCTCGGACCGTTCCAGGCCCGTCACGGTGAGACATCGATCGACCTCGGCGGCCAGCGCCAGATGGCGGTGCTGGCCCGGCTCCTCGTGGCCGGGGGCCGCGCCGTCCCCGTGACCATGCTCATCGACGAACTGTGGCCCGGCGAGCCTCCCGCCCAGGCCCTGTCGACCATCCAGGGATACGTGTCGCGGCTGCGGCGCGCCCTGGAGCCCGGCCGCGCGCCCCGGGAGGAGGCCGAGATCCTGGTCTCCGCCCCGCCGGGGTACGCGCTGCGCGCCTCACCCGGCCAGGTGGACACCTGGAGTTTCGAGAGCGCGGTCAAGACGCGCGGCGAGCCCGCCGAGGTGTGGGAGCGGCTGGAGGCCGCCCTCGCGCTCTGGCGCGGCCCGGCCCTGGCGGAGTTCTCCGACCTGCCGTGGGCGGTGAGCGAGGCGGGCAGGCTGGAGGAGCTGCGGCTGATCGCGGTCGAGCGCCGTGCCGACGCGGGACTCCTCCTGGGACACTCCGGCGCCCTGGTCGCCGACCTGGAGGCGCACGCCTCGGCGCACCCGCTGCGGGAGGAGGCCTGGCGGCTGCTCGCGCTGGCCCTGTACCGCAACGGCAGGCAGGGGGACGCGCTGGGAGCGCTCCGGCGCGCCAGGGTGATGCTCCGCGACGAGCTCGGCCTCGACCTGGGCGCCACCCTGCAGCGCCTGGAGTCCGACATGCTGGCCCAGGCCGTCCACCTCGACCCGCCCGCCAAGACCGTGCGGGCCGCGGAACCGGCGGCGCGCGCGACGTCCGCCGAGGAGCGGGCGCTGCCGGGGCTGCGGGTCGTGGTGGTGGACGACCAGGCGCTGGTCCGTACCGGCCTGCGCGTGGTGCTGGACAGCGAACCCGGCTTCGAGCTGGTCGGCGAGGCCGAGAACGGCGAGCAGGCGATCGCGGTCGTCAAGGAGACCTCCCCCGACCTGGTGCTGATGGACATCCAGATGCCCAGGCTGGACGGGCTGACCGCCGCGCGCAGGATCCTGGCCGACGAGTCGCCACCGAAGGTCGTCATGATGACCACGTTCGGCACGGACGACAACCTCTACGCGGCGCTGCGGGCCGGGGTGAGCGGGTTCGTCCTCAAGACGTCGGCGCCCGAGCAGCTCATCACCGCGATGCGGGCCGCGCAGGCCGGTGACGCGCTGATCGACCCCGCCGTCACGACCCGTCTGATCGCGGCCTTCGCCGGGCGCACCGACCCGTCGGCGCCGCCCGGCCTCGCCGGTCTCGGCGACGCGGAGCTCGACCTGATGAAACTGGTCGCCCGGGGGCTGACCAACCGGCAGATCGCGGCGACCCTGGCGGTCCCCGAGCGGTCGGTCTCGCAGTCGGTGGTCAGGCTGCTCGACCACCTCGGGCTGTTCGACCGGGCCCAGCTCGTCGTCACCGCCTACGAGTCCGGGCTGGTCAACCCCGGCGACGTGGGCAGATAGCGATGCGCCCGCGGCCACGCGACCGCGGCCGGACGCTCGACGGCACCGGCGGCGTGCCCAGGCGGGTCGTCGACGCGGTCACCGTGACCGAGGACGCCCCCGCCTGGCCCGCCACCTCGCTCGCGCGCGGGCTGCTGCGCTCCCCGCTGCGGCTCGCCGCCGTCGCGGCGGCGGTCCTCTCGGTGGGGCTCACCGTGGCCGGTCTCGTGCTCCGTCTCGACCTGCCGCCCGGGTGGCGGCCGCAGCTGCCCGCCACGCCCGACCTGGCGGCCGGGCTGACGTTCCCCGTGGTGGGCGCCTTCCTGCTGGCGCACCGCTCGCGCCCGGCCACGGCGTGGCTGATGTGCGCGGGCGGCCTGATGTGCGCGGTCAACGCGTTCTCCGAGGCGGCGATGTTCACCTTCGCGGCGGCGGGCGACATGGAGACCGCCGGGTACCTGCGGCTGAGCATGGTGACGGGGAAGGCGGTCGGCGGGCTCCTGCTGGCGATCCTGTTCCCGCTCTACTCCCCCGACGGGCGGCTGCCCTCGCCGCGGTGGTGGCCGCTGGCGGCGGCCGGCGTGGTCGTGTTCTCGGTGAACCTGCTGCTGAACCTCACCCGCCCGGACCCCGACCCCGCCCTCTACCCCTGGCCGCGGGTCATCCCCAACCCGCTCGAGGTGGGCTTCCTCGCCCCCTACAACATGGCGGCGCGCGAGGTGGCCGGCGCCCTGGTCTCGGTCCTCGCGGTCCTGGCGCTGGTCTCCCTGGTCCTGCGCTTCCGGCGGGCCGGCCCCGAGCTGCGCCGCCAGATCGCCTGGCCGGTCTTCGCGTTCGCCGTCTACGTCGCCTTCCTGCTCGCCGGACCCCACTGGTGGCTGCCCGGGACGATCTGGACCGGCCTGATCCCGGTGGCCATCGTCTTCTCCGTGCTGCGCTACCGGCTCTACGGCATCGACACGGTGGTCAGCCGCGCCTTCGTCGCCGCCGGGCTGATCGCCGCGGTCAGCGCCATCTACGCGGCCGGGGCGGTCGCCGGGCTGGCGCTGTGGGGGCACGACCGGATCGGCGGCCTGATGGCCGCCCTGCTCGCCGGGGTGATCTTCCATCCGCTCAGGCACAGGCTCAGGAGCCTGGTCGACCGGCTCATGTACGGCACGCACGGCGACCCGCAGGCGCTCGCCGCGCGCCTGGCCAGGGAGGTCCGCGAGACCGAGCCCGCCAACGCGCTCGCCGCCGTCGCCACCGTGGTCAAGGACGGGCTGAGCGTCACCGGCGTCGCCGTCGAGGTCTACGACCCCGGCGCCAGGCAGGTCCAGGTCGGCCTGCTGGGCCCGGCCCCGCGCGGGGTGCCGCTGGTCTGGCACGGCGAGCCGGTCGGGCGGCTGCTCCTCGGCTCTCCCGGCCCCCGCAGGTTCGCCGCCGCGCACAACGGCCGCCTGGTCGCGGTGGCCGTCCCCTACGTCGCCGACGTGGCGCACGCCGTTCGGATGACCGCCGACCTGCAGCGCTCCCGGGAGCGCATCCTCACCGCCCGCGAGGAGGAGCGCCGCCGCCTGCGCAGGGACCTGCACGACGGGCTCGGTCACGCGCTGAGCGACATGGCCATGTCGATCAACATGGCCAGGATCACCCTGCGCACCGCCCCCGCCTCCGCGGACAGGATCCTGCTCGAACTGCGCGTCGGCATGGACGCCGTCAGCGAGGAGATCAGGGAACTGGTGTACGGCCTGCGCCCGCCCACCCTCGACGAACTCGGCCTGGCGGGGGCCGTACGGGCGCTGGCCCAGGAGGGCACGCCGCGGGTCGCGGTGGAGATCGAGGGCGACCTGTCGGACCTGCCCGCGGCGGCCGAGGTGGCCGCGTACCGCATCGCGCAGGAGGGGCTCACCAACGTCCGCAAGCACGCGGGGGCCAGCTTCGCGGTGATCTCGCTGCGGCGCGGGGAGTCGCTGGTGGTACGCGTCCAGGACGACGGGGGCGGGCTGCCCCCGGGGCCGCGCTCGGGGGTCGGGCTGCTCTCCATGCGCGAGCGAGCCGCCGAGCTGGGCGGCACCTGCGTGATCGAGGCGGCCCCCGGGGGCGGGACGGTCGTGGAGGCCGTGCTGCCGATCCCCTCCGTGCCGGTCGCGGCGGGCCGCCTGTAAACCTTTTCGCCTGTTCGGGATTCTAATCAGCCGATACGGAATCCACCCGAGGAGATCTCCTTGAAGCACTGGACCCTGGCCACCGGCGCCGCACTCGCCCTGACGGCCGCGGCCACCACTCCCGCGCTCGCCGGGTCCACCGGGATCACCGCTCCCGCGGCGGTCGCACACGGGGCGGCGCCCGTCCCGGGCGCCGTCCACGTCGCCGCTCCCGCGGCGGTCGCGCACAAGGCGGCTCCCGTCTCGGGCGCCGTCTACTTCCGCTACGGGGGAAGCGGGGTGGAGGTGCTGACCCACCGGGGAGGCTGGACCCGCCTGACGGTCGGCGGCGGAGCCTTCGCCGGCCAGTTCGCGGTCGCGCCCGACGGCAGGAAGGTCGCCTGGATCGACGACAGGAACAGGCTGCACGTCAAGTCGGCCACCGGATCCGTCACGGACAGGGTGATCGCCAAGAACGCCGCCTACGGAGGCCCCTGCCTGACCCCCGCCTGGACGGCCGACGGCAAGCGGATCGCCTACCCGGTGAAGGGCACTGGCACGGCGACGACGGTGATGGTGGTCGGCGCCGACGGCCAGGGCCGGTTCAACGCCGGGAAGACCCCCGGCCCCTGCCACCTGACCTGGTCCGCCGACGGCAGGACCCTCGCCGGGTACGCGGGCGACATCGACGGCGTCTATCTCCTGGACACCAAGTGGCGGATCTCCAACCGCAACCCGGGCATCAAGCTCGCCAACCACGTGGAGAGCCTGTCGCCCGACAGCCGCCGGGTGGTGGTCAACGCCATCGGCCGAAACGCCCCGGGCGGCGACGGCTCCTGGCCCCTGTCCTTCACGCCGTCGATCTACGACACCAAGTCCGGCGCGAAGGTCGCCATCCCGGTCAGGGGGCGGCTGCTGGGCGCGCGCTACCTGCGCGACGGCCGCCTGGCGGTCCGCGTCAAGGGCGCGACCGCCAACACGATCGTGGTCCTCTCCCGCTCGGGCAAGGAGGTCCAGCGGGTGACCGAGCCCGCCAGGGCGAAGAACCTCGGGCTGCTCTGGGTCATCGGCTGACGGGTCCCCCCGGCCCGAAGGAGTCCGGCGGCCGGTGGACATCGCCGGTCGCACGGCTCCCCGACACCGAGCGCCCTCCCTGGCGGCGCCACGAACGACACCCTGGTCTCGCCGAGTTTTTACGGCTCACAACCCGATCAATGCTCATAGCCGAGCGAGAGGCCGTATTCTCGCGAAAACTCCCGAGATAAACAAGAAAACGAGTAAACTTAAACCCTTCTTAACTTACTCCAAAGATAAGGAAATAAGCACTTAGGTCCTTTGGTTCGAACGGCCCGCCTTATATCTTTCCCCCTAATCATGGTCGCCGAGTGAGCTCTTCTCGCGGCCCGATCAAAGGAGAAACCATGTATGGCAAGCGACAGCTGATGGTGCTTGGTCCAGCAATTCTCGCGGCCCTCGCCCTCGGACCGGTCTCGCTCTCACACGCCTCGCCCGCACCGGATCCCGAGCAGGCCGTGACGGCGAGCATTCCGCAGGACAAGGCCATGATGGACCCGACCACCTCGGCCGAAGACCCGAGGGACTACTGGCGGGGATACAGGGACGGCTATCGGGCCGCCGCACAGGACTGCCGCAGGAGCAGGACGCGGAGCTACGGGCCCCCCAGCGACTACGACAGAGGTTGGCTGGACGGCTACGACGCCGGCTACGCCCGCTTCTGTTGGTCGGTGAACTAAGAACGCCGTCACCGGCAGACACCGTCGCGTCCTGAGATCGCGATCGGGCGGCACCGCCACGCTCAAGGTGGAGCGGGACGGTCACGGTCGCGACGGTCCCGCCAACCCTATTGATCCACCTGATCCGATTGATCCGGGAAAGGCCAGACCGGCCGGTCGCGAGACCCGGCCGGTGGTCTCGCCCGGCGGATTCGGGTGTCCACGGACACCGCGGATCCGCGAATGACCTCGCCGAAAGCCCGCTGGGGCTCGGCGAGTCCGGCGCCAGGCACCGGACGATCCCACGGCGGATGTTCGCCGTGACCTCGTGCGGTGTCGTGTGGTGCCGGAGGAGAGGTGAGGCCTCCCGACCGGAACCGTCGCTCGCGACCTCGGTCCCGCGGGGGGCTTCACGACCGCCTGCCACCGGCCGGGAAGCCTGACGAGCCCTGACGAGCCCTGACGGCCACGCTCGCCGGCGCCCCGTACCGGTGCCGGGAAATGACCCGAGGTTCCCGAGCGCCCGGCCGGGAAACCCGGCAACGGAAGGCGGCAGGAGGTCGCCTCCGAGCGTCCGCGCCCACCCACCGGCGGCCAGGAGGGACCATCCGAACGGCCCGCTCCAGGCACGCCCCAACAGGCTGAACGGCCCGCTCCGGACACGCCCCAATAGGATGGCCGTGTGGCTCAACTCCGCATCGCCCTGGCCCAGACCAATCCCGCCGTCGGTGACCTGGCCGCCAACACGGACAGGCTCGTCGAGTGGACTCGCCGTGCCGCCGACCGGGGCGCGCACCTGGTCGTCTTCACCGAGATGTTCCTGACCGGGTATCCCGTCGAGGACCTCGTGCTGCGCACCTCGTTCGTGGAAGCGTCGATCGCCGCGATCGAGGACGCCGCGCGACGGCTGGACGAGGCGGGACTCGGCGAGGTCCCCGTGGTGGTCGGCTACGTGGACCGCGCGAAGCTCGCCCCGCGCGTCGGCCAGCCCAAGGGCGCCCCGCTCGACGCGGCCGCGCTGCTGCACCGGGGCCGGGTGGTCGTCAAGACCGCCAAGCACCACCTGCCGAACTACGGCGTCTTCGACGAGTACCGCTACTTCGTCCGCGGCGACCGCATGCCGATCTTCCGGCTGCACGGCGTCGACGTGGCGATCGCGGTCTGCGAGGACCTCTGGCAGGAGGGTGGCCCCGTCGCGGTGGTGGCCGAGGCCGGAGCAGGGCTGCTGGTGGTGCCGAACGCCTCCCCGTACGAGAAGGAGAAGGACGACGTACGCCTGGCGCTGGTGGCCAGGCGCGCCCGCGAGGCCGGATGCGCCCTCGCCTACGTCAACCAGGTCGGCGGCCAGGACGAGCTGGTGTTCGACGGAGACTCGCTGGTCGTCTCCGCCTCCGGCGAGCTGGTCGCGCGCGCGGCGCGCTTCTCGGAGGAGCTGCTGATCACGGACCTGGAGCTGCCCGAGGCCAGGTACGGCGGGCTCGGCACCTTCCAGGTGGACGCCGGGGACGGCACCGTGATCACGGTGGAGCGGCTGGAGCTGTCGGCCCACCCCGTCGAGCCGTACGAGCCGCAGGCCCCCACGATCGCCGAGCACCTCGACGACACCGCCGAGGTCTACTCGGCGCTGGTCCTCGCGGTCCGCGACTACGTCGCCAAGAACGGCTTCCAGTCGGTCATCCTCGGCCTGTCCGGCGGCATCGACTCGGCGCTGACCGCCACGATCGCCTCCGACGCCATCGGCCCCGACCGGGTGCACGTGGTGCTGATGCCCTCCCGCTACTCCTCCGACCACTCGGTGAGCGACGCGCAGGAGCTGGTCGACCGGCAGGGAATCAACGCCAGGACCGTGCCGATCGCCGACATCGTCAGCGGCTTCGAGAAGGAGATCGAGCTCTCCGGCCTGGCCTCGGAGAACCTCCAGGCCAGGGTGCGCGGCATGATCCTGATGGGCCTGTCGAACGAGCACGGCCACCTCGTCCTCACCACCGGAAACAAGAGCGAGCTGGCCACCGGCTACTCCACCCTCTACGGAGACTCCGCGGGCGGCTTCGCGCCCATCAAGGACGTGCTCAAGACCCTCGTCTGGGAGCTGTCGCGCTGGCGCAACGCCCAGGCGGGCCGGTCGGGCGATTTCCTGCACGGGTTCGCGGTGCCGCCGATCCCGGAGAGCTCGATCGAGAAGGAGCCCAGCGCCGAACTCCGCCCCGACCAGCGCGACACCGACTCCCTGCCCGAGTACGGGATCCTGGACCGGCTGCTGGACGACTACGTCGAGAAGGACATGGGCTCCGCCGAACTCGTCGCCGCCGGACACGACCCGGCCCTGGTCACCCGGGTGATCCGCCTGGTCGACCTGGCCGAGTACAAGCGCCGCCAGTATCCCCCGGGCCCGAAGATCACCCCCAAGAACTTCGGCCGCGACCGCCGCCTCCCCATCACCAACCGCTGGCGCGAGACCACCACCTGACATCCGGGCCGTTTCCGGACGTTGGACTCCCCTGCCGGGGCGCTCGTCTGGAGCGCCAGAAACCCCTGGCGCGCGACAACCCTCCGCCGCCGTGGACTGTGCTCGACGAGGGAGTCCTGCATCGCGGCGTCGGGGGCCGGACATCACTCGCGACCAGCTCGCCGCACTTCTCACCGCGTCCGAGCACAGGAGCATCTCCATCCAGGTCCTACCAAAGGGCGCCTACGTGACCGGCGGTGCGATCGCGGGCCTGGAGGGAGGATTCTTCATTGCGAGCGCCGAGGGCAGCCTGGATGGTGTATTCGTGGAGTCCGCCGCCGTAGGGCACGTCGCGGACCATCCTCTCGACGTGACGGCGATCTGCAAGCGATACGAAGCGGTCCGCTCGGCGGCCCTGCCCGCGCGGGCGAGCACCGACCTCATAGCGAAGGTGATGACGGAATGGCAGCAGACCTGACCGGCGCGGCCTGGCGCAAATCCTCCCTGAGCGGCTCCGGTGGTGGCAACTGTGTCGAGGTGGCCGTCGTCGACGCCCCTCGCACCGGGCACAAGGCGGGCCTCGGGGCACTGCACGTGCTGCGCGACTCCAAGAACCCCGGTGGGCCGAAGCTCTTCTTCACCCGGACCGAATGGGACGTCTTCATCGCGGGCGTGAAGCTCGGCGAGTTCGACCACCTCGGCGGCTGACGCCTCGCGTTCGATCGCGGAGCACCCGAACCGGGAAGGGCCAGACCGAGCCGGGCGAAGGGGATGAACGCCCCGGCTCCGGGGAGCGCGACGCCTCACATCCAAGGCACCAGGACACCTGAGCGCCACACCCGAAACGCCGGAGCACTCGAAACGCCGAAACCCCGGCGTCCACCGCCGGGGTTTCATGACGCGACATCCATGACGCCGCCCGTCGAGAGGCCCCCGCCCCCGGACAGCCGTACGGAGAGTCTCAGGGGCCGAGGCCCGCCAGGAGGTGGTCGACGATCCGTTCGGCCAGGTCGGAGGAGTCGGTGGCCTCGCCGACACCCTCGGTGCGGATGTACCACATGATGGTGCCGACCAGATTCGCCATCGCGATGGAGACGTCGAGACCGGCCCGCAGCTCACCGGTGGTGATGCCGCGCCGCAGCAGGGCGGTGATCGCCGCCCTGCGCGGCTCGATGGTCGCCTGGCGGATGCGCTCCACCAGGCGGGGGTGCCGCTCGGCCTCGTTCATCGCGATGTTCATCACGCAGCGGTTGCGCGCGTCGCACGCGTCGCGCAGGAACACCCGCGCGTAGACGATGAGATCCTCGCGGACCGAGACGCCCGCGACCGGGGGCAGCGGCGTCTTGAGGGTGGCCAGCGCGTCGACGAGCAGGTCTTCCTTGTTCGACCAGCGCCGGTAGATCGTGGTCTTGCCGACCCCCGCGCGAGCGGCGATCGCCTCGATCGACAGCTCGGAGAGGCCAACGCTCTCCCCGACCAGGTCGAGGGTCGCGTCGATGATGGCCTTCTCCGCCCTGGCACTGCGGGGACGGCCCGCGGAGCGGGGCATCTGAGCCCCGGTCGCCTGAATCTCGTCGGTGGTCGTCATGGCATTCCTACACTACCGCCGGTTCCTTCTCTGGACTGATCTCTTCAGGGGCGGGAGCCCCGGAGGACTTGCCGGGCAGCCACCTGAACACCATCAGGGCTCCGAGCAGCGCGATGACCGCGGAGACGAGGGCGGTGATGTGCATGCCCTCGACGAAGGCGAGCTTGGCCGGTTCGATCAGCGCCGCGCCCCGGGCGCCCAGGCCCTGGGCCACGTTGAGCGTGCCGGTCAGCGACTCGCCGGCGATGTGCCTGGCCTGCTCGGGCAGCCCGGCCAGGGCCGGGGCGATCTGGTCGCGGTAGGTGGCCGAGAGCAGCGAGCCGAGAAGCGCGACGCCGAGCGCGCCCGCCACCTGGCGGACGGTGTTGCTCATCGCCGAGCCGACACCGGCCTTCTCCCTGGGGAGCGCCTCCATGATCGCGGTGGTCGCCGGGGGCATGATGTTGGCCATCGCCGCGCCCTGGACGAAGAACACGATCTCCAGCAGGATGACCGGAGTGTTCTGGTCCATCAGCGAGTAGGAGAACAGCGCGGCGGCCACGACGACCATGCTGACGGTGGCGCTCAGCTTGCCGCCGAAGCGCGCGGCCATCTGCTGGCTCAGCGGGGCGAAGATCAGCTGTGCGGCGGCGAAGGGGATCATCAGGGCGCCCGCCTGCAGCGCGCTGAAGCCCAGCACGATCTGCAGGTAGAAGACCAGGAAGAACATCGCGCCCATCATCGCGAAGAACACGATGCCGATCATGCCGACCGCGGTGGCGAAACGCGGGTCGCGGAAGTAGGTGACGTCGAAGGCCGGGTGGTCGATACGGCGCTCGTACCAGACGAAGGCGGCGAGCACGACGATGCCGAGGATCGTAGGGACGAGCACCTCGGCGCTGGCGATCGTGGCCAGTTCCCCGCCCCGGATGATGCCGTAGGTGACGGCGACGAGGCCGACGATGGAGAGGATCACGCCGACCGGGTCGAGCCTGGAGGGCTTGGGGTCACGCGACTCGGGCACGACCATGCTGATGAGCACCATACTGACCAGCACGATCGGCAGGTTGACCAGGAAGACCGAGCCCCACCAGAAGTGCTCGATGAGCAGGCCGCCGGTGATCGGCCCGATCGCCACGGCCAGGCCCACCCCACCGGCCCAGACGCCGATCGCCTTGCCGCGCTCCTGCGGGGGGAAGACGTTGGAGATGATCGCCAGCGTGGCCGGCATGATCGCGGCGCCGCCGATGCCCATGAACGCGCGAGCGATGATCAGCTGCATGGGGTCCTGGGCGTAGGCGCTGGCCAGCGAGGCCAGGCCGAAGAGGACCATGCCGACGATGAGCATGCGCTTGCGCCCGGTACGGTCGCCGATCACCCCGAAGGTGAACAGCAGGCCCGCGAACACGAGCGTGTAGGAGTTGATCGCCCATTCCAGCTGGCTCTGGGTGGCGCCCAGGCCTTGCACGGGGTCCGCGATTGTCTTCAGTGCGACGTTGAGGATGGTGTTGTCGAGCACGACCGCCAGGAGACTGAAGACCAGCACTCCCAGGATCTGCCACCGCCGCGGGTGGCCGAGCTGTTGTTCCACGAAAGGCCCCGTATTCGATACGCTTGAGTTTCGAAACACCACCGTAGCGTTGATCTTTACGATACGCAACCGTATCGTTTCGTATTTATCGTGAAATTTCCTGATCTCACAGCATGCGCTACTTCGCGGAGACGTCCCGAGGCCGGGCGGTGAGCGAGGCCGGTGACATCGAGATCGGCGACGCCCGGACCGAGCGCGTCCCAGATCGGGACAGCCGGGACCGAGACGGCCGGGACCGAGCGCGTCCCAGATCGGGACAGCCGGGACCGAGACGGCCGGGACCGAGCGCGTCCCAGATCGGGACAGCCGGGACCGAGACGGCCGGGACCGAGCGCGTCCCAGATCGGGACAGCCGGGACCGAGACGACCGGGGCGGGGCACCGCCAGGATCAGATACGCCTGAGATCAGGCACAACCAGAATCCGGTCCGGCCGAGGTCAGGTCCGGCCGGAATCAGGTGCGACCGAGGATCGGATACGGCCAGGATCAGGTCCGGCCAGGATCAGATGCGACCGGGATCAGATGCGACCGGGATCAAGCGGCCACCGGGACCGGCTCCTCGGCCACGGTCGCGGCGCGCCGCCAGAACGGCAGGGCGATCAGCACCATCACCACACCGACCAGACCCGCGGCGGCGAAGGCCCAGCCGGGACCGGGACCGTCGATGATGACGCCCGCGATGGGCGCCGCGGAGCCGGCACCGATCAGCAGCGCCGTGCCGTGCAGGCCCATCGCCTCGCCACGGGCCCCGGCGGGCACCCAGCGGGTCATGGTCTCGATCGTGGAGGACAGCGCGGGGGCACACAGCACCCCGGCCGGCAGCAGGGCCAGGACCAGCCAGCGCCAGTCACCGCCGACCAGCCCGACGGGGACGGTGAGCACACCCATGGCGCCGATCAGGATCAGCGGCGACACCCCTCGGGGCAGCATGCCGTACACGAAACCGCCCATCAGCGAATAGGCGCACCACAGGCCGATCGCCAGCCCGACCCACTCGGTGTCGCCGTCCTGCGTCATCGTCGCCACCAGGGACAGCTCGGTGGCGGCCAGCACGAAGGTCGCCGCGGCGACCGTGCCGAGCAGCCCGAGCATGCCCGGGGTGAGCCACCCGCGCCGGGGGACCTTCACCGCCGGTTCCTGGAGCTCCTCGTCCGAGCGGACGGGCGGGTTCAGCGCGATCAGGGCCACTCCCGAGGCGACCAGGCCGACCGCGACGACGCCCATGGTGGGCACGCTGCCGAGGATGGTCACCCCCGCGACCGCCAGGGCGGGGCCGGCCATGTAGGAGAGTTCCACGATCATGGAGTCGAGGGAGAAGCCCATCCTGCGCTGGTCGACAGGTACCAGCGCCGTGAGGCACTGCCTGATCACGCTGAACACCGGGAGGCTGAGCAGGCCCGCGGGCACCGAGGCCGCGAGCAGCAGGGGGAACGGCATCGCCCACGCGGTGGACCAGAAGGCGAGCTGGGCGAGCGTGGTCACCACCAGCACCGGGCGCAGGCCGTGGCTGTCGACGAACCTTCCGGCCAGCGGCGAGCCGACCGCCATTCCCACCGTGCTCGCCATGGTCACCAGCCCGGCCGCGGCGAAGCCGAGCTTGAGCCCGCTGGGGTCGACGACGTGCATCGTCAGCGTGATGGCGATCGCGGTCGAGGGAATGCGGGCGACCAGCCCCACCAGCAGCAACGACCGCACGCCCGGAATCGACAGCAGGCGGCGGTAAGGTTCGAAAGCCATTGTGATTACTTACCTCCGCGAGCATTGTGCCGTACACCCCGGATACCTCCGCCACCGGATTACCGCGCCGAGGCGCCGCACCTCGCCCCCCGCCCCCCGGAAGCCCCACCCCCTTCGAACGTGCCGCACACCGCCCTCACCCCGGGACGCAGGACGCCCCGAATGTGCCGCGCGGCCCCCGCACTCCGCCGGTCACCGGGCCGCTCCGTGGATGCGCCGCCCGCCGCCGGATCACCGCACGGACGTGCCATCCGTCACACTCCGTTAGCGGATCAACCATATGAAAGTGTCGTATACCCCTCATACCTACCCGTCGGATTACCGCACCGATCAGGTCTGTTGAACCTGTCGAACGCGTGCAATCATCGAAACCGTCCGGGGACGCCACAGGGGCGCCTCGAGACTTCACTGGAGGTCCCATGTCCTCTTCCGTCACCAACCGGCCGACCTCTCTCTACGGCGGCCAGGCTGGACGAAGGATCACCGTGCGCGACGTCGCCGCCGCCAAGGAGCGCGGCGAGCGGTGGCCGATGGTCACCGCGTACGACGCGATGACCGCCAGGGTCTTCGACGAGGCCGGCATCCCCGTGCTGCTCGTCGGCGACTCGGCCGCCATGGTCGTGTACGGGTACGACTCGACACTCCCCGTGTCGGTGGACGATCTCATGCCCCTGACGGCGGCCGTGGTCCGCGGCTCCTCCCGCGCGATGGTCGTGGCCGACCTGCCGTTCGGTTCCTACCAGTCCTCTCCCCAGCAGGCCCTGGAGACGGCCGCCCGATTTATGAAGGAGGCCGGGGCCCACGCGGTCAAGCTCGAGGGCGGCCGCCGGGTGCTCCCCCAGGTCGAGACCCTCGTCGCGGCCGGAATCCCGGTGATGGCCCACCTGGGCCTGACCCCCCAGTCGGTCAACACGCTCGGTGGCTACCGCGTGCAGGGCCGCGGCCAGTCGGGCGACGAGCTGATGGCCGACGCCAAGGACCTGGAGTACGCCGGCGCGTTCTCCGTGGTCCTGGAGTGCGTGCCCACGGACCTGGCCGAGCGGGTCACCGCGTCCCTGTCGATCCCCACGATCGGCATCGGCGCCGGGCCTGGCACCGACGCGCAGGTTCTCGTCTGGCAGGACCTGATGGGCCTGACCGCCAACCCCGCCAAGTTCGTCAAGAAGTACTTCGACCTGGCCCACGAGATGGACAGGGCCGTGCGCAGCTTCGCCGACGAGGTGTCGACCGGCGCCTTCCCCGCCGCCGAGCACAGCTACCGCTGACGGGCCCGGCCTCCCTCGGCACCCGTCGCTGAGCCGTCCCCGCGCCCCAGGAGACCCTGGCGGCGCCGGGGCGGCTTTCCGCGAGCTCCCCGCGGCTCCGTACGAGGGGTCAGACGAGCGTGGCGGGGTCGGTGTTGGCGCCGCACACGATGACGGCCACCCGCTCGCCGGAGGCCGGGGTGTACGTGCCCGACAGCAGGGCCGCGTACGCCGCGGCGCCCGCGTGCTCGGTGGCGATCCTGTGGTTTCGCCACAGCTCGCGCCGCGCCTCGATGATGGCCTCGTCGGAGACCAGGAGGCTCCGCACCCCCGCCGCGCTCGTGATCTCGTAGGCGATCTCGCCCACCCGGCTGGCGCCCAGGGCGTCGGCCCCCACCCCGGAGACCTCGACGCCGACCGGCCCGCCGGCCTCCAGGGCCCGGTGCAGGGTCGGGATGAGCTCGGGCTCGACGGCGACCACGCGGGCACGGCCGCCGAGGGCGACGGTGATCCCGGCGACGAGCCCGCCGCCGCCGACCGCGACGAGGACCGTGTCGACTCCCCCGGTCTGCTCCAGGACCTCCAGGCCGACCGTGCCCTGCCCCGCGACCACCTCGGCCTGGTCGTAGGCGTGGACGTCCAGGGCGCCGGTCTCGGCCGCGCGCTTGACCGACGCCTCGTACGCGTCGGCGTAGACGGCGCCGATCTGGGTCACCCGCGCGCCCAGCGCGCGCAGCCCGGCGACCTTCACCGGGCTGGACACCGTCGGCACGAAGATCTCCGCCTGGACACCAAGGCCGCGCGCCACGTACGCCACCGCCAGGCCGTGGTTGCCCCCGCTCGCCGCGATCAGCCCGGCCTCGGGGATCCCTTCCGAGGCCAGGGCGCGGTTGAAGCCTCCCCGCGCCTTGAACGACCCCGAGTGCTGCAGTCCCTCCAGCTTCAGGAACAGCCCCGGCGACACCTCGGCCACCGGTGTACGCACGACGTACCCGGCGATGCGCCCGGCGGCCCGCTCCACGTCCCCGATCGACACGCTCACGCGTGCTCCCTCCCCAGAAAGTGATCTCGAAGCGTCCGCCCGGCCTCGCGGGCGGCCCTGCGCCGCAGTGTAGGAGACGCCGCGGATCGCGCTCCCCTCGGCGTCAGGCGAGCGCCTGCTCGAAGTCGGCCCACAGGTCCTCGACGTGCTCGATGCCGACCGCCACCCGCACGGTGCCCTCGCCGATCCCGTGCCGGGCGAGCTCCTCGACCGTCAGGGAGCGGTGGGAGGTGGTCGCGGGATGCAGGATGAGCGTTTCGACGCCGCCGAGGGACGGGGCCAGCAGGGCCAGCTTCACCGAGCTCATGAACCGCTCCCCCGCCTCCCGGCCGCCCGCCAGGTCGAAGGAGAAGACTCCCCCGAAGTCGGGCAGGAGCTTGGCCGCCAGCTCGTACGAGGGGTGCGAGGGCAGTCCCGGCCAGTGCACGACGGAGACGGCGGGGTGGGCGTTCAGGCGGGTGGCCAGTTCGCGGGTGTTGGAGCAGTGGCGCTCCATCCGCAGCGGCAGCGTCTGGATGCCGCGCAGGGTGAGCCAGGCGGCGAACGGGTCCGCGGTGGCGCCCAGCTTGACGTTGAAGGACCACACCTTGCGGTACAGCTCGTCGGAGGCGAAGACGGCGATCCCGCCGAGCACGTCGGTGTGCCCGCTCAGGTACTTGGTCGTGGAGTGGACCACGATGTCGGCGCCGTGCTCTATCGGCCTGCACAGGATCGGGGAGGCGAAGGTGTTGTCGACCACGGAGATCAGCCCGGCCTCGCGGGCCGCGGCGCACATGCCCGGCAGGTCGGCGACCTGGGTCACCGGGTTGGCGATGGTCTCCAGGTAGACGAGCTTCGTCTCCGGCCGTACGGCCGCGCGCAACGCCGCCGGGTCGTCCTCGGGGACGTAGGAGACCGCGATCCGGAACCGCCCCGCCAGGTCGTTGATCATCGCGGCGGTACCGCCGTAGAGCGGCTTCTGCGCGATCAGGTGGTCGCCGGGCTCCAGCAGCCCCAGCAGCACGGAGTTGATGGCGCCCATCCCGGAGCCGGTGGCCACGGCGCCGGCACCGCCCTCCAGCCCGGCGACGGCCTCCTCGAGGGAGCGGACCGTCGGGTTCGACAGCCGCCCGTAGACGAAGGCCCCGTCCGGGCGGCCCATCCCGTCGGCGAAGACGGCCGGATCGTCGAAGACGAATCCTGAGGTCTGGTACAGCGGCATCGTGATGGAACGGCTGCCGTTCAGGGGCGGTTGGGGCAGATGGACGGTGCGGGTCTCCGGACGAAAATCAGTCATGCGTCAAGGATGTCCGGTTAACGAGCCACTTGTCAGATCCAATCAGGCAAGATTGGCCCGGTTTGAGGGCCGAATCCCCCCAACCGCCCACCGGACGACGCCGTGGATCCCTTACCGTTCCGGGACTCACGGTCGGCCACCGAGACGACGATCACGGGCGGGGCGCCCCGCTAGACGTCGGTGACGCGCAGGCCCGCGTGGGCCTTGTAGCGGCGGTTGATCGAGATGAGGTTGGCGGTCAGCGACTCGACCTGGTGGGCGTTGCGCAGGCGACCGGCGTACACGCCGCGCGCGCCGGGGATCCGGCCCGCCAGCGCCTGGACGGTGTCGGTGGCCTCGCGGTCGTCGCCCAGCACGAGCACGTCCAGGGCGATCTCCGCGACCTCGGGATCCAGCAGCAGGACGGCCGAGACATGGTGGAACGCGGCGACCACGCGGCTGTCGGGCAGGACGGCCGCGGCCTGCTGGGCGGCGCTGCCCTCCTCGACCGTGAGCGCGTACGCGCCCTGCTTGTCGAAGCCGAGCGGGTTCACGCAGTCGATGACGATCTTTCCGGCCAGCTCCGAGCGCAGGGACTCCAGCGTGGAGCGGTGCCCGTCCCAGGGAATGGCCACGATCACCACGTCGGCCTCCGCCGCCACGGCCGGGTTGTCCGCGCCGCGCACCGATCCGCCGATGCTCTCCGCCGCCGCCTGAGCCCGTTCCGTGCTCCGCGAGCCGATCAGCACGGTGTGCCCGGCGAGGGCGAACCGCCGGGCCAGCCCCTTGCCCTGATCGCCGGTTCCGCCCAGGATCCCGATGGAAATCCCGCTCACATCCGGAATGTCAGTGCTCACTCGCCGCTCCTCATCATCCCCCGGTCGCTCAAGGCCGGACTCCAGCGACCATATCGCCTGTCCCGATCATCTCAGGATCGCGTTTCCAGGATCAGCGCGGGGTGTCTGGGGCACGATGGTGCGCATGGACGCTGGGTCGGTGACGCTGTTGCGCGAGATCCTGGCCTCGACCGGCTGGATCGAGCGAACCCGCGAGCTGGGTCTCGCCCTCCGCTCGACGCGCTCCCCCGGCGGGCTGCTGGTGGTCGGCACGCCCTGGGAGGAACCCTGGCACCTGACCGCGCACCTGAGCGACGAGGCCAGGTTCTCCGGGCTGCCCCAGATCGCCCCGACGCTGGTCCGCTGGGCGCCCGCCCCCGAGGCGCCCACGCACCTGCGGGTCGGGCTGGAGCGGATCGAGCGGGCCAGGCGGGGCGAGACGCTGTTCGTGGTGGCCGAGGAGCGCGCCCCCGAGGCGCTGCTGGAACGGGTGAGCGACGCCCGCAGGACCGGTACGACGATCCTGGCCCTGGACGGCGGCGACCCGGATCTGGCGGGTCTGGCCCACGACGCGCTGACGGTGCCCGAGCGGGCGCCGTTCTCCTTCGACGGGGCCCAGCACCTGGTGAGCATGGCCGCGGGCGAGGTCGGCCGCCGTCCCGGCCTGCGCGACCGCCTGGCCAGGCTGCTGGAGCGGATCAGCGGCCCACGGGTCACCGACTAGCGCCGCCCGCCACCCACCGAGCAGCGCCGTTCACCACCGGACCCGCGGGGCACCGGCCGATACCGCCCACCGCCCCGGGCCCGCGGGCCACCGACGCGCCGCCACCCACCGAGCAGCGCCGCCCCGCTAGGGCGCGTTCCAGCGCGCTCCGAGACGTCCCGACAGTTCCTCGGCCGCGTCCCTGAGCGCCGCGATGACCACGGCCTGCACCGGGTCGGGCTCACCCGAGCGGGTGCGGCTGAGACGGGTCACCACGTCCAGCTTCCTGGCGCCCACGTTGGTGATGCCGGTGACCACGACCTCGCCGTCCGGGACGTCGAGCAGGGCCAGCGACGGCACGATCGCCACCCCGTGCCCCGCCGCGACCAGGGCGAGCGTGGGCGGGAACTCCTGGATCATGTGCGCCCGGCGCGGGGTGAATCCGTGCAGGGCGGCGAGCCGCTCCAGGGCGTGGCCGCAGGCCTGGTCGGGCGGCCCGGAGATCCAGGGCACCCCCGCCAGGTCCGCGACCCCTCGCGGGACCTCCGCCCAGCCCGGCGGGGCCACGATGCGGTACTCGTCCACGTAGAGGGGGTGGGAGACGATCGCCTGCTGCACGGCCACGGTCTTGTCGGCGTCCTGCTCGGTGAGGGCGAGATCGACCCCGCCGAGGCGGAGCTCCTGCAGCGCGGGCGGCCCGTACAGCTCCTGGATCCGCGGCGTGATCTGGGGGTGGCGCTCGGCCAGCCTGCCCAGCGCGGGCACCAGCAGGTGCCGGATGACCGTGGGGAACGCGGCGATCGACACCGGCCCCGCCAGCCGCTCGGTGAAGCGGATCAGCTCCCGCCTGGCCTCGCCCAGCTCCTCCTCGACGCGCTCCGCGTATCCGGCGAGGACCCTGCCCGCCGGGGTGAGGGCGACCCGGCGCTGCGACCTGTCGATGAGGGAGAGCCCGACCTCCCGCTCCAGGAGCGCGAGCTGTTGCGAGACCGCCGAGGCCGTCAGGTGGAGCGCCTCCGCCGCGCGCATGACACCGCCGCGACGGGCGACCTCGTGCAGCACCCGCAGTCGCCGGGGATCGATATCCATACAGCTCAGCTTACGTGGGTATTAAGGAAACTTTATTTGCCCTTCAGCGAGATGAGCGGAAATCATGGAGGCATGAGCTTCTCCGCGTCGGGCGCGTGATCCGATGTCCCTCTTCGTCAACCTGCTCGGCTGGGCCGGCGCCGCGGCCATGCTGTACGGGTACGCCATGGTCTCGGCGTCCAGGATGTCCGGCGACGGCATGCCCTACCAGGTGATCAACCTCGCCGGGGCGATCGCCCTGATGGTCAACACGGCCTACCTCGCGGCCTGGCCCTCCGCGATCCTCAACATCGTGTGGGGCGTGATCGGCGTCGTCGCGATCGGCAGGATGGCCGGAGCCCGCACGCGCCGCAAGGAGGTGAGCGTTCCGTGACCCGGCTGGTCGAGCTGAGCCACCGCATCACCGAGGGCATGGTCACCTATCCCGGTGTCCCCGGCCCCCGCCTCGGCGTGCACCTGAGCCGGGAGGCCTCGCGGGAGGTCTACGCCCCGGGCACGGAGTTCCACATCGGCAGCGTGGAGCTGGTCGCCAACACCGGCACCTACCTCGACACCCCCTACCACCGCTACCCGCGGGGAGCCGACCTGTCGGGGATGCCGCTGGAGTCACTCGCCGACCTGCCTGGCCTGGTCGTGCAGGCCAAAGGGGCGCCCTCCGTGGGCCTCGACCGGTTCGCCGGACTGGACGTGCGCGGCATGGCCGTGCTCCTGCACACCGGCTGGGACCGGCACTTCGGCACGGAGACGTACTTCCACGGGCACCCCTACCTCGAACCGGAGGCGGCTCGCTGGCTCGCGGAGCGGGGGCCCGCGCTCGTCGGCATCGACAGCCTCAACATCGACGACACCCCGCCCCGCGGCGAGCGTCCCGCGCACACGCTGCTGCTCGGAGCAGGCATCCCGATCGTGGAGCACATGACGGGGCTGGCCGCGCTGCCCGGCAGCGGGTTCCGCCTCCACGCCGCGCCACCGCTGCTGGCCGGCCTGGGGACCTTCCCCGTCCGCGCGTACGCCGTCGTGGACGATTAGCCGTGCCGACCACACAGGTGCGTACGCCGTCGTGGACGGCCGGCCGCACCGACCTCAGAGGTTGGGCACGACCGGTGATCTCAGTCGTCCCCGTCCCAGGCGCGGTCGTTCTTCCTCCACTCCTCGTTCCTGTCGGCCGCGGTCTTCAGCGCGCCGGCCGCGGCCTCGCGCGTCGGGTACGGTCCCATCCGGTCCTTGTTCGGGCACCCCTCGTCGGGTTCGACGGCCATGTGCGTCAGGCAGAACCACCATTGATCACTCATGCGGCAATCCTGCCCAGTGGGAAGCACAACTAGACTGGGGGACCATGACGACACTGCTCCAGCCCGGGCGGATCTCTCCCATCCGCAAGGTGCCCTCTCACATCCAGCGGCCGGAGTACGTCGGGAAGAAATCCCCGAAGACCGGGGAGGCCGACGTCAAGACCCCCGAGATCATCGAGCGGATGCGGGTCGCGGGCAAGCTGGCCGCCCAGGCGCTCGAAGAGGTCGGCAGGCACGTGGCACCCGGCGTCACCACCGACGAGCTCGACCGGATCGGCCACGAGTTCCTCTGCGACCGCGGCGCGTATCCCAGCACGCTCGGCTACCGGGGATATCCCAAGTCGCTGTGCACCTCGATCAACGAGGTGATCTGCCACGGCATCCCCGACGACACCGTGCTGCGCGACGGCGACATCGTCAACATCGACATCACCGCCTTCATCGGCGGCGTGCACGGCGACACCGACGCCACCTTCCTGGTCGGCGACGTGGACGAGGAGTCACGCCTGCTGGTCGAGCGCACCCGCGAGGCCACCAACCGCGCCATCAAGGCCATCGCCCCCGGCCGTCAGCTCAACGTGGCCGGTCGCGTGATCGAGGCCTACGCCAAGCGGTTCGGCTACGGCGTGGTCCGCGACTTCACCGGCCACGGCATCGGCACCACGTTCCACTCGGGCCTGATCGTCCCCCACTACGATGACCCGTCACTGACGGTCACGCTGGAACCGGGCATGACGTTCACGATCGAGCCCATGCTGACGCTCGGCACCATCGACTACGACATCTGGCCCGACGGCTGGACCGCCGTCACCAAGGACCGCATGCGGACCGCCCAGTTCGAGCACACCATCCTGGTGACCGAGACCGGCCACGAGGTCCTGACGCTTCCCTGAGCCCCGGGCGCCCCTTACCCACGGTCTCTGACCTGGGAAAACACGGAATCCGGCGCTTTTTCCGCGTCACTCCCGCCGACGGCCGCCTGATCCCGGCCGGTCCCGGCTAGTCCTGGCGAGGCACCACCCCGGTGACGGTGGTTCCCTCGCCGGGAACGCCGTTGACGCTGAGCCCGCCACCGAGCTGCTCGAAGCGGGTGCGCATGGCGGCGACACCCCGGCCCTCCGCGTCTCCGAAGAAGCCGACCCCGTTGTCACTCACCGTCATGCGCAGCCCGCTGCGCCCGAAGGTGACGGCGACGGAGACGACGCGGGCACGACTGTGCCGTTCGACGTTGGACAGTGCCTCCCCGAGCGCGGCCAGCACGGCTCTCGCAGCTTTGGGCGGAACGTCCTGGGCGGGCAGCGCCCAGATCTCGACGATGATCCCGGTGCGCTCGGCCCACTCGGTGAGATGCTCTTCGAGCGCCTGGGCCAGGCTCCGGCTCCTGCCCTCACGGACGCGCACTTCGTCGGACACTGCTCAACCTTCCTGATGCACATTGCAGCCACCGGCCCCCCGACCGGATATGTGACTGGGCGTGGCGCGCGATGAAGAAGCGCTGCACCCGCTGCGGTGAGCACGAGCCCCCTGAAATACAGGCTACCGGGAGGTGTCCGTGAGGGGGCTCGAAGATAGAAGGCCGTAGCTGTCCGGCTACTCCACGCCGTCTCGCCTGTTGAGTTTGGCCAGGTAGTCATTATAGGCGTCGAGCTGGGCGTCGCCACTGCCGCCACTGCGGGCCGCGGCGGCGTCGGCGCGACGGTCGGCGCGACGGGCTCCGCGGTCGTCGTGGCGCCACCACTGGAAGGCCAGCGCGAGGAGCACGATGAGGGTCGGGATCTCGCCGAACCCCCAGGCGATGGCGCCGCCGGTCTGCTGGTCCTCGATCGCCGACGTCCCCCAGGTGCGGCCGAGCTGGTCGTACCAGTCGGAGGCCAGCACGGTGGTCATGCTCATCAGCGCGATACCGAAGAACGCGTGGAACGGCATGGTCACGAACAGCAGGATGAGCCGGGCCACGTGCGGCAGCCGGTAGGGGGCGGGGTCGACACCGATGATCACCCAGAAGAACAGGGACCCGCTGAGCAGGAAGTGCATCGTCATCACGATGTGGCCAAGGTGCTCCTCCATCGCGGCGGCGAACAGCGGCGTGAAGTACAGCGCGTAGGTGGAGACGATGAAGATCGCGGTGGCGATCGCCGGGTGGGCCATGAAGCGGACGAACCTGCTGTGCAGGATCGTCGTCAGCCACTCCCTGGGGCCCCGGTCGCCCCTGCGGGCGGCGGGCCGCAGGGCACGCAGGGCCAGGGTGACGGGCGCGCCGAGCACGAGGAAGATCGGCACCATCATCGACAGCGTCATGTGCTCGGCCATGTGCGCGCTGAACAGCACCTTGGCGTAGCGGGCGACGCCGCTCTGGGTGGCGACCAGCAGGATCAGCACGCCGGTGAACCAGGCGGCCGTGCGGCCCTTGGACCAGGCGTCGCCGCGCCGGGCGAGCCGGACGACACCGGCGAGGTAGAGGCCGGCCAGCAGGGCGATGAGCGTGCCGGAGAACAGGTCGAACCACCACAGCGAGGCCAGGTTGGCCACCGAGATCTCCGGCGGCATGGTGTAGCCGAGCACCTCGAAGGCCCTGTCGACGGGCAGGACCGCCGGGGGCGGCGCGGTGCGGGACAGCGCGACGGCCAGCCCGACGGCCGCGAACATGACGACGATCTCGCCGGCGGCGAAGCGGAGGAACGTACCGGATCCGCCCGCCGCGAGCAGCGGCAGGGTCCGCCTGCGGTGCCACCAGCCGACGGCGCCGAGCAGCGCGAACGCGACGGTCTTGGCCAGCAGCAGCAGGCCGTAGGCGGAGGTGAACAGCTCGGAGAGCGCGCTGAGCCTGGCCATGACGCTGAACAGGCCGGACAGCCCCACCCCGACGAAGCACCACAGCGCCAGGGCCGAGAACCGGGCGGCGGCGATCTCCAGGTGCGGCTGACGGCGCAGCGCGTGCGCGCAGAGCACGCCGAGGCCGCCCACCCAGAGCGCGAGGACGACCAGGTGGACGGCGACGCCAGTGGTGGCCAGGTCGTGGTTGGGCGAGGAGGCGGAGTGGCCGGTCAGCGCGGGCGGGAGCATGGTGGCCAGGGCGAGGACCAGCAGGCCGCCGGCCGCGCCGGCGGTGATCGCCCCGCGGGCGAAGAGCGCGATCGCGACCGAGAACAGCACGACCAGAGTCAGCGCGATGCCCTGGGAGACCTGGCTGGCGAAGCTGGTGAGCTCGTCGCCTCCGAGCACGTCGGCCACCGGCAGCCCGAGCGCCTCCGAGAGGCTGAACACCATCGTGGCGGCGGCGGCCCCGGCCCAGACGAGGGCGATCCAGGAGGCGGCCTTGACGTAACCGAGGGCGGATTTGCCCAGCAGGCCCTTGTCGTTGGGGAGCAGGAACGCGGCGACCAGGAGCGTGCCGACGGTGAGCACGCCCGCCGCGTCCATGGCCAGCTTCGCCAGCGGCAGGCCCCAGCGGGTGAACGAGCCCTGGTCGGGCAGGCCGGGGATGATGCGCGGGCTCGCGGCGCCTCCGGCGATCATGGCGATCACCAGCGCGACGACGGCCGCCGCCGCGCCCGCCAGGGCGAGCTTCACGACCCGGCCGTTTCCCGGCGCCTCGACCTGTGCCGCCTGCGCGGCCCGCGCGGTCTTGCTCATGACTGCTTCCTGCCGCGCATGCTGAAGAACAGGCCGATGCCGATGCCGGTCAGGCTGCCGACGACGATCCACATCCAGCCGGGCACGCCTCCCGAGGAGCCGGACTCCTCGGATCTCCCGGCCGCGGCGGCCGGGCTGAGCGTGGCGACCGGCGTGCTCGCGGCCGGGTCGCCCTCCGCCGCCGTGCTCTCCGCGGGTTCGGCGGGTGCCGGAGACTCCGAGGCGGAGGGCTCGGCGGAGCCGAGCAGGGTGAAGGGGATCTCCCCCTCTATCGGGTGGCCGTCGGAGGACACGACGCGGTAGGCGATGACGTACTCGCCGGGAGGGAGGTCTCCCTTGACCTTCTGGGTCACCGCGGAGCCGTCGACGGCGGGCTTGCCGTCCTGGTGGCTCTCGTCTCCGGAGCGCACGACGACGTTCGGGAAGCGCACCCTGGCGCTGAACGTCAGCTTCACCTCCTCCAGGCTCTCGACCTTCGCACCCTTGGCCGGATTACTGCTCTTGAGCCGGTCATGGGCGAGGGCGGGCGAGGCGAAGGCCGTGCCGAGAACGAGGGCGACGAGAAGCGCGAGAGCGACCGCGACAGGGGAAGTCTTCATGGCAACCACAAGGCTACCGACGCGACCACGCGGTCTCGACCCCCCTGTCCGATCCACGGCCCCGCGCGAGTCGCCCTCGCCGCCGCGATCTACAGCCCGACGCAGGCCATCGCCCGTTTGTAGGCGTCGACGCTCCGGCCGGGCTCGTCGATCCGCTCCAGGACCCGGGCCGCGGTCAGCCAGGCGTGGGCGGTGAAGCGGGTCTCCGGCGCCCGCTCCAGGCACTCGGCCCCGGCGAGCAGCTCCCGCGAGGCCTCCGCCTGCATGCCCAGCGCCGCGAGGGTCTCACCGTGCAGCAGGCGGGCCTCCGCCTGCAGGACCTTGGGCATGCCGTCGAGCAGGTCGCAGACGAAGCGCATGTGCTCCTCGGCCCGCTCGGGCCGGGCGAGCAGCAACTCCACCCGGACGAGGTTCATCGCGCAGCGCATCTTGGTGATCGAACTGGCGGAGCTCTCCGCCAGCTCCTTCTCGACCTTCAGCAGCACGTCACGCCAGGCCTCGGCCTCCATGGGCCGGGCGATCAGCAGGACCTGGGCGTAGTCGTTGCGCAGCCGGGCCAGCCGGCGCGGGTCGCCGTACTCGGACTGGATGGCCAGGGCGCGCTCGGCGTGCGTGACCGCCTCCTCCGCGTGACCGGTCTCGACGGCGGCGATCGCGGCGCCCCAGTGCGCCAGGGTGAGCGCCTGCGGGCTGGCGAGGAGCTCGGCGGCGGCGATCATCTCGTCGGAGAACTGGCGTGCCCGAAGCAGGTCGCCGCGGTCGACGTAGGCGGCGAGGAGCTGGCCGCCCAGCCTCATGAGGCCGTCGGTCCAGGCAGGGCGGACCGCGCCGGTGAGGATCCGCTCGGGGACCTGCATCGCCCGTGCCAGGTCCCCTATCTCGCGGTAGCAGCGCGAGAGCGCGACGGCGACCGCGACGTGACGCTCGGGGCTCATGATCGTGGTGTCGCTCTCGTGCAGCCCGCGGAAGAGGACGATCGCCTGCTCCAGGTCGCCGCAGGCCTCGGTCGCGAGGGCCAGGCCGTATTCGGCGTCCTGCCGCAGCTGGGGCAGGCCCGCCAGGCCGCTGTCGGTGAGGAGCTCGGCGTAGCGGGTGCGGGCCTCGACGACCTCGCCGTTGTCGAGGGCCATTTGCGCGTAGCTGAGCGCGAGTTCGATCTCCTGCATCTGCTCGGCGGTGACGCCGTTGATCAGATAGGTCAGGGAACAGTCGAGTTTTTCGGCGAGAAGCTCCAGCACCGCGGGTGTCGGAGTACGCTTGCCACTCTCGATGAGAGAGACGTAACTGTCCGACAGTTCTGGATGAGCGAGCTGCGCTTGGGAAAGACCGCGTTGCCGACGAACGGTTTTGATGCGCTGCCCCACCAAGTCTTGACCAGTCACGTTACCCCTTGAAAGATATCATTTGAGCAGCAGAACCTACGACAGGAGTCTCCCCGTGCGCCGACGTCTTGCCTTGTCTGCCCTCGCCATGCTATTTACGGCTACTTTTGCCGTCACTGGCAATGCTACGACCGCGAGCGCCGATTCGTCTGCCCCCCCGAAGGACACCGGCAAGTATTCTTTGCAGATGAGCAGCGCCCAGGCCAACCTGGGCTGGGATTACCCGGACTGAGCGACGGCTCAGACCGCCTGAAGGACAGGGAACGAAAAGAACCCCGCCCCCCGTGGAGAGCTTCCAGCCAGCGAGCCGCTCCACCCGGCGGAACCGGTGCCACCGCACCGGTGTGAGCGTGCAGGCGTACCGCGTACACGCTCCAGCGAGACGGGACCCACTGAACACCGGGGCGTCCGCGCCCCCCGAACGGGTGCCATCGATCGCGGCCGAGCCGGGATCCGAACCCTTCCGCGAAGATCGTTATTCTTTACGGAGGATCCCGGCCGGAGGAACACATGCGTATGGTTCCCGTTACATACGTACGACTTCATCGCAGGTCACAGCTCATGGGCCACCCGGCCCGGGTCGAGGGTCCGGTGACGGCCGCTCGGCCCCTCTCGTTGGTGTCATACCGTTGCGCACGCCCTCCGTCGCCGACCGGTCCGCAGGCCGGTCGGCCCACGGGCCCCGTGTCGCCGACATTTCCTTCGGCACCCCTCCCGTTTTTAAACCAGCCATTACCTGAAAAAATACATTGAGTTAATCCACTATCAAGTCGATGTCCTAAAGCGGTCAGCCGGATTCTCAGAAGGCGGACGGCTGGTTTGTGATGGGCACAAAGAAAGCTTTCAGCCAAGTCGGTTCGGGGAAAACCCGCAATGCGGCCCGCCCGCGGGAAAGCCCGGGAGGCATGATCCGCCCGCGGGAAACCGCGATCACGATCCGCCCGCATGCCCGCCTCCGCCTCGGCTCCCTCGGATTCCGGGCTTCCGCCCCGGCGCACGCGGCCCGCGCCCGCGCACCCGCGGGCGTCTCTAGGTGATCTCTAGAAGAGCCTGCGACAGTGGACGGCGAGAATTCCGGAAAGACCCGGCGGAGGCCGGCGGCGGGGATTTCGTTTCTCCGGTCCCGGCTGGAGAAAACCGTTCCGGGCGCCTCCCGTGTCACAGGGGACGACGGAACCTAGGGCGACAGGGCCGGAGACGACGGGACCGAGGACGGCAGGACCGGGAGCGACAGGACCGGGAGCGACAGGACCGGGAGCGACAGGACGGAGGGATCGTCGATGGGAGACTCCCCCTCACGCGCGTACGGCGGCGGCGGATGCCCGGCGCGTGCGGCTCGCCACCCCTCCCTCGTCCCCCCCGCCGCGGAACGCCTCGGGAAGCCGTCGCGGCGCGGCCCGGCGGCGCCGGCCGGGAGGAACACGGGCGCGTCCGGTCCGGCTCGGTCCACGAGGGGCGCATGAACCACTTCCTGCCCGCCTCGCCCTCCACCGGAGAGAGATCCCCGGTCCGCTACGACGCCGGAACCCTCTGCTCGTCCGCGAGGCGGACGATAGCCGTTTTCCTTCCCGCGCCGGGAAGGAACCCCGGGTTCCTCCAGATTTTCGATTCGGCCGCCATCCCGCCGGGCGTGCGGACGAGGATCGTCGTCGACTCGCCGTACGAGGCGGCGGCCGATCTTCCCGAGTCCGTGGAGCTGAGGGTCGACCCGCTGATCTCCGAGAGATTCCTGGTGATCGACGACCGTGTCGCCATGACGGGCCACGCGTCCCGGATGACCGTGGTGCGCGCCCCCGCGCTGGTCTCGTTGCTGGGAGACCTGTTCGAGCGCGTCTGGTCACGCGCCGAACCGCGGCCCCGCGAGGGGAAGGCGCCGTTCTCGCTGACGGAGCAGGAGAAGACCGTCCTGAGAATGGCCGCGGAGGGCATGACGGACGAGATGATCGGCCGGCAGCTCGGACTGACCTCCCGTACCGTACGCCGCCACATGGCCAACGCCATGAAGCGGATCGGGGCGCAGAGCAGGCTCCAGGCGGGAGTCCGTATCGCCAAGGCGGGGATCGTCTAGGCGGATTCGCGGGAAATCCTGCGGTACAAACTCGTCGGATAGGGTTTTCTTCACGACTTCGCTGCGCCCTGCCCGACCGCGTGGAGGTCTGATGGACGAGACGCACGCCACCGCTCCCGGCGAGGGGAACCTCCCGGCGGGGAAACTCGGCATTGACATTCTGGGGCCCGTGACCGGCCGGAGGGGTTCACGCAGGCTTGACCTGGGAGAGCCCAGGCAGCAGGCCGTCCTCTGCGTCCTGGCGGCCAACGCCGGGCAGGTGGTCACCAAGAACAGGCTCATCGACGGGGTGTGGGGAGAGAGCCCGCCGAAGACGGCCGGGCAGAGCGTCTACACGTACGTGTCCGGGCTGAGGAGAGCCCTGGATCCCGACCGGGATCCGCGGAGGCCTTCGAGCGTGCTGGTCTCCGTTTCCGGCGGATACTCGTTGCGGCTCGCTCCGGAGCAGGTGGACGCCCTGGTGTTCGAACAGCGTCTCGACCTGGCGCGGAAAGCGCACGCGGAGAGCGCGTACGAGACCTCCATGCGCTCCCTGGACAGGGCCGTGGAACTGTGGCGGGGCACCTGCCTGAGCGGGATTCCCGGCCCGTTCGCCGAGTTCGAGCGGCACAGGTTGAGCGAGCTGCGCCTGACCGCGCTGGAACTGCACACGGATCTACTGCTCCTGCTCGGGCGTCCCCAGGAGGCCGCCGCGCGGCTGGCCCTCCTGACCTCCGAGCATCCGCTGCGCGAGCGGCTCCGCGAGCTTTACATGATCGCGCTCTACCGCTGCGGCCGGCAGGTGGAGGCCCTGAGGGTCTATCAGGAGACCCGGCGCCTGCTCGTGGAGGAGTTCGGCATCCAGCCGCACGAGAGCCTCCGCAGGTGCCACGAGCTGATCCTGCGCGCCGACCCCCTGCTCGGCCTCCCCTCGGCGCACCTCCCCTCCCCGGGGCCGGTCTCCTCCGCCGGGTCCTCTTCCGGATCCTCCGCCGAGCCGGACGCCCGCGGGCCGAGGGCCCCGGGGGCGAGTGGCCGTACGGCCGCGGGGACGAAGGTGGCCCGCCAGCTGCCACGCGACCCCGTCGACTTCGTCGGGCGCGCGGAGGAGCTCGTCCGGCTGAACGCGCTGCTCTCCCCCCGGGACGGTGCCCCGCCCCATCACGTCGTCGCGATCACCGGAGCGCCGGGATCCGGCAAGTCGACCCTGGCGGTCCGGGCCGCGCACATGGTCCGTGACCGCTTCCCCGACGGGCAGCTGTACGTGAACCTGCGCGGGGCGACACCGGGCATGAAACGGCTCCAGCCGATCGAGGTGCTCGGCAGGTTCCTGCGCGACCTCGGCACGTCCCCGCACGCCGTCCCCGCCGACGTCGACGAGGCCGCGGCGCTGTGGCGCGGCGAGCTCGACGGCCGCGAGATCCTCGTCGTGCTGGACGACGCCGCCGACCTGGCCCAGATCCGCCCGCTGCTGTCCGTACCGATGGGCAACGCGATCCTGACGACCAGCCGGGAGAGCTTCACCCTGCTCGACGACTGCGCCCGCGTGCCGATCTCCGGGATGCGGCGGACCGAGTCCTCCGCGATGCTCGCGAAGCTGATCGGGGCGGATCGGGCCGCCGCCGACAGCCGGGCGACGATGCGCCTGATCGACCTCTGCGGAGACCTGCCGCTGGCCGTCGGCATCGCGGGGGCCCGGCTGGCGAACCGGCCGCGCTGGAAGGTGACCGATCTGGTCAGCCGGCTGGACGACGAGCGCGGGCGGCTGCGGGAACTGGCGGCCGGCGATCTCGCGGTGAGATCCAGCCTGGCGGTCAGCTACGACATGCTCGCCGGCAGCGACCACCACCTCGACCGGACGGCCGCCCGCGCGCTGCGCGCGCTCGGCGTGCTGCAGACGGCCGATGTGACGGCGCACGTCGTCGGCGCCCTGCTGGACGTCCCCGTGGACACGGCGGAGCACGCCATGGAACGACTGGTCGACGCGCACCTCGCGGAGATGGACGAGCCCGGGGGATACCGGTTGCACGACCTGGTGCGGTTGTTCGCCAAGGAGCAGGTCACCCGGGAGGAGACCGAGGCCGACCGCGACGCCGCGCTGGACCGGGCGCTGAGCCTCTACCTCGGGACCACTCTCCTGGCCGTGAAACTGTGCGGTTACCCCCGCGTCGTGCCGACGGATCTGGATCTCGGCGCGAACCTCCTGCCGCTCGGCTCCGGCCTGCAGGCCCGCGACTGGCTCGACCGGGAGCAGGCCAACCTCGTCTCCGCCGCCTCCCAGGCGATGAGCGCCCCCGGGGAGCGGATCGCGCGCCTCGGCACCGCCCTGGCCTTCGCGCTCTTCTGGCACCTCCAGCACGCGGGTCTCCCCGCCCAGCTCCATACCCTCAACCGGCAGGCGCTCTCCGTCGGGCGGCGGCTGAAGGACCACCGCATCGAGGCGAACGCGCACAACCACCTGGGTAACGCCCTGAACATGGTCGGCCGCCTCGAGGAGGCCCAGAACCACATCCGGCGGCAGCTGGTCCTTTCCCGGCGCCTCTCCGACCTGCACGGCGAGCAGAAGGCGCTGGGAAGTCTCGCCATGAACTATCTCGAACTGGGCCGCTACGAGAAGGCTCTCCGCTATGGCGAGGCGCAGCGGAGGGTCACGATGCAGGCCGGTCACACGTCCGGCGAGCACTTCGCCCTCACCGTGATCGGCTCGGCGTACCACGGCATGCGCCGCACCGGCCAGGCGCTGGCGGTGCTGGAGGAGGCCCTGTCCAAGTGCCGCCGGGACGGCAACAGATACCAGGAGGCGGCCGTGCACGAGAAGCTCGGCCGCGTCCACCTCGACCGGGGAGACCCCGAGTCGGCCAGAGGCTCGTTCGAGGACGGTCTCGACTGCGCCCGGGCCGTGAAGCTCAAGATCGCCGAGCCGTACATGCTGCTCGGCCTGGCTCGCTCCGCGCGCCTCCTCGGCGAGACGGACCGGGCCTCGGACTACCTGGCGCTCTCCCTTTCGATCGCCCGCGCGCTGGGAAACCCGCAGGTGGAGAAAATGGCGGAGGAGGAGTCGACGATCCTGGCCGCGTCCGCGAAGCCGGTCACGGCCGGGCGGGCGGCCCCGTAGAGGCGGCCCCATGGCGGCCGGGCGGCCGGCCCCGTACCAGGTGGCCCCGTAGCGGCCGGGCGGGCGGCCCCGTAGCCGCCGGGCGTCGCCGGAGCCGGACGCCGCGGCAACAGTTGCCGACCGGCCCACCCGGTGTTTCGTCGCCTCTGCCCTGTCCCGCTCCGGGCCCGGCTGATGTACTGCTGGAATGAGCGGCATCGAAACGCGGCAGCACAGAGGCGTCGGCGAGAGCGTCCTGCGTCCCGACGGGACGCTGAAGGTGACGGGCGAGTTCGCCTACTCCTCCGACCTGTACCTGGCGGACATGATCTGGGGGGTCACCCTCCGCAGCCCGCACCCGTCCGCGTGGATCCGCTCGATCGACGTCGGTCCCGCGCTGGCCATGCCCGGCGTCTACGCGGTGCTCACCCACGAGGACGTGCCGGGCGCGAAGTTCTACGGCCTGGACCACAGGGACCAGCCGGTGCTCGCCGTCGACCAGGTCCGCTACCAGGGCGAGCCGGTCGTGCTGGTCGCCGCCGACCATCCCGAGCGCGCCAGGCGGGCGGCCGAGGCCGTCGTCGTGGAGTACGAGGTCCGCGAGGCCGTCACCGACCCGCGCCGCGCCGCCTTCGACACCTCCTGCCCCACGGTCCACGAGCACGGCAACGTGCTGCGCCACCAGCCGGTCCGGGTGGGCTCCACGTTCGAGGCCCCCGTGGTCGTCACCGGCGAGTACGAGGTCGGCATGCAGGACCAGGCCTTCCTCGGCCCCGAGTCCGGGCTGGCCGTACCGGCCGAGGACGGCGGGGTGGACCTGTACATCGCCACGCAGTGGCTGCACTCCGACCGGGAGCAGATCGCGCCGTGCCTGGGACTGCCCGAGGAGAAGGTACGGCTCTCGCTGGCCGGGGTGGGCGGGGCCTTCGGTGCCCGCGAGGACCTGTCCATGCAGGTCCACGCGTGCATGCTGGCGCTGCGTACGGGCCGCCCCGTGAAGATCGTCTACAACCGCGAGGAGTCCTTCTACGGCCACGTCCACCGCCACCCGGCCCGGATGCGCTACGAGCACGGCGCCACCCTCGACGGCAGGCTGCTCTACGTCAGGGCGGAGATCCTCCTGGACGGCGGCGCCTACTGCTCCACCTCTCCCGCCGTGGTCGGCAACGCGGCCTCCCTGGGGGTGGGCCCGTACGAGGTGGACAACGTGTGGATCGACGCCTACGGCGTCTACACCAACAACCCGCCCTGCGGCGCGATGCGCGGCTTCGGCGCCGTACAGGCCTGCTACGCGTACGAGTCGCAGATGGACAGGGTGGCCGAGGCGTGCGGGATCTCCCCGGTCGAGGTCAGGATCCGCAACGCGGTCTCCCAGGGGTCGGCGCTGGCCACCGGGCAGGTGATCGACTCGCCCGCGCCGCTGGCCGAGATGCTCAGGGAGCTCGCCGCGATGCCGCTGCCCGCCGCGCCGGACGCCTCGGACGCCCCCGACCTGCTGGACATGCCCGGCGGCGTCTCGCAGACCACCCACGGCGAGGGGGTGCGGCGCGGCGTGGGGTACGGCGTGGGCATCAAGAACATCTGCTTCTCCGAGGGCTTCGACGACCACTCGACCGCCAGGGTGAGGGTGGAGCTGATCGGCGGCGAGCCGCACGTCCTGGTGCACACGGCGGCGGCCGAGGTGGGACAGGGCCTGCTGATGATCCAGGAGCAGATCGCCAGGACCGAGCTGGGGATCGACGCGGTGACGGTCGCACAGGCGGACACGTCGGTCGGGTCGTCCGGATCCTCGTCGGCGTCCCGCCAGTCGTACGTCACCGGCGGCGCGGTCAGGGCGGCCTGCGAGGCCGTGCGGGAGCGGCTGGACAAGCTGAGGGCCGACGGGTCGTCGCTGGTGGCCGCGCTGGAGCGGGCCGGGGCGGTGGAGGAGACCAGGGAGTACCGGCACCGGCCCACCTTCCCCATGGACCCGTTCACCGGGCAGGGCGACTCGCACACCCAGCTCGCCCTGTGCGTCCACCGGGCCGTGGTGGACGTGGACGTGGAGCTCGGCCTGGTCAAGGTGGTGGAGCTGGCGGCCGTCCAGGACGTGGGACGGATCATGAACCCGCTCGCGCTGGAGGGGCAGATCCACGGCGGCTCGGCCCAGGGGCTGGGGCTGGCGCTGATGGAGGAGATCCAGGTCCGCGACGGGCTGGTGCTCAACCCCTCGTTCACCGACTATCTGATCCCCACCATCCTCGACATGCCGCCCATGCGGCTGTCGATCATGGAGAATCCCGATCCGAACGCCCCCTACGGCCTGCGCGGCGCGGGCGAGCCGCCCACGCTCTCGTCCACCCCCGCGGTGGCCGCCGCCGTACGGGCCGCCACCGGCCTGCGGCTGCCCAGGGTGCCCATCCGCCCCCATGACATCGCCCTGGACGGGTGATCCCCGCCGTGCCGGAGGGAGTGCCGCGTCAGCCGGCGTCGCCCAGCTCGCAGGCGACGCCGTCCTTGTCCCCGTCGATGTACCACTGGTACTCCTCGTGGGTGCCCCGGGTGTAGGGGCCGTACCCGTTCTCCCTCGCGGCCTTGCAGCTGGGGAATTTGCGGTCGGCGCCCTGGCCGGCCGCGTTCCCCGAGGTGTCCCCGGTGGTGTCCGCCGGGCGGTTCGTGCCGGCCCCGGTGTTCGTGGCGGCCGGGTTGGTCGCCGGGGGGCTCACGGGCTGGCTCGCCGGAGGCGTCACGGGCTGGCTCGCCGGGGGGTTCACCGGCTGGCTCGCGGGAGGGTTCGCCGGCTGGTTCGCGCCCGGGTCGGCCGGCGGGGTGAAGACCGACGCGCTCGGCTGCGTGCCGTCCGTCGGCTGAGGGACGACGGCGCCGGAGCCCAGCAGCTTGACGACCATCGCGTCCGCCTGCTCCTTGGTGAAGGAACCGGCGATGCTCAGGCTGTCGTCGGTGATCGCCTGGGCGACCCGGGGGGCCGCCACCACCTTCTGTCCCACGACGATCGCGATCTGCTGCCTGACCGGGTCGTCCTCGTTGACCGCGTCCGCGGTCAGGTCGCTGATCTGCTCGCGGAAGGCGGGCGCGAACGCGATCCTGACCGAATAGGCGCCGCTCTTCTCCTGGATCGCCTCGATCTTCCGTACGGCGTTCACGGTGACCCCGGCGGCGACCGAGTAGCAGTTCTGCCCGAGGTCGTCGGGATAGGTCTCCGGGACCGTGCAGGGGCCGACCTTCGCCTCGGTCACCGGGGCGAAGTGGATGGGGGTCGCCAGCCGCCTGGGCGGCGTGGCGCCGAGCGGCATGTCGGGGTTGCGGGTCATGAGCACCGCGATGGTGGCGAGCACGCCGGTGATCAGCACGACGACGACCAGGGTGGTCACCAGGATCACGGTGGTGACCCGGCTCGCCCTGGGCACGCCGGGCGCTCCATCGGACGGCTCTCCGGCTCGCTTCCTGCCGGTCCCGGGCGCTCCCCCGGGCACGCCGGCCCCGGGCGCACCGGGTCCCGGCTCGCCGACGGGCTCGACAACGGGCTCGGTGACGTCGAAACCGGGGCCGCCAGGCCCCTCGGGGAACGAGCCACCCGGACCGTGACCGCCCAGACCGTGGTCCCCTGGACCGTGGCCGCCCGGACCGTGGCCGCCCGGACCGCCGAAACCCTGCCCGCCGAGATCCGGGCCGATCGGCACCGGATCGCCGACCCTCGTACCGGTGGGGCCCAGGTCGTCGTAGCCGGGATCGCCGACCCTCGTACCCCCGGGGCCGAAGGCATCGAAACCAGAGCGCTTATTACCGAAGGCATCGAAGTCAGAGCCACCGGGAGCGGGACCGCCGAAGGCGTCGAAGCCGGAGCCGCCCGGACCGGAACCGCCGGGGCCGCCGAAACCCCGATCGTCACGACCGGGCTCGTCGAAGCCCGCGGGACCACCGGGGCCACCGGGACCACCGGGGCCACCGGGACCACCGGGACCACCGGGGCCACCGGGGCCACCGAGGGGGGCGTCGCCCGGTTTCTCCGCGCCGCGGGCGTGCCGTCCGCCGGACGAGGCTCCAGAGCGCCCCGGCGGGGTGAACGCGTCATAGGAGCCGGAGGAGGACCACGACGCGTCAGAGGGGTCGTCAGACCCGGCTGGAGGTCCCTGCGGTACGGGCGGCCCACCCTGCCCCGCGTGTATCCCCATCGTCATATCCCCGTATTCCTCGCACCTGTTCGCGGCGAGCCTACCGATCGGCGCGGGGAGCCGGTAACCCCGCACGTCACGACGACCCCCGGGAGGGCGAACGTCGACAACCGCTGACGGAATGTCATTAACCCGACCCCATTCCTGCCACCTTGCGCGTGGTCACTCCCTTTCGGGGAACGCACAGTGAAGAAGATGACACGCGCCCACCTTGGAGGAGCCGTGAAAATCTCCGTTCCCCGTGAGGTCAAGAACCACGAATATCGCGTGGCGCTGACCCCGGCAGGGACCCACGAGTTCGTCAGGCACGGCCATGAGGTCTTCGTCGAGAAAGACGCCGGGGCGGGGTCTTCCATTCCCGACGCCGACTTCCAGAGCGCCGGAGCCTCCATCCTCGACTCGGCCGACGACGTGTGGGCCGCGGGAGAGCTGGTCCTGAAGGTCAAGGAGCCGGTCTCCGAGGAGTACCACCGGATGCGCAAGGGCCAGGTGCTCTTCACCTATCTGCATCTGGCGGCCTCGTCGGCGTGCACCCGCGCCATGCTCGACGCCGGGGTCACCGGCATCGCCTACGAGACCGTGCAGAACGCGAACGGCTTCCTGCCCCTGCTGGCCCCCATGTCGGAGGTCGCCGGACGGCTCGCCCCGCAGGTGGGGGCGTACCACCTGATGCGCCAGGGCGGCGGGCGCGGCGTGCTGATGGGCGGGGTGTCGGGCGTGCACCCGGCCAACGTGGTCGTGATCGGCGCAGGGGTCTCCGGCATGAACGCCGCGGTCATCGCGCTCGGCATGCAGGCGGAGGTGGTGCTGCTGGATCGCAACATCGACAGGCTCCGCCAGGCGGACATGATCTACAAGGGCCACTGCAGGACCCTCGCCTCCTCCACGTACGAGATCGAGCGCGCGGTGCTGAACGCGGACCTGGTCATCGGCGCGGTGCTGATACCAGGAGCGAAGGCGCCCAAACTGGTCGACAACGAGCTCGTCTCGCGGATGAAGCCGGGATCGGTCCTGGTGGACATCTCCATCGACCAGGGCGGCTGCTTCGAGGACTCCCGGCCCACCACCCACGACAGGCCGACGTACCGGGTGCACGACTCGGTGCTCTACTGCGTGGCCAACATGCCGGGCGCGGTCCCGCACACCTCGACGTACGCGCTGACCAACGTGACCCTCCCCTACGCGCTCGCGATCGCCCACCTGGGCTGGCGGGAGGCCCTTCGGAGCGACCCCGCGCTGGCACTGGGCCTGAACACGCACGAGGGGCACCTGACCAGCCTGCCCGTGGCCGAGGCTCACGGGCTGGAGGCGGTGCCCCTGGAACGCGTCTTGCGGGTCTAGCGGCCGGGACGCCTCGTCAGGACGGCGTCACCGGTGTCGGCACCGGCCGATCAGGGCGCCGGGGTGCCACTGGGAGCCGGGGCGTCGGTGGCCGGAGCATCGGTGGCCGGGGCGCTGGGAGCCGGGGACGCGTCGGGGGCGGCCGACGGGTTCTGGCTGGGCGCGGTCGCCGGGATGGGCGCCTCGGCGGTGGTGGTGCCCACGCCCCCGCTGCAGGACGCGCCGAGCTCGGGGGTGTCCGGGCCGTTCTTGTACTTGGTGATGAACCTGTTCAGGCGCCCGTCGCTCGCGCTGTCCAGCTTGATCTGGTTGTTCCAGGAGCTGGCCACGACCTTGGAGGGCAGGCCCGGGTACGGGCTCAGGAGCATGTAGTCCTTGGTGGCCAGTTCCCTCAGCTTGTCCACCTCCGCCTTGGGGAGGTCCGGCTGGTAGGTGATCCACACGGCGCCGTGCTCCATGGCGTGGACGGCGTTCTCGTTGTTGATCGGCTGATCGTAGATACCGCAGTTCTGCCAGGCCGGGTTGTGCTCACCGCCCATGGGCGGGGTCTCCTTGTACGTCACCTTGGTCTGGGTGTGCTGGCTACCGGCGTACTTCGCGGTGACGACGCTGTCCAGCGAGGTCGTGGCCCGCTCGTTGACCATGTAGAAGGCGACGACCGCGACGAGCAGCACGACGACGGCACCTCCGGCACCCCACATCAGGAACGCGGCCCTACGCTCCTTGCGCTTCTGCTCATCACGCATACGGGTGAGGTGCTCACGCCTCGCCTGCGCCTTTTCCTTGGTCATCAACCCTCCAGCCGGCAAACAACTTCGGGTCACCCTATGCCCTACCGGCGTATGTGGAGAATAAGGGGATGACAACGCGTGATACAGCGACGATTCCCGACAGTGGGTACTCTGGGCTGGTAATGGAAACCCCGGTTAAAGATGGCGCGAGGTCAGGGCGTGGCGCGGCGGTCGGCGTGCTGCTCGGCTGCCTGGTCGCGGCGGTCGCGTTGTTGCTGGTGGTGGGGCGGACGACCACCCCGACCGACGCCTCGTCGGAGGCGGGCTTCGCCCGCGACATGTCCGTTCACCATGCCCAGGCCGTCGAGATGGCCTTCATCGCCAGGGACGGGAGCGAGGACGACGCGCTCCGGCGGCTGGCCTACGACATCATCGTCACGCAGACGGCCCAGCGCGGCATCTTCACGGGCTGGTTGCAGCAGTGGGGCCTCAACCAGTCGAGCGAGCGTCCCCCGATGACGTGGATGGCCGGTCACGGCGGGGGGCACGCTGTAACACCGGACGCGCCCGCCGCGATGCCCGGTATGGCAAGTGAGGACGAGCTCAAAAAGCTCCGCGAGGCCACAGGCAAGGACCAGGAGATCCTCTTCCTGCAACTCATGATCCGCCATCACGAGGGCGGCGTGCAGATGGGCGGGGGTCTGCTGAAACTGTCCGACCGTGAAGAGGTGGCCACCATGGCACAGCACATCGTCGACGGTCAGACTGGTGAGATCGAGTTGATGACCGACATGTTGCGGCAGCGCGGCGCCCAGCGGCTGCCTTCCATCCTTTAGTAGCGTCGGCGCGTCCCTGTGCGGCCGGTTTCCGGCCAGGGCAGCATGGAGCCAACCTGGCCGGAGGAAAGAGAATGGTGAACGACGAGCCGGAGAACCGCCTGGAGGTGAGCATCTCCGCCGAGGTGGAAATGGGGCAGTATGCCAACTTCGCCTCTGTGTGGCACACCCAGGATGGGTTCGTCCTTGACTTCGCGGTGATCACCAGACCGCCCCAGCTGGCCAACGACCCCTCCTCGGGGCAGCACTTCGTGAGCGTGCCGACCCGGATCGTCAGCCGGATCCGCATCCCCCCGAGCCAGGTGTTCGAGCTGATGAAGGCCCTTGAACAGCAGCTGACCGCGTACGAGCACGAGACGGGCCACAAGAACTGAGACCCGGGGGCACCCTCACGACGGGCCTCACGCCGGCTCTTCGGCAGGCCTCACACCAGGCCGGCGGCCCCCGGGCCCCGGCCGCTCCCCGCCCCGTGGAAGGCCACGCCGGTCGCACGGGGGTCGTACGGGGAACACGCCCGGAACGCGAGAACGACCGCCGATGCGCGGCGGCCGTTCACCGGCGGCCGTTCGGCGCACGGCAGGGACCGGTCGGCGATTCCGTCTCTCGGCGGCCCGCCACGGACCCGGGCCGCGCCCGCTCACACCGGTGAGCCCAGCTCCTGCGCCACAGCGGCGGCGAACGCGTCCACGTCGGCCTCGGTGGTGTCGAACGCGGTCATCCAGCGGACCTCGCCGGTGGCCTCGTTCCAGGTGTAGAACCGGAAGCGCTTCTGCAGGCGCTCGGTCACGTCCCTGGGCAGGATCGCGAAGACCGCGTTGGCCTGCACGGGACGCGGGATCTCCACCCCGGGCACGTCCCGCACGGCGTCCGCGAGCCGCAGGGCCATGGCGTTGGCGTTGCGGGCGTTGCGCAGCCACAGGTCGCCCGCCAGCAGGGCCTCGAACTGCACCGAGACGAACCGCATCTTGGAGGCGAGCTGCATGGCGCTCTTGCGCAAATAGCGCAGGCCGCGCACGGCGCCGGGGTTGAGCACCACGACGGCCTCGCCGAACATCAGACCGGCCTTGGTCCCGCCGAAGGAGAGCACGTCCACGCCCACGTCGGTGGTGAACGCGCGCAGTGGCACGTCCAGCGCGGCGGCGGCGTTGGTCGCGCGGGCGCCGTCGAGGTGGACGACCATGCCCAGGTCGTGGGCGTGGTCGCAGATCGCCCCGATCTCCTCCGGCGTGTAGAGCGTGCCCAGCTCGGTGGTCTGGGTGATCGACACGACCTTGGGCTGTGCCCGGTGCTCGTCGCCGAAGCCCCACGCCTGCCTGTCGATCAGCTCGGGCGTGAGCTTGCCGTCCGGGGTGGCGACCGGCAGCAGCTTGAGCCCCGCCGACCGCTCGGGGGCGCCGCCCTCGTCGGTGTGGATGTGCGCCGACTCCGCGCAGACCACCGCCTCCCAGTGGGCGGTCATCGAGCGGAGCGCGACCACGTTGGCGCCGGTGCCGTTGAACATCGGCCACGCCTCGGCGGTGGGGCCGAAGTGCCTCGCGAAGACCTCCTGGAGCGCGGCGGTGTAGACGTCGTCGCCGTACGCGGTCTGGTGGCCCCCGTTGGCGAGCGCGATCGCCTGGAGGATCTCCGGGTGGACCCCGGCGTAGTTGTCGCTGGCGAAGCCCTTCACCAGCGGATCGTGTCTGCGGACGGCGTCCGTCACGTGGCCTTCCCCCCCTCGTTCGTCCGGGTGGTGAGGTCGATCCTGGTGCCGTTGGCGTCGGTCCTCCACAGGTCGTCGATCGCCTCGGCGACCTCGTCGACGTCGGTGAAGCCGGGGAACGCGCGCTCGGGGCTCGCCTCGCGCATGCCCTCGTGCACGAGCGCCTTGACGACCAGGATGTTCGCCGTGGCGGCGGTGCCCTCCAGGGCGTCGGCGAAGGCCAGGGTCCACGCCTCGGCGGCGGCCTTGGCCGTGCCGTACGCCGCGTTGCCCTGGGTGGGGCGCTCGGCCGCCTTCGCGGAGACGATGGCGAACCGGCCGCGCTCGCTGGCCTTGAGCAGCGGCTCGAAGGCGAGCGTGACGTGCTGGAGGGTACGGATCAGCAGGTCGTGCAGGACCGCCCAGTCGTCCAGCGACGTCTCGGCGAAGGTCTTGGACCCGCGCCAGCCGCCGACCAGGTGCGCGATCCCGTCCACCCTGCCGTGCTCGGCCGCCACGTCCGCCGCGAGCCTTCCGACGGCGTCGGCGTCGAGCAGGTCGACCGTCAGGGACCCCTCGGCGCCGCTCTTGTCGACGCCGATCACCGTGTGGCCCTGGCCGGTGAACCTGCGGACGACGGCCTGACCGGCGGGACCGCCCGCACCGGTGACAAGGATGATCATGCTCGGATGCCCTTCGTGGAGTCGACGACATCGCCGAGCTTACGGCGCAGGGCCTCGTAGAACATGCTCAGGGGGAACTCGTCGGGCAGCACCGCGTCCACCACGGCCTTGGGGAACCCCTCGACGGGCAGGGCGCCGACACCGCGGGCCCAGACCGAGGCGGGGTTCGGCTCGACGTAGGCGGCGACCAGCTGGTGGGCGGCCAGCCAGTGGGCGAGCTTGGAGCGGTCGATGCCGTCCCGGTAGAGCTTCTCGACCTCGCCCCGCAGGTCCGCGACGCCCCCGGCGAGCCGGTCCCAGTCGACGCTCAGCCGGTTGTCGGTCCACCGGACGACGTCGTTGCGGTGCAGGTACGAGAAGAGCAGCTGCCCGCCCAGGCCGTCGTAGTTACGGACCCGGTCACCGGTGATCGGGAAGCGGAACAGCCGGTCGAACAGGATCGCCAGCTGGACGTAGCGGGCGTGCGGCACGCCCTCCCGCTCCAGCTTCACGGCCTCGCCGAACGCGGTCAGGTCGCAGCGGAGCTCCTCCAGGGAGTAGAGCCAGTACGGCATGCGCTGCTTGATCATGAAAGGGTCGAACGGCAGGTCGCCGTGGCTGTGGGTGCGGTCGTGGATCAGGTCCCAGAGCACGAAGGTGTCCTGGGCCAGCTCCTGCGACGCGATCAGCCTGGCCGCGTCCGGCGGCAGCGCCAGTTTCAGCGTGGCCGCGGCGGCCCCGCTCACCGCGCGGAACCTGGCGGCCTCCCGGTCGGCGAAGATCCCGCCCCAGGTGAAGCGGGCCGGGGTCTCGCGGACGGCGACGGTCTCGGGGAAGAGCACCGCGGAGTTGGTGTCGTAGCCGGAGGTGAAGTCCTCGAAGGCGATCGGCACGAACATCGGGTTGTCGTAGCCGGTCCGCTCCAGCTCGGCCAGCCAGTCGGGCCAGATCGTGCGGATCCACACGGCCTCGATGTGACGGAAGGTGGTGCCGTTCTGGGTGTACATCGGGAAGACGACCAGGTGCTCCAGGCCGTCCACCCGCTGGGTGTCGGGGTGGAAGGCGTCGAGCGCGTCGAGGAAGTCGGGGACGCCCAGCCCCTGGTCGGCCCACTTGCGGAGGTCGGCGACGACGGCGGCCAGGTAGGCGGCGTCGTGCGGGAAGCGCGGCGCGAGCCGCTCGACGTGCCCGGCGATCGCGGAGACCAGCTCGGCGGCCCGCGGCCTGTCGCTCTCCTCCGGGACCGAGCCGTCCTTGACCTGCAGCGGCCTGAGCGCCTCGACGGCCTCCTTGAGTCCCTGGAACTCGGCACGGGCCTCGGAGTCTTCGGTCACCGAGGCCCCGGTGACCGCCGGGGTGGGGACGCGGGCGGCCCAGGTGACGAGGTTGCCCCAGAGCGCGGCGTGGTCGTAGTCGCCGATCGAGTCGTCACCGAACAGGTCGGAGTCTGCGATCACCACGACGCGGCCCTCGCCGTGCCGTACGGTCACCGCCAGCGGGCGGTTCGCGGGGGTCGCGGTGGGAGAGGTGGTGAACAGGACGGTCGCGTGGTCGGGGGCGGTGAGCGTCCCGGCCCGGTAGAAGCAGGCGCGGCGGGCCCCGGCGAGCAGGTCCTGCCCGTCTCCCGGAATGTCCGCGACGCTCCGAGGGGTGCCCAGGACCCAGGAGGCCACGCCGTTGTGGGCGCTCCCGGGGTCCCGGACGAGGGTGTGCTCGACGCCCACGCCGAAGCGCGCGAGCAGCTCGGTGAGGTTGCTGCCGTACTTCTCCTGCTCGTACTCGGCCATCACGACCAGGCCGCCGCCGTCGCGGACGTACTCCTCGATCGCGTCGAGCTCCTCGACGGGGAGGACGGGGCTGCCCAGCCCGGTGGTGTGCTCCCACTGGTCGGCGGAGGGGTGCGCGATCACCAGCACGTCCCGCGCGCTCAGCAGGCCCGGGGTGAGCGGGCCCTCGACGTGCGCGTCCACGACGTGCCCCAGCCCGCGCAGCAGGCCCGCGGCGCGCGCGTAGCTGCTGTCGTCGGGATGGCCGGGATTCATCGTCTCGGCCACGTCCCGCCGGATGGTCCACGACTCGTTGTGTGCCTCGTCGAACAGTACCCGCGGGAAAGCCGTCACGATAAATCCTCCTTCAGATGAGAGTTGGCAACGAAAAATATACACAATCTATGCCCATTTTGACGCATCCCTTATGGGCCAGAAAGTAAAGATCAAGGCCTCGAGGGAGGGGCGGGCCGCGTGGAGGGGGTCAGACGGGGGTCATTCGTCGGACTGGTCGAGCAGGCCGATGACGGCGTCGACCGGCTCGACCAGTCCGACGAATGCCCCCCACCGGCCCGGCAGCGGCATACGAACCGTCGCCCCCGCGTACGCGACCCATCCCACCCAAGCTCGTGAAACGACCACGCCGACCGAGGCGTACCTCGGTCGGCGTGGTCGTCACATCGGGGCGAACCCGGAACAGGTGTCAGCGGTACGAGTAGATGTTGGGCTCCGGGTCGTTCTCCTGGAGTTCCCGGTGGTTGCCCTCCGGGCCCCACAGTGACCTGTACGACTGGATGTTGTTCCGGTGCGCCTTCGCGTGCTGGTTGAAGACGATCCAGTTCACCGGCTGGAAGTAGGAACCGGTCTCGTCCGGCGTCGTGAGGGAGCCGGTGTAGCGGTAGGTGGCGCGGCTGTCGGGCAGCAGGGCCTTGAGGTCGACGCCGTGGACGCTCCTGGACTCGCCGAGAGCGGGGGGCGACTTGATCAGGCGGTCGTGCTGGGACAGGCCGTGGAAGGTCTTGGCGTCGATGAGGACCGAGAAGACCACGTAGCCCTTCGGCCCGGTCGCCCGCTCGTGGACGAAGTGAGCCTCAAGGGGGGCGAAGGGCTGGCCGGCGAACTTGTGCTCGGCGTGGCCGTGGAAGTGCACGTTGTTCAGGTTGTAGCGCTGGCCGCCGTAGGTGATGTACGGCTGGGGACCCCCGGCGCCGATGACGAACCTGACGTCGTCGTGCTCGCTCGCCTCTTTCAGCGGGGGCTTGTCCTGGAAGAGAAGCGTCCCGTCGATACTGTGCGGGTAGTGGACGGCGAGCGCGGACGGGGTGCCCGGGCACGCCGCCGAACGGTCGATCTCAACGGGACTCTGCACCGCGCCGTCCGTGCCGGTGCCGTGGCACGGCTTGACGTGAGCCTGTACGGGAGTCGACAGCGAAATGAATGGAAGGGAAAAAACGGCAGCCACCGCAATGGGGGCAAGACGGTACCGCACCAGTTGCCTTTCGTCAGGGGATGCCAAATACGTCGCCTACGGAGAGCCAAGGGGGCGATGTCCGCATTAAGGGCGACATAAGGGCATTGGCGACGTTAGTCGAAGAAAGTGAATCTGCACCCTGTTTTTTCGCGTCCAAAACGACCAGAAGTAAACAAGCGATTACTTGTGATCAAGACACCGTGTCCCATGGAACCCGGAGCGGCGACCCACTCCGGCGGGTGCGCACGCTCGACAACCCTCGTCCAGCCGGATCTCACGGCCGTCGACGACCGCCGAGCACTCCAGCGCGCGCGGACACCCACGGGCCACACGCTCCCCGCGAGAGAGACCATCCACTTCACGGAACGTGTCGAAGCAACCACAAAGGGTACAAAGAGGACGAAAGTTACGAAGACCCTGCGAACGCTCTCCAGGAGGGAAGATGCCTGTACGGAGTGCCCGGTCCGTTGCCGTCCCGGCAGCGGCACTGCTGGCTGTGACACTGCTCGGCGGTTGCGGCGGCGACAGGCCGACCGCCGTGAAGCACGAAGCCATCGTGGCCACGAAGTCGGCGCCCGCGGCCGCCCCGCCCGCGGCGGGTGCCCCGCCCGCCGTGGACCTCCCGGCGGCGGGGACCGACCTGGAGTACACCGCGGAGGAGTGCCCGGTCGGCGCCAACACCAAGAGGTTCGCCAAGACCCGCTTCGCACTGCACGCGGGTCTCGCACTGGGGGCTTTCTATCGCTATATCTACAAACCGCTACAGAGCGGTGGTTTCAAGGCCGGAGCGGAGAAGCGGAAGCGGACCTTCGCGAAAGCCGCCGCGGCCGGTCTTTTCACCCTTCACGAGCTGAAGGTCGCCAGGCGCTTCGCCCTGGCCAACCCGACAATGTGCAAGGGCGTCAAAGCGGTCACCGACAGTTTCAGCAACCTGACCGCCAAGCTGAGGAACGGCACCGCGACCCAGGCCGACCTTGAGGCCAGCAGGAAGTCCTTCGACAACCTGCGGCAGAACGGCCTGAAGAACGGCTACGACTTCAAGGAGAAGACCGCCATCGTCCCCGGCACGGGCTGAGAGCACGTCCAACCGGCAGGTCCTGGGACACGGGGCCTGCCGCGATCGCCCGGTCCGGCATACCGCCGATCATCCGGCGAACGGCGCCGCCGCCGCACGAACGGCCTTCTCGAACCTCAGCGCCTGGTCGCGGGACGGTGAACAGGCCCCCGCACCTGGGGGCCGGAGCCTGCCGTACTGCGGATCGCCGCGGAACCAGACGGAACCAGACGGTGTCGTCGGTGCGGACCCGGCGCCCGTCACTGGCCGATCTTGTCCAGCGCGGCGAGGTCCTCGCCGGAGAGCGAGAGTCCCGCCCCGGCGATGTTCTCGCGCAGGTGTGCCGTGGACGAGGTGCCGGGGATCAGCAGGATGTTCGGCGACCGCTGCAGCAGCCAGGCCAGGGCGACAGACATCGGCGTCGCGTCCAACCGGGCGGCCACGGCCGAGAGCGCCGAGGACTGCAGTGGGCTGAAGCCGCCGAGCGGGAAGTAGGGCACGTAGGCGATGCCCTGTTCGGCGAGCCTGTCGATCAGCTCGTCGTCCTGGCGGTACGCGAGGTTGTACATGTTCTGCACGCACACGATCGGCGCGATCGCCTGTGCCTCGGCGACCTGTTCCGCCGTCGCGGTGCTCACTCCGAGGTGCCGGATCAGACCCTGCCGCTGGAGTTCGACGAGCGTCTCGAACGGCTCGGCGAGCGAGCCGGGCTGGGGCCCTTCGGCGTTGCCGATCCGGAGGTTGACCAGGTCGAGCACCTCGAGGCCGAGGTTCTCAAGGTTCTCGTGGACGGCCCGGCGCAGGTCTTCCGGCTTTCGGGCCGGGGGCCAGCCGCCCTGCCGGTCGCGGGTCGAGCCGACCTTGGTCACGATGTGCAGCGATTCGGGGTATGGGTGCAGCGCCTCACGGATCAGCCGGTTGGTGACGTGCGGCCCGTAGGCGTCGCTGGTGTCGATGTGGGTGATGCCGAGGTCGACGACCTCGCCGAGAACGGCGAGGGCGCCGTCGTGGTCGGCGGGCGGTCCCATGACCCAGGGGCCGGCGAGCTGCATGGCGCCGTAGCCGAACCGGGTGACGGTCAGGTCGCCCAGTGTCCAGGTGCCGCCGGGAAGGGAAGTGGAGAGCATGCTCATACCTCTGGTTTCAGTGTCGAGCCAGGCGATGCCGGTGCCTGACGGATGCCTGCTTCACTATGGAGAGGTAACTTCCTGACGGGAAGTACGCACTTCCGAGTTCGTAAGGCACCCACCGGTTTGAGGAGCGGTCGATGGCGACGATGACGGCGGCCCAGAAGAGGGCGCAGTCCAAGGCGGAATACGACGCCTTCCTGGCGGGATGTCCCAGCCGCAAGCTGCTCGACCGGCTCTCCGACAAGTGGGTCACGTTGGTCCTGTCCGCGCTGGGCAGCGACGGCTCGCATCGGTTCGGCGCCGACTGCGCCGGTGAGCCCCGGTCGATGCGCTACTCGGAGTTGTCCCGCCTGCTGGCCGGCGTCAGTCAGAAGATGCTCACCCAGACGCTGCGCTCCCTGGAGCGTGACGGTCTGATCACCCGCACCGCGACGCCGACCGTGCCCGTCACGGTCTCCTACGAGCTGACCGACCTCGGTCTCTCACTGCACCAGATGATGCGCGGCCTCAAGGCCTGGGCCGAGACGCACATGGACGATGTGCTCGCCAACCGTGCGACGCACGACGCCCGCGCCGACTGAACCGGGGCGCCAAGGCGTCACATCAGCCTCTTTCCGGCCCTTCACCCCGACCAGGCCTCACGCGGCGTGGCCCGGACCGTACGAGACGCATGCCTCATACCTCGAACCGGTCCATGGGGAAAACCTCTTACCCCGCGAGAGGGACATCGGGTCAGCCCGGCGACGGACGACCCGGCCGAGGACCGCCGCCTACCTTCCTGGTTAACAGGCCCCTAGGGCCCCCACAGGCAAGGAGACCCCCCATGTTCAAAGACTCCGCCGACTTCCGGCGCATCGTCTCCGGCGTGTTACTGATCGTCGCCCCGCTACTCCAGCTCGTCGCCGTCGTCATCGACCCCGGCACCTGGGGCGACGAGCGCGAGATGGTCAGCTACGGCGTCAACCCCGCGCTGACCCAGGTGCAGTCGGTGCTGTACCACTGGTCCTACCTGCTGATGGCCCTGTCGGTCTTCGGCCTGCTGCACGTGATGCGCCGCCGCGCCGTGGTCTTCGGGCACCTCGTGGGCGCCCTGACCATCCTCGGCTACGTCAACATGTCGGCCCTGCTGCTGATCGACCCGGTGGAGTGGTGGCTCGGGCGGCACAACACCCCCGCGGAGAGCGAGAGGATCCTCGGCGAGATGCTGGACCTGCCCGGCATCGTCTTCGGCTTCCAGATGCCGTGGCTGTTCTTCGCGGTCTTCGGCCTGCCGGTCCTGCTGATCGGGGTCTGGCGTGCCGGGTTCGCGCACTGGGCGGTGCCGCTCGTCGCCGTACTCTCCTCCGTCGGCTCGATGGTGACCGAGTACGGTCCCGTGACGGTGCCGTTCTGGGCGGCGACTGCGGGCGCGCTCGGCTGGGTCGGGGTGAAGGCGCTCCGGATGGGCCGCGAGGAGTGGATCTCGTACTATCCGACGGCGGCTCCCGGCCGGACCACTCCCGACTCGTACGCGAACACCACCGCCTGAGCCCGGTCGCGCAGGTGAAGCTTCATCAGCACCCGCGCCACGTGGGTCTTGACCGTGGCCTCGCCGACGAAGAGCTTCCCCGCGATCTCGGCGTTGGTCAGGCCGCGCGCCAGGGAGCGCAGCACCTCCAGCTCGCGCGGGGTGAGCTCGGCCAGCTGCGGCGGGGGCGCGGGGTCGTGGCGTCCGGCGAAGGAGGCGATGACGCGGGTGGTGACGGCCGGATCGAGCAGGGCGTCCCCGGCGATGACGACACGGATGGCCTCCACGAGCTGCTCGGGCGGCGAGACCTTGAGCAGGAACCCGCTGGTCCCCGCGCGGAGCGCGGCGTAGAGGTTCTCGTCGGTGTCGAAGGTCGTCAGCATGACGACCTTCGGCGGATCCGGCTGGCCCAGCAGCTGCCTGGCGGCGGTGAGGCCGTCCATGCGCGGCATCGAGATGTCCATCAGCACGATGTCGGGCTTGGTGCGGCGGACCACGGCGAGGGCCTCGATCCCGTCGGGTGCCTCACCGACCACCTCCAGCCCGGGCTCGCTCTCCACGACGAGCTTCAGCCCGGCGCGGACCATCGCCTGGTCGTCGGCGATCACGATGCGGATGTTCACTTCTCCTCCTTGGCGGGCGACTGGGCACCTCCTCGTTCCGGGGTCGAGCGTCAACGGCCCGTACCCGCCGGTGCCGAAGGGAGAGGAGAACCGTCATTCGGGGAGACTAAAGCCTGGTGACCGTCTTGCCCATAGGACAAATCACCCAGACAAGCCGCTCACAAGTGGGACACAAGTCAACACGTCAGAACGCCGGAAACGAGACACTCCGTACGAACCGGTTGGCAACCGCGTCGTCACACCTGCCGGAGGCGCAGAAGTAAATCATGAGGGCGGGCTCGTCCTGCCGGTCGACGACCCAGCCGGTGAATTCGAGCTGGCCGCCGCGCTGCGGGTCGGCGATCGTCCCCTGCAGGCGCACGGCGGGCTGCCCGCCCACGCTCACCTGGACGACCTGGGAGAAGACGCTGACCGTTCCGGGAAGCGAGGACTGCAGGGTCTCCTGCAGCTGCTTGGCGCCACTTCGCGGGTCGAGGGTGTCGAGCGTCTGCGCGTAGAGGCCGGTGGCGTCCTGGGGGGCGTCCTTGATGATCTCGTTCGCCGCGGCCCAGTCGGCGGTGACCGGCGTGGCGAACAGCGCGCGGAACTGCTCCACCTTCGGCGAGGCCGCCACGAACACGTCGGCGTGCGGCTGGAGGGTCCAGGTGCCGGGGTACTGGAAGGAGACCGGCACCGCGGACGAGCCTTTGTACGCCGCCCAGGTGTCGCCGCCGCGCAGGAACGTCGCGAGCACCGCCACCAGCGCGACGATCGCCGTGATCGCCACGGCCGCGCCGATGAGGATGCCCTTCCCGCCCGGTGCGGGCTTCTTCGGCTTCCGCTTCCCGGACGCCTCGGTCGTCTCGGACGCCGACGGTGATGTCCGCGTCACCGATGACGTCGGTGCCGCCGGTGCCGTCCGTGACAGGGAGGCCTGCGCGAGCTGGTACGGGTGGCCGGCGCCGCTGATCGCGTCGCGCAGGTCGGCGATGAACTGGCCGCAGGTGTCGTAGCGCTGCTCGGGCGACTTGGCCAGGGCCCGCATCATGACGCCGTCGACTTCGAGCGGCAACTCGGGACGGAGCGTGGTGAGCGGCGTGGGGGTCTCGGCGAGATGCGCCCAGAGCAGGGCGATCTCGTTGTCACGCTGGAAGGGCAGCCGCCCGGACAGGGCCTCGTAGACGACGCAGGCCAGGCCGTACTGGTCGCAGCGGCCGTCGATGTGCTCCTTGTTGATCTGCTCGGGCGACATGTAGCGGGGAGTGCCGATGAACTGGTTGGTCTGGGTCAGCCCGGAGATCGACGTGCGGTGCTTGGTGATGCCGAAGTCGGTGAGGTAGGCGTGGTCGCCCTCGGTGTGGCCGGCGATCAGGATGTTGGCGGGCTTGACGTCACGGTGGACCAGGTCGTGGGCGTGCGCGGTGTCGAGCCCGGCGGCCACCTGGGCGAAGATCCGGCTGACCTGGCTGACCGGCATCGGCCCCCGGTCGTAGAAGAGCTTGCGCAGGTCGGGGCCGTCGACGTAACGCATCGCGATGTAGAGGGTGCCGTCGTCGGCGCTGTCGGCCTCGTAGATCGGGATGATGTTGGGGTGGTCGATGCTCGCGACCGTGCGCGACTCCAGCACGAAGCGCTGGCGGAACCGGTCGTCCTCACCGAGAAGCGGATTGAGGATCTTCAGCGCCACCCGGCGGTTGAGCCTGGGGTCGATCGCGAGATAGACCACGGCCATGCCGCCCTTGCCGATGATGTCCTCGATCTGGTAGCCGGCCACTTCCCGGCCGATCAGCGCCCTGTCGTTCATGGACATCACGCCTTGGTCGGCTGGCCGCAGTAGCCGCAGAAGCTGTGGGCGGGGCCCAGCCGCATCCCGCAACCCGTGCAGTATTTCTGCACCACCGTGTCGCCGGGTTTCGTACCCGGCGCCGTGGTGGCACCCGGGGACGTGTTGTGACCGGGAGCCGTGTCGTGACCCGGGTCGCGCGCCACCAGGACCGGCTGGCCGGGCGTGGTGGAGGAGATCTTGGGCAGCGCCGGGAAGGACCGGCCGACGACGACCGTGGAGTCGGCCCGCTCGTCGAAGACCGGCCGCGGCGGTATCGGTATCGGTGGCGAGGTCGGGATCGGGGGCCTGGTCTCCGCGGTCGGGCTCGGCTCCGGCTCCGGCTCGGTCTCGGGCTCCGACGACCCGCGGCGCCAGAGCAGGATCGCGGTGGTCAGCACGGCCAGCACCAGCAGGCCGCCGCCGACGAGGAACGGCCACAGGGGCGCGCCCCCGGGCTGGTCGGTGGAGGCGGCCGCCGTCTTGGTGGCCTCGTCCTCGGCGGTGCCGCGCTGGGCCTGTGACGTCTTCAGGTGCGCGGCCGCCACGGTGTGGCCCGGGTAGAGCTCCAGTACGCGCTGGAAGGCGGGGACGGCGTCTCCGTAGTAGTGGGTGTGGAAGCGGGTCAGCGCCTGCTCGAAGGCGGCGTCGATCGGGCCCCGGGCGGGTACGACGTTCGCCTCGGCCAGGGCCTTGGTGACCTCACGGATGCCGATCATCCGGGCGTCCTTGCCACCGCCGATCAGCAGGCCGACGACCTCGCCCTTCTTGTCCTCGATCACCGGGCCGCCGAGCAGGCCCTTGTCGATCAGGGCGCCCAGCTTCTCCGGCTCGTTGACCTTGTTCTCCGGGTCCTTGAACTCCCGGCCGCCCTCTCCGGCGCCGCCCGCCCGCAGATGGGCGATGTCGACGGTCTCCGGCAGGTTGGCGGCGGGCCGCCCGGTGAACCCCGCGACCGCCACCGGCGAGGCGTCCTTGGCGGGCACCGCGGCGGCGAGCGGGGCGGTGGGCAGGCCCGCGCTCCCGTCGGCGCGGCCGACGGGCCTCAGTACCGCGGGGCTGTCGGGCTTGTCGCCGGTGCGGACGACCTCGGCCTTGAACCCCTCCTTGTCGGCGGGGGCGATGTTGGGGAAGACCGTGATCTCGGTGGTGACGTCGATGATGCAGGTGGCGGTGGGCTGCTTGGGCGGGTAACACTCCTGCAGGTGGTGGTCGAGCTGGTCGTCCTTGAGCTTGTGCCGCTCGAAGTCTTCGGCGATCTTGACCTTGTGGTGGGCGGCGAAGATCTTGTTGGCGGCGTAGATCCGGACGTCGCGGTCGGTCTTGACCACCCTCGTGAGGGTGACCATGCCGCCGTCGGGGTTGATCACGGTGCCGGTGCCGCTGCCGATCGGCACCTCGTAGGAACGCTCCACGTGGACCAGCTCGCCGATGTGGTCGAGCAGTGTGATGTCGACACGCGCCGTCGCCTCGATCCTGACCACCGCGGGGGTCACCAGATCGGTGATTCCGCTGGGGTGCTCGTGAGCCAGGGCGGGAGCCACCCCGGCGATCGCCAAAGAGAGCCCTCCGAAAACCGCCAGCGCCGAACCGAACCGCCGCATCGCCACTCCCTACAGGGGATAGGACCAGGGTCGCAAACAGGGGTGAATAAGTGAACCGTCCAGGCCCGTAGGGCTTGACTTTCTTTCCGCCATCACCAGCAAAAGGCCATGAGCAGGGCATCGCCACCCCGTCTTGACCATCCCGTTTTACGGCCTATCGTCACGCCCACGCCCCGTCGCGGACAGTTACGCAAAGTCTAATCCTGACCGGACTCCGGCGCGACAACGTATACCGTACGAAGATCGGTCCGCCCGGAGGAGCCCGTGCCCTCAGCCGGCCTTCTCGGCCCCGGTCCCCTCCGCTTCGGTGACGCGGCGGCACGCGGTTCTCTCGCCCCTAGTGCCGTGACCGCATAGGTTCACCGGGTTGAAGTCGAACCGGCCCTCGTCGCCCGTGTGCCCCTGGCAGGATCT